>NZ_SUEG01000051.1 GCF_005063415.1 Mesorhizobium sp.
CCGCTTCCCCACCGATGATGGCGTTCGAGCCAGGGGAACTGCGGCAACTGTTGGAGGATGAACCCGCTTCCCCACCGATGATGGCGTTCGAGCCAGGGGAACTGCGGCAACTGTTGGAAGACGAGCCTGCCTCCACTTGGGCACAAATCAATTCGACCCCACATGCGCGAGCGGACGGTGTTCATCAGCCAGCCCAGGCGCCGTGGCTCCCTGAACGCAGAAGATAACTTTGCGGAGGAGCGGTCACGCAACTGTCGGCGGCGCCGGGCCTCAGGGTGAATGGAAAGGATGGAGTGGCGGATGGTGTCGCGTGAAGGCGCAACACGCGTGCTGACCGACCTGCATACGTAGGAAGTCGTTCATTGCTCCCAAATCGTATGTGAGGAACATTCCTGTCCCGGCTGCGCCGCGCGATGCTAGGTCGCGTTGTTCAGCGGGCCAAGCCGATGACACCTACGAAGCTACTGATCGGGCAGATCGCCGTTGTGTGCGCAATTGTCATTATCGGCGTATGGACGGCAACCCAATGGTGCGCTCAAATGCTGACCTACCAGACGCCTCTCGGCGCACCATGGTTTCTCTTCGCCGGCTGGCCAATCTACAAGCCGTGGAAGCTGTTTGAATGGTGGTTCCACTTCGATGCTTATGCGCCGGAGGTCTTCGACAAAGCCGGTACGCTTGCAGGCGCCAGCGGATTCCTGGGTTGTGCCGCCGCAATCGCTGGCTCGCTTTTGCGCGCGCGACAGCGCGGGTCGGTTACGACCTATGGGTCTTCACGGTGGGCCACGACTCATGAGGTCGAGACGGCAGGGTTGTTACGGCCGGCGGGCGTTTTCCTCGGTAGGCTGAACGATCGCTATCTGCGCCATGACGGCCCGGAGCACGTCATGGCATTTGCGCCGACGCGTTCGGGCAAGGGCGTGGGGCTGGTTGTTCCAACGCTACTTTCCTGGACCGGGTCTGCCATCATTCATGATATAAAAGGCGAAAATTGGCAGTTGACCTCCGGCTGGCGGTCGAAATTCTCGTACTGCCTTCTGTTCAATCCGACCGACCCGAGATCGGCACGCTACAACCCGCTGCTGGAGGTGCGCAAAGGCCCAGATGAGATCCGGGACGTTCAAAACATCGCCGACATCCTCGTCGATCCCGAGGGCGCGCTGGAGCGACGGAACCACTGGGAGAAGACCAGCCATTCACTCCTAGTTGGCGCCATTTTGCACGTGCTCTACGCTGAAGAGGACAAGACGCTGGCCCGCGTCGCCACCTTCCTGTCGGACCCGCAACGCTCGTTTGCCGCAACGCTACGGCGGATGATGACGACAAACCATCTCGGGACGGGGCATAACCCTCAGGTCCATCCCGTAGTGGCCTCGGCGGCTCGCGAACTCCTGAACAAGTCGGAAAACGAGCGCTCAGGCGTCCTCTCGACCGCCATGTCCTTTCTCGGGCTTTATCGTGATCCAACGGTCGCGGCGGCCACTTCGTCCTGCGACTGGCGCATCGCTGACCTAGTGGATGGAGAGCGACCGCTGTCGCTCTATCTGGTCGTGCCGCCTTCGGATATCTCGCGCACCAAGCCTTTGGTGCGACTGATCTTGAACCAGATCGGCAGGCGGTTGACGGAGCGTCTGGAGGGGGACCCGAAGAAGAGCCGTAAGCATCAGCTGCTCATGATGCTGGACGAGTTTCCGGCGCTCGGTCGCCTCGACTTCTTCGAAACGGCGCTCGCCTTCATGGCAGGTTATGGCATTCGCTCCTATCTGATCGCACAATCTTTGAACCAGGTTTCAAAGGCCTATGGCGAGAACAATGCTATTCTCGACAATTGCCACGTGCGAATTGCCTTTTCCTCCAATGACGAACGCACGGCCAAGCGCATCTCGGATGCCCTCGGCACCGCAACCGAACTTAGGTCGATGCGCAACTATGCGGGCCATCGGCTTGCGCCCTGGCTTTCACATGTCATGGTGAGCCGCCAGGAAACCGCGCGCCCGCTCCTGACGCCAGGCGAGGTGATGCAATTGCCGCCGTCAGACGAATTGGTCCTGGTTTCTGGGTTGCCGCCGATCCGCGCCAAGAAGCTGCGCTATTATCAGGATCAGAATTTCACAGATCGGGTGCTGCCTGCGCCGGTGCTGCACGACGGACCCTATGCGGACTGCCCTGCATCACGCCCGGACGGCTGGACTGGACAAGTGTGCAGCGTCGATAGCCGACTTGCTGCGGACGAGGAAAGCGCCGACGCGCCAGTTGAAGACGAGGGAGGCGTTCAGCAGCAACGCCATCCAAGCCTGCCCGAAGAAGACGTTGTTGTCTCTCAAGAGCCCGATCAGGCCGATCTGTACAAGCCCGCAGACGATGACAGCGAAGCGCTCGCGGACAAGCGTGTCATGGATCGGATTTCCACTGCGGCCCGCGTCTACGGTATCAACGAGGGCAGGGGCGACGATGTCATTCCCGGCTTCTGAAGTCCGCTGAGTTGCAGAGCGCACCTCAGCGTAGATAACGGCCATAAGCAATTTTGAGCGTCTGGCCGATGCTTCTCCCGTCGCCGGCGCAACGCCGGGCCGTCGGAACGATCCGCATGAAGCCGCACCGCATTCGCCATCAGTTTCTGCTTGAGCCGGAGCTCAGCGAGAAACTGGACAACCTCAGTCGCGATCCGTCAACGACCAAATCAGCGATCGTGGCGAAGGCGATCGAGGCGTTCATCGAGCGGCGTGGCGAGAGCGAGTTCGATCGGCGCTACGGCGTAAGGCTTGACCGGCTCTCCCGCGATCTTGCCCACGTCAGGCGCGATTCCGAGGTGATCCTGGAGAGCCTGGCGCTCTTCATCCGCTTTTCGATCACCCTTCACGCCCACACGCCGGTCCCGGATCGGGCAACGCAGGCTATTGCCCAAGAGCGTTTCGAGAAATTCGTTGAGAAGGTCGGCCGCCAGATCGCTTCCGGCAAAAAGTCGCTTAGCAAAGACAATGGTGGGGGAGGGGAAGGATGAGCTCTCATCCCGAGGCCGACCACCGGCGGCGTGTCATGCTGCGCACCGCCATGGGTCCGGCAATCACCGAAGCCCTGGCCGATCCGTCCGTCATCGAGGTGATGGTCAATCCCGACGGCGCGCTGCGACTCGACCGGTTAGGCGAAGGTCGGGTCGATACCGACGTTCACATGCACCCGTCCGAGGCAGAACGTATCATCCGCCTGGTTGCTTCGCACGTGCGCGCCGAGGCGCACGCCGACAACCCGATCGTCAGTGCCGAATTGCCGTCTGGCGAACGCTTCGAAGGCCTGCTGCCACCTGTGGTGTTGGCGCCATGTTTTGCCATCCGCAAGCCCGCCGCGAAAGTCTACACCCTGGCCGACTATGTTGCCGAACGCATCATGCTGCCGCTGCAGGCCGATGCGCTGAAAAAGGCCGTCCGCGAGCGGCGCAACATGCTGATCGCCGGCGGCACTTCCTCGGGGAAGACAACACTCGCCAACGCTCTGCTGGCTGAAGTCGCCGAATGCGACGATCGGGTGATCCTGATCGAGGACACACGCGAACTGCAGTGCGCGGCCAGGGACTGCGTTGCCCTGAGAACAAGGCGGGGCTCGGTCACCCTTGCCGATCTCGTGCGCTCGACGCTGAGGCTCAGGCCGGACCGCATCATCGTGGGCGAGGTGAGGGGCGCGGAAGCGCTCGACATGCTGAAGGCATGGAACACCGGGCACCCAGGCGGCATCGCTACCGTACACGCCAATTCCGCGCGCTCGGCTCTCTATCGCATTGAGCAACTCGCCCAGGAAGCGGTGGTCACCGTTCCCCGCCGGCTCATCGCTGAGGCGATAGATCTGATCGTCTTCATAGCGGGACGCGGCTCGTCGCGCCACATCGACGCAATCGCCGAGGTCACCGGTCTCGACGGCAGCGGCGATTACGCCGTTGCCCCGCTCACGCTTTCGCAACTCCAGCAGCTTTGAAAGGCCTTCCTCATGCGCAAGAAGCTTCGCTTTCTTTCGTCCACAGCGCTCGCGTTTCTTATCACGGCCCCGGTTTATGCCGCCGGCTCCGGCATGCCGTGGGAGCAGCCGCTGCAGCAGATCCTGGAGTCCGTGCAGGGACCGGTCGCCAAGATCGTTGCGGTGATCATCATTATCACCACCGGCCTGACGCTTGCCTTCGGCGACACCGCCGGTGGTTTTCGGCGCCTGATTCAGATCGTCTTCGGTCTGTCGATCGCCTTCGCGGCATCGAGCTTCTTCCTCTCCTTCTTCTCCTTCGGTGGTGGGGCGCTCGTCTGATGGCCGCCGGGGAGCAGCATATCGAGGGCTTCGCAGTACCGGTCCACCGGGCGCTGACCGAGCCGATCCTGCTCGGCGGGGCTCCGCGCGCGGTGGCGATCCTCAACGGTACAGTGGCCGCGGCCATTGGCTTCGGCTTGCAGCAATGGATTGCTGGTCTGGTGCTTTGGATCGCAGGCCACTCGTTAGCGGTGTTTGCCGCAAGACGCGATCCGGACTTCGCCAGCGTGCTTGTGCGCCACCTACGTCTGAAGGGGTGGCTTGCATGCTGAACCTTTCGGAATATCGAAGCAAAGCCGACCGGCTTGCCGACCATCTACCCTGGGCTGCCTTGGTGGCGCCCGGCATCGTGCTCAACAAGGACGGCAGCTTTCAGCGGACGTTGCGGTTCCGCGGCCCGGATCTCGAAAGTGCGACGGAGGCTGAACTCGTCGGCATTTGCGCCCGGGCGAACAATGCTCTCAGACGCCTTGGCTCTGGCTGGGCATTGTTCTTTGAGGCCGAGCGCACAGAAGCGCTGGGCTATCCGAACTCGCATTTTCCTGACGCCGCGTCGTGGCTGGTCGACGAAGAACGCCGCGCTGCTTTCGAGGGGAAGGTAGCGCACTACGAGAGCCGCTATCATCTGACCTTGGTGTTTATGCCACCGCCGGACGCCCAGGCGCGCGCAGAAAGCACGCTCGTCGACTCTCATTATTCCCGAGGAGAAAGAGACTGGCGCCAGGATCTGGCGAGGTTCCGTGACGAGACCAACCGCGTGCTCGATCTCTTCTCGGGTTTCATGTCCGAAGTACGCGTCCTCGATGATGCTCAGACGTTGACCTACCTCCACGGCACGATTTCGCCTCGTCGCCATCCTATCATGGCCCCGGAAACGCCGATATATCTGGATGCAATCCTGGTCGATGCGCCGCTTACCGGTGGCCTGGAGCCGATGCTGGGTGAGCAGCATCTTCGCACACTGACCATCCTCGGCTTTCCGAACCTCACCCGGCCCGGAATCCTCGATACCCTCAATCATCAGGATTTCGCCTATCGCTGGATGACGCGCTTCATTCCGCTCGAGAAAACGGAAGCCACGAAGACGCTGACGCGATTGCGCCGGCAGTGGTTTGCCAAGCGCAAATCGATCGTGGCAATCCTACGCGAGGTCATTACCAACGAGCCGGTCCCGCTTGTCGATAGCGATGCCGACAACAAGGCGCTCGATGCCGACGAAGCCCTTCAGGCATTGGGCGGTGATCATGTGAGTTTCGGCTATCTCACCACCACCGTGACGGTGTGGGGCGAGGATCGCCAAGCCGCTGCAGAGAAGCTTCGCGCGGTCGAGCGCATCATCAATGGGCTCGGCTTCACCACGATCCGAGAAGGCGTCAATGCGGTCGAGGCTTGGCTCGGCTCATTGCCTGGCCATGTCTACGCTAACGTTCGCCAACCGCTCGTTCATACATTGAACCTTGCCCATCTCATGCCGCTGTCGTCGGTTTGGGCCGGTCCTGCGACAAACGAGCATCTCGCGAAAGTCACCCAAACCGAAGCGCCACCGCTTTTCGTTGCCGAGACCAGTGGGTCGACACCGTTTCGGCTTTCCACCCACGTCGAAGATGTCGGCCACATGCTGGTTGTTGGTCCGACCGGCGCCGGCAAGTCGGTTCTGCTTGCTCTGATTGCTCTGCAGTTCAGGCGCTACGCCGGCGCCCAGGTTTATGTCTTCGACAAAGGCAATTCGGCCCGTGCTGCAACACTTGCCATGGGTGGAGAACACCACGCGCTAGGAGCGGACGGTTCCCTTGCCTTTCAGCCACTGCGCAGCATCAACGACCAGGCTAGCCGAAGCTGGGCGGCCGAATGGATCGCCAGCCTTGTTGCCCACGAGAACGTCACCGTCACGCCGGAGGTGAAGGAGGCTATTTGGTCAGCGCTGGCCAGCCTTGCCACCGCGCCGGCGCAGGAACGCACACTGACCGGTCTTTCGGTCCTGCTTCAATCCAATGCGCTGAAGACCGCATTGATGCCCTACACGCTCGACGGTCCCTTCGGCCGCCTGCTCGATGCCGATCATGATGGGCTGGCCTTGTCGGATGTGCAGTGTTTCGAGACCGAGGAGTTAATGCACAGCCAAAGCGCTTTGCTGCCGGTGCTTACCTATCTGTTCCAGCGACTTGAGGAACGGTTCGACGGACGGCCCACGCTGATCATGCTCGACGAGGCGTGGGTCTATCTCGACAATCCGCTGTTCGCCGCCCGCATCCGCGAATGGCTGAAGGTGCTGCGAAAGAAGAACGTGTCGGTTGTCTTCGCTACGCAGTCGCTGGCTGATATCGCGGGCTCTGGCATAGCGCCGGCAATCATCGAAAGCTGCCCGCAGCGCATTTTCCTTCCCAATGATCGTGCCGTGGAACCCCAGGCGCGCACAGCCTACGAGCGCTTCGGTTTAAGCGAGCGGCAGATCGAATTGATCGCCCGCGCCACGCCGAAGCGTCAGTATTATCTGCAATCGCGCCGCGGCAACCGTCTGTTCGAGCTCGAGCTTGGCCCCATCGCTCTTGCGCTTTGCGGTGCTTCCGATCCGGCCACGCAGACTCTGATCGACAGGATCATGTCCGAAGACGGGCAAGGCAGCTTTGCCTCGCAGTTCCTGATCGCGCGCGGCCTCGATTGGGCCGGCGAACTTCTCAAGCAATTCCCTCAACCAGACAAGGAGCAATTCTCATGATGCGGCGACGCCTTCTCTCCGGCCTGATCACCGTTTCCCTGATCGCCAAGCCTATGGCCGACTATGTGCAGCCCGCCTACGCCCTTATCGTGTTCGATCCGTCCAATTATGCGCAGAACGTGCTGACGGCCGCGCGCGCATTGGAGCAGATCAACAACCAGATCCAGTCGCTGCAGAATCAGGCGACCATGCTGCAGAACATGGCGCGCAATCTTCAGCGTCTGGATTTCTCTTCCGTTGGCCAACTCACCGGTTCGCTCCATCGCATCGACGGCTTGATGGACCAGGCGAGTGGCCTCAGCTTTGATCTGGGCAAGCTTCAAGACCAGTGGCGCAGCCAATATCCGGAAAGCTACGACGCCACGATCAAAGTCAGCGATGTGGCGAGTGCTGCGCGGGAGCGTTGGCAAACCGCCATGCAGGCGTTCCGCCAGACCATGGGTGTCCAGTCGCAAATCGTCGAGAACGTCCGCGCCGACGGCGATCTGCTCGCCGATCTCGTCAACCGCAGCCAAGGGGCGGCCGGTGCGCTTCAGGCAAGCCAGGCCACCAACCAGCTGATGGCGCTTTCGACAAAACAGCAGATGCAGATCCAGACGCTGCTCGCAACGCAGTTTCGAGCTGAGGCCGAGGATGCCGCCCGCAAGGCCCAGTCAGACGAAGCCGCCCGCGAGATGACGAAGCGATTCTTGGGTACCGGCTCGGCTTATCCCGGCAATTAATCACGAGTTCATCACGACGAGAAAGGCAGCGGCATGAACGACCTTGGCGTCATCGATCGCTTCATGGAGACCTTCATCCGCTACATCGACAGCGGGTTCGGTCTGCTATCGGGCGACCTCGCCTTCCTCACTACCATTCTGATCGGCATTGACATCACACTTGCCGGCCTGGCGTGGGCGCTCGGCGACGAAACCAGCGTTCTCGGCCGGCTTGTCCGCAAGGTGCTCTATGTTGGCGTCTTCGCCTTCATTCTGAACAATTTCAAGAACCTCGCCGATATCGTTTATCGTTCTTTTGCCGGTCTCGGGATTAAGGCGTCGGCCGGCAATCTGTCGGCAGACAATCTCTTGCGCCCGGGCCGCATTGCCGCGACCGGTTTCGAAGGTGCTTGGCCAATGCTTGACCAAGCCAGTCAGCTCCTGGGCTTCCCGGAAATCTTCGGCAACGCACTGACCATCTTCGTGCTGCTGATGGCCTGGTTCCTGGTCATCATCGCCTTCTTCATCCTTTCCATCCAGCTTTTCATCACCATCCTTGAGTTCAAGCTCACCACGCTGGCAGGTTTTGTTTTGGTTCCATTCGCACTTTGGAACCGTTCAGCGTTCCTGGCCGAACGCGTGCTCGGCCATGTTATCTCGTCAGGCATCAAGGTGATGGTGCTCGCCGTCATTGTCGGTATCGGCTCCACGCTCTTCGGGGAGTTCGCTTCCGCATTGCAAGGCAAGGAGCCGGATCTTGCCGGTGCCATGTCCCAGGTACTGGGCGCACTGGCATTGCTTGGCCTTGGCATTTTTGGGCCGGGGATCGCGTCGGGTCTTGTCTCAGGCGCACCGCAGCTTGGGGCGGGCGCCGCCCTCGGCACGACCGCGGCGGCAGCGGGTGTATCACTCGTTGCTGGAGGCACAGCATTTGCTGGCGCGCGTATGGCAACCAGCGGCGGTGTCGCCGCCATCCGAGCCGGCACAACAATGGGATCGGCTGCTTCCACGTCATGGCAGATCGGGCGCGCAACCTCGCCCGACGCTGGCCTCTCCGGTGTGGCTGCTGGAATGCATGGTGTAACCAGTGCAGCTGGCGGCGCCGCTATAGGCATAGCGCGATCCGCCACTGCAAGTGTTGGGCGCAACGCCGATGCCGGGCGCGATGCCGCGTGGACCGCGACCGGCGGCACGCCGACAGCGCCAATGACCGAACGCTCTGCCGGTTCGGCCACTGTTTCGGCGCCGACGTGGGCAAGGCGCCTACGTTCTGAACAGACCGCCCGTGCAAATCGCCACGCTGCCATGCAAGCTGTCCGAGACGGAGACCGGCCGGGAGGCAGCGCCAACCCCTCTCTCAACGACAAGGATGACTAGATGCTCTTCAAGCGACCCGTGCGCCGTTACGGCAAAACACCCGAACCGGTCACGCCGTATCAAAAAGCCGCCCAGCTGTGGGACGAGCGCATCGGCTCATCTCGACTGCAGGCCAGGAACTGGCGGATCATGGCCCTTGGCTGCCTGGCCTTGGCGACCGGGCTTTCCGGCGGACTCGTATGGCAGTCGATGCAAAGCCGTGTCGTGCCTTATGTCGTCGAGGTCGATGGCTTCGGCGAGACGCGCGCCGTCGCGCCGGCGATCCGGAATTATGAGCCCTCGGATGCTCAGATCGCCTGGCATCTCGGCCGCTTCATCCAGAATGTCCGTTCCGTTTCCACCGATCCGGTTTTGGTACGGCAGAACTGGTTGGCAGCGTACGACTTTGCTAGCGATCGCGCAGCGCTCTTCCTCAACGAATACGCCAAGGCGAACGACCCCTTCGGTCAGATCGGAACGCGCAGTGTTTCGGTACAGGTCACCAGCGTGGTCAGAGCCTCCGAAAGTTCATTCCAGGTCAAATGGACCGAGCAGGTGTTTGAGCGCGGAAGCCTTGCCAGCACGATGCGCTGGACTGCGATCCTCACGATCGTGATTCGCTCGCCAAGCAATACGGATCAGCTGCGCAAGAATCCGCTCGGCGTCTTCATCAATGCCATTGACTGGTCACGCGAGCTCGACAGCGCCGTCCCAACCCCCCTTTCTCCGACGGAGTCCACCAATGAAAGGTAAAATGTCACCGATTCGTGCCGTGCTGATCCTATCGGTGTCGGCAGCGGTCGTTTCCGCTTGTGCATCGAAGAAGGTGCCGCCGCCTGAGATTTCCTATGACGCTGCCGACTTCAAACCGGCCGCGATCGAAAAGGCGCCGGAGAGGCCGATTAGAATTGTCGAGGTGCCAAAACCACTGCCGCTGCCTGGCCAAATGCAGCCCGAGCCCGGCAAGGCCGAGGACAAGCGCCCCCCTGAAGAACGCGTCGCTGATGCCAACAAAGCCGCGACCCAGCAACCCACCAAGTACGGGTATGTTAATGCCGTGCAAGTCTACCCCTTCACCGATGGCGCGCTTTATCAACTCTATGCCGCGCCGGAGCGCGTGACCGACATCGCTCTGCAGCCGGGCGAGAAACTAACCGCCGTGTCGGCTGGCGACACCGTGCGCTGGGTCATTGGCGATACCGCAAGCGGCACCGGTGACAATCAGCGCACCCATGTTCTGGTAAAACCCTTCGCGCCGGGTCTTGCCACCAATGTCGTCATTACGACGGACCGGCGGACCTATCATTTGCAGCTTCAAAGCACCGAGAAGACCGCAATGGCGGCAATCTCCTGGACCTACAGCCAAGACCAGATCATCGCGCTTCGCCAGCGCAATGCTCAAGCCGAGGCAGTTACACCGGTCGCGTCGAATATCGCGCTCGAAAACCTTCGCTTTCGCTACTCAATCGGTGGCGACACACCGCCCTGGAGACCGACGCGAGCCTTCGACGACGGCAGCAAGGTCTATATTGAGTTCCCTCGTCGCATAGATCAGGGCGAGGCGCCACCACTCTTCATCGTCGGCGCAGATGGGAGCAGCGAGCTCGTCAACTATCGCGTGCGCGGCAACTATTACATCGTCGATCGGCTCTTCGCCGCGGCCGAACTTCGCCTCGGCACCAAGCGGCAGCAGGTGATCCGCATCAGCAGGATTGACGGCAGGCAACCGCAACGGCGGATCTCGCTCTTTCGCGGCAGCCGGCGAGGTGAGGACTCATGATCGAAAATTCCCGCTCTGGCATCCCGCCGAAACTGGATCCCGAGGAACTGCAGCTTCGGGCCTCTCCCCGCCGCGTGGTGCGGTTCAGGCGCGGTGTGATCATCGCGATCGCAGCGCTCGGATCCGGCGCTGTCTTCGGCGTTACCATGATCGCCCTCCAGGGGCCGGCCCTTCGCATCAGGGATCAGGCGGAAGATCTCTACAACACTGAGCGCAAACCAATCGCCGAGGGGCTCGATACGCTTCCCCATGACTATTCCGGCATGAAGCCGAAGCCTCCCGTCCTTGGGCTACCTTTGCCGGGCGACCTCGGCCGCCCCATCCTCGAGCGGCAGCGCCAGCTCGGCATCGTGCCGGGCCAAGACATCTCGGCCGAGGAGCAGCGTCTAGCGCAGCAGGCGATCGAAGCGCGTGAATCGCGGGTGCTTTTCCGCGTCGAAAATCGAGCTCAAAAGACAGATGTCGGAGAGAGCGTGCAAACTGCTCAGCATCCATTTGAGGCGCTTCCCCAATCCGAAGCAGGACGCGCGTCAGCCTCGGTGGCGGCGGCGGAAGGCGACCAGAACAATCAGCAGCGAAAGCTTGATTTTCTCAGCCAGCGGAGCACTGGCGGGATCTACAATCCGCATGCGCTGCAGACGCCGATCTCGCCATATCAACTGATGGCTGGCAGCGTGATTGCCGCCAGCCTGATCACCGGCATCAATTCCGATTTGCCGGGCCTTGTCGTCGCGCAAGTCACCGAAAATGTGCACGACACGGTCACGGGCAACATATTGCTGATTCCGCAGGGCTCACGTCTTATCGGCGTCTACGACAGCGTCGTCGCGTTCGGGCAAAAGCGAGCGCTGCTGGTCTGGCAGCGCATTCTGCTGCCCGACGGCTCGTCGGCCGAAATCGACAATCTGCCCGCGAGCGACACCGCCGGCTACGCAGGGCTGGAAGACGAAGTCGATTTCCACACTTGGCAGATGATCAAGGGAGTGGCGCTTGCCACATTGCTCGGTGTCGGCACAGAATTCAGCCTCGGCGAAAACGAGAGCGATCTGGTCAAGGCGATCCGGGAATCAGCCCAGCAGAACGCCAGTCGAGCCGGCCAGCGCATCACCGAAAAAAACCTCAATATCCAGCCCACCATCGTCGTCCGCCCAGGTTGGCCACTGCGCGTCATCGTGCACAAGGACATCGTGCTGCGGCCATACGCCAGTTGAGCAGGAGTTATCATGGCTGACCTGAAACTTGGAAAACTTCCGGACCGAACAGCTTCGAAGATCACCATTACCGTCAGCGCGGAGCTGAGCCAAACACTCAAGGAGTATGCTGCACTTTACCGTCAGACCTATGGTCAGTCTGAAACCGTGGCAGAACTCATCCCTTTCATGCTGGCGGCGTTTCTGGAAGGCGACCGAGCCTTTGCCAAGGCCAGAAAGGAACGTCTGCCGACGGAGCTTGCCGGAAAATCGTGACTCCTCCGCTAGGGCAGCTGGAACATAATGCAGGTATGCGCAAGAGATGATGTGGAAGGAGATACCGCGCAACAGCCTAAGTTTGCATTTTCGATTTGATGCGGTAGTCGCCTATGAGCGGTCAAAACGAAACGCAGCTGGTTCGCCGATCGACCAAACGGCGAGCGCACTGTGCTTTGCTCAGACCGCCACCGAGTGCCTCGCCGTTCCCCCTTTGAAATATGTATCGAACTTGGCCGCGATGGTTCGAATGAAGGGGCGACTTTCAGTCCGTACGAGGAAACTGTCACCATCGAATTCAAGCGCTCGGGCAGGATCGTGGAGTGCGATGGACCTCGAGCGATGAAGGAGCTGCTCGCCGGCTTTGCCGAACCGCTCCACCAGATCGACTGCCGAGAAGGCAAAATCACACATCAGCCGCTCGATGATCCAGCCACGGACGCGATCGTCGTCGGAAAGGGCAACGCCGCGGACGGCAGCCAACCCGCCATCCGCAACCATGCGCCCGTACCCGGCAGTCGAAGCCATGTTCTGCACGTAGCCTTGGCGAAAACGACCGATGGACGAAGGGCCAAGTCCGATCAGTGTCGGGCAGCGATCCTCAGTGTAGCCCTGAAAATTGCGATGCAAAACCCCTGCGCGGGCCGCTATGGCCAGCGCATCGTCGGGCTTCGCGAAATGATCGAGTCCTATTGCCTCATATCCCTTGGCGACAATTGCCCGCGCCGCGAGTTGAGATTGGGCGAAACGCTCAGTGGGACTCGGCAGCCATGCCTCGTCGATCATCGTCTGATGCTTCTTGAACCAGGGCACATGTGCGTAGCCGAACAGGGCCATCCGGTCTGGCTCCAAGGTCAGTGCCTGCGCCACCGTGGAACAGATCGTCTCGCGTGTCTGATTCGGGAGCCCGTAGAGCAGGTCCAGATTGACCGATTCGACGCCCCGCGAACGAACCCCGTCGACGACTGCCTTGGTCTGCAAAAAACTCTGCTCACGATTAATTGCTTTTTGCACTTGCGGATCGAAATCCTGCACGCCGAGGCTCGCCCGCGTTACGCCGATTTGAGCAAGTGCATCAAGGCGCGCCTTGTCCATGTCGTTGGTTTCGATTTCGATGCTGACCGTAGCATCCGGGAGAAGGTCGAAGCTGTCCCGCAAGGCCGCTCCAAGAGCAACCATATCATCGGGCCTCAGAATAGTTGGCGAACCGCCACCGAAGTGGATTGCACGGACATGTGCCTTGCCGCTCACCAGACCGGCAATCGTGACGATTTCGGCATTCAGCGAGCGCAGATAAGCGGCCACCGGCTCATATTGGTGCGTCTGCTTGGTGTGGCAGGCGCAGAACCAGCAGAGCTTGTCGCAGTAAGGAATGTGCAGGTACAGCGAGATTTCGTCGCCGCTTTCCAGCGTCTCCAACCAGCCACGGTAAATGGCAGCATCGATCCCCGAATGGAAATGCGGCGCCGTCGGATAGCTGGTGTAGCGTGGGACGTTCTCGCTGAGTTTGACAGCTATTTCCGATTGCATCTCGCGTTCACCGTGTTGCCCGCCGGAACACTGCACGCATCGCTGAAGCAGACCCTGATCTCGATCAGCCGCGCTCATGGACAAACCGCCGCAGGATTTCTCTACCCTGGATGGGTATCCTGCCGGCAGTTAGGATCGGGTAAGGCGAACGCATGACCTTTCGGCAAGACATTCATAGTTCCGGCATTCCTGTTCTTTGCCTCCCTTGCGAGGCACGGCGTCGCGGTGTCTGCGGTGCGCTCGATCCAGACAATTTGGTTGGGCTCGCCAAGACTTGCTCGCGTCGCCGGATCGAGTCAGGAATGGAGTTGACCGGCGAGGCACAGAACGTCGACAGCTACTCCAACGTGCTTTCAGGCGTGGTAAAGCTATCAAAGAGCCTGTCGGATGGGCGCCAGCAGATCGTCGGTCTCCAGTTTGCACCGGATTTTCTGGGACGTCCTTTCAAGGTGGAAAGCTCGATCAATGCGGAAGCGGCAACAGCAGTCACGCTGTGTTCGTTTCCGCGAGCGGCCGTCGAACGGATGATGAAGGCGTCACGGGAATTCGAGCATCGCCTGCTCAAACAGACGCTGAATGAACTCGATGAGGCGCGCGAGTGGATGGTGACGCTGGGGCGCAAGACAGCTCCGGAAAAGGTGGCGACTTTTCTCCTCATGATGGCCCGGAATATCGATTCCAGTCTCGATGCGGCTTCCGGGTCGGCGTCCTTCGATCTGCCGCTGACGCGTGTCGAAATGTCTGATTTCCTTGGAATCACCAACGAGACCGTGAGCCGCCAACTGACGCGATTGCGGGCTGACGGGGTGATTCGGATTGAGAACGCACGCCATGTGACGGTGGACAGCATAAGCCGTCTGGAGAAGCGCTGTGGCGGCGGACGCGAGCGGCCCTAAGCGGCGAGGCCATGTCGCATGACTCCGGGGCGGGCCGTGTTTGCCTTTTAATGCGATGTTGCCGCGCCTTCGACGAAGCGGCGTCACGGTCGAGACAAACAGCTTTCGGGCTTTGATAGGAACGTGACCAATCGCCAGGTGTGTTTCGGCACATACCGGCGAAGCATGGTCCTTAATCTGCCACGGCTCGGCGGAACGATCGCGTTCGTTTCCGCTGGGATCCGAACAACGTTTGGCAGGGCATCGGCAATAGCATCCAACGCGCGCAGGGCCTCAGCTTTCGCCTCAGCGATCGCGTCTGCGCCCGCCCAACCCAGGGAACGCCTTCCATGAGGGGGGTGAGCCCGCGCTGCGTTCCTCGTTCATTCGCCACCTGCTGATTGCGCCGCCGACACAAAATCGTGCGGCCTGACATAGATCAGGGCGAGGGGGCGGCGGCTGCGCGATTAGTGCGCTGCGGATTTGGCATCCACCAGATTCGAGATCGGGATCTGCAATGAAATTCGGCACAGAGATCGTCCTTCTAAGCGTGTTCGCTTTTGCGGCCCTGGTGGCCGCCGGCTTCGGCGTGGATGAACCTTTCCGCCGACACATGTGGGTGTTGTTCTTCGCAGTGGCTGGTTTCACTGCGATCCTGTTGCGCAACACGGAGTTCAAGCCAGCAGCTCCGATTGACCCATCCGCTTACATGGATGGTCCGATCCGCTACGGCGCGATCGCCACCGTGTTCTGGGGTGTCGTCGGCATGCTGGTCGGCGTCGTCATCGCGCTGCAGCTCGCCTACCCCGATCTCAACATCCAGCCCTGGTTCAATTTCGGTCGTTTGCGGCCGTTGCACACATCCGGTGTCGTCTTCGCCTTCGGCGGCAACGCGCTGCTTTGCACGTCTCTGTATGTCGTGCAGCGCACCTGCCGCGCCCGCCTCTTCGGCCGTGATCTCGCCTGGTTCGTCTTCTGGGGCTACCAGCTGTTCATCGTCATGGCCGCGACCGGCTACCTGCTCGGCATCACCGAGGGCCGCGAGTACGCCGAACCCGAATGGTATGTGGATGTCTGGCTGACCATCGTCTGGGTCGCCTACCTCATTCTGTTCCTTGGCACGATCCTGAAGCGCAAGGAACCGCATATCTACGTGGCCAACTGGTTCTACCTGTCGTTCATCGTGACCATCGCGATGCTGCATGTGGTCAACAACCTGTCCATACCAGTCTCGTTCCTGGGCTCCAAGAGCTACTCCGCCTTTTCAGGGGTCCAGGACGCCTTGACGCAATGGTGGTACGGCCACAACGCGGTCGGCTTCTTTCTCACCGCCGGCTTCCTCGGCATGATGTATTATTTCGTGCCCAAGCAGGCGAACCGGCCAGTCTATTCGTACCGGCTGTCGATCGTCCATTTCTGGGCGATCATCTTTCTCTACATCTGGGCCGGGCCGCATCACCTGCACTACACCGCCTTGCCCGATTGGGCGCAGACGCTCGGCATGGTGTTCTCGATCATGCTGTGGATGCCGTCCTGGGGCGGCATGATCAACGGCCTGATGACGCTGTCCGGCGCCTGGGACAAGCTGCGCACCGATCCCATCATACGCATGATGGTGATGGCCGTCGCCTTCTATGGCATGTCGACCTTCGAAGGCCCCATCATGGCGATCCGGGCGGTCAATTCGCTGTCGCATTATACCGACTGGACCATCGGCCACGTCCATTCGGGCGCGCTCGGCTGGGTTGGCATGATCTCGTTCGGCGCAATCTACTACATGGTGCCGAAGCTCTGGTGCCGTCACCGGCTCTATTCGCTGCGGCTCGTCACCTGGCACTTCTGGCTGGCGACACTCGGGATCGTCGTCTACGCCGCGGTGATGTGGGTTTCCGGCATCATGCAGGGCCTGATGTGGCGCGAATATGGCGAGCAGGGCTTCCTGGTCTACTCCTTCGCTGAAACCGTCGCCGCCATGCACCCCTACTATGTCATGCGCGCCATCGGTGGGGTCATGTACCTCTCCGGCGCCCTGATCATGGCCTGGAACATCACCAGGACCATCCTCGGCCACCAGCGCGAGGAGGAGCCGATGCCGAGCCCCGTCGCCATCCGACCTGCGCGATCAGGAGCCAGGTAATGGGCTTGATGGACAAACACGCAATCATCGAGAAGAACGCCACGCTTCTTCTCGTTGGCTCGCTGCTCGTGGTGACGGTCGGCGGCATCGTCGAGATCGCGCCTCTCTTCTATCTCGACAATACGATCGAGAAGGTGGAAGGCATGCGCCCCTATTCGCCGCTCGAACTTGTCGGGCGCAACATCTATATGCGCGAGGGCTGCTACCTCTGTCATAGCCAGATGATCAGGCCGTTCCGCGACGAAGTTGAGCGCTATGGCCACTACAGCCTGGCTGCCGAGTCCATGTACGATCACCCCTTCCAGTGGGGATCGAAGCGCACCGGGCCGGATCTCGCCAGAGTTGGCGACCGCTACTCGAATGCATGGCATGTCGCGCATCTTACCGACCCGCGCTCGGTGGTGCCGGAATCGATCATGCCGAGCTATGGGTTCCTGAAAGACACGCCGATCGACGTGAAGGATTTCTCGACGCATCTGGTCGCCAACAGGCTTGTAGCCGTCCCTTACACCGATGACATGATCGCCCACGCCAATGCGGATCTGGCGGCGCAGGCCGATGCCAATGCCGACACATCAGGCCTTGAGGCGCGTTACCCCAAAGCCAAGATCGGCGACTTCGACGGCAACCCGCAACAGGTCACCGAAATGGATGCCCTGCTCGCCTACCTGCAGATGCTTGGCACACTGGTCGACTTCAAAAATTACGACGAAGCCGCCGGCTACCGCTGAGGGAGTTATATGCATGGATTACAATCTGATGCGGGCGTTTGCCGACAGCTGGGGCCTGGTTGCGATGGCGCTGTTCTTCGTGGGGTGCATCGCCTTTGCCCTACGCCCCGGCAGCCGAAGGCTGGCCGACGAAGCGGCCCGCATTCCGCTCGAGGACGAGTGATCATGAGCGACGAGCATATCGATGAAATCTCTGGCGTCTCGACCACCGGCCACGAATGGGATGGCATCCGGGAGCTGAACAACCCGCTTCCCAGATGGTGGGTTATCACCTTTTACGTCACCATTGTCTGGGCGATAGGCTACACCATCGCCTATCCAGCATGGCCTCTGTTGCACTCGGCGACGAAGGGTGTGCTCGGCTATTCCAGCCGCAACGAGGTCAGGAACGAGCTGACTGCGGCTGAGGCCGCCAAGGGCAAATATATCTCGGCGGTGGAGTCCAAGAGCGCCTCGGAGATCTCCGCGGACGACGGCCTGCGCGAATTCGCAATCGCCGCCGGTGGCGCAGCCTTCAAGGTCAATTGCGTACAATGTCACGGCTCCGGCGCCCAGGGTTCCAAGGGCTTTCCCAATCTTAACGACGACGACTGGCTATGGGGCGGCAAGGCCGAGCAGATCCAGCAGACGATTACGCACGGCATCCGCTTCGCATCCGATCCGGACACGCGCCTGTCGGACATGCCGGCCTTCGGCGACATCATTACCGCCGACCAGATCGCACAAGTCAGCGCCTACGTGGCCAGCCTTTCCGGCAAGGTCCGCGATGCAAGTCTGATCCAACCCGGCGCCAAGATCTTTGCCGAAAACTGCGTCGCCTGTCACGGCGACAATGCAAAAGGCAACAGGGAATTCGGCGCCCCCGACCTGACCGATGCGATCTGGCTCTATGGATCCGGTGAGACAGCCATCGCCGCACAGGTCCGTGCGCCAAAACAGGGCGTCATGCCGGCCTGGGTTGGCCGTCTCGGCGAGATCAAGGTCAAGGAACTTGCAGTTTATGTCCATTCGCTTGGCGGCGGAGAATAGGAATGGAAGTCCTATTCTTCGGTCCCCCCTGCCAAGCGGACGAGGCCCGGCGTGAGCCGGGCCTCGACACCATCCCTAATGCGATCTGCACAACCCGGCAAGGCTATCCTACCGCGAGGCTTTACGACAGGTGCCCCTGACATTGGCTGGGAAAGTGGAGTTGCACATGCGTGACAAGACGCAGTTGACAGGGCTCGAAACAGAAACTGTCAATTCCGCCAAAACCCGCAAGCCGCTTTATGCCGCGCGTCAAAAGATCTTTCCGAAGCGCGCCTCGGGCAACTTTCGTCGCTTCAAATGGCTGGTGATGACGATCACACTTGGCATCTATTACCTGGCTGCGTGGCTGCCTTGGGCTCGCGGTCCATTTGCCCCGGACCAGGCAGTCCTGCTCGATCTCGCGAATCGGCGCTTCTACTTCTTCTTCATCGAGATATGGCCCCAGGAATTCTTCTATGTGGCCGGCCTCCTGGTCATGGCGGGCGTCGGTCTTTTCCTGATCACCTCGACTGTCGGCCGTGCCTGGTGCGGCTATGCATGCCCTCAGACGGTGTGGGTCGATCTGTTCCTCGTCGTCGAACGTGCGATCGAGGGGGACCGTAACGCTCGCATGAAACTCGATGCAGGCCCCTGGACCGCCCGCAAGCTGATGCTGCGCTTATCGAAGCACACCATCTGGCTGGTCATCGGCGCGGCGACCGGCGGCGCCTGGATTTTCTACTTCGCCGATGCGCCGACGCTTGTCGGTGAGCTCCTCACTGGCACCGCCGCACCTGTCGCCTACATCACGATCGCCGTGTTGACGGCGACGACTTATACGTTCGGCGGTCTGATGCGCGAACAGGTCTGCACCTATATGTGCCCATGGCCGCGCATCCAGGCGGCCATGCTCGACGAAAGTTCCCTCACCGTCACTTATAATGACTGGCGCGGCGAACCGCGTTCGCGTCATGCGAAGAAGGTGCAAGCTGCAGGGCAGTCCGTCGGCGACTGCGTCGACTGCAATGCTTGTGTCGCGGTCTGCCCGATGGGGATCGACGTTCGCGATGGCCAGCAGCTCGAATGCATCACTTGCGCGCTCTGCATCGACGCCTGCGACGGGGTCATGGACAAGCTCGGCAAGGAGCGCGGGCTGATCGCCTATGCGACGCTGTCCGACTACAACGCCAACATGATGCTGGCGACCGCAGGCGGCTCCAGTTCAATCAATCCGTCGCTGGTCAGGACTGCTGGTGGCCTGTTCTCCGACAAGGTGGCGCATTTCCACGTCAGCAAGATCTTCCGGCCGCGCACCTATGTCTACATGGGTCTCTGGTCGCTGATCGGCCTGGGTCTGCTCTATTCGCTGCTGACGCGCGATCGGCTCGAAGTCAACGTGCTGCATGACCGCAATCCGCAATTCGTCACGCTGTCCGACGGCTCGATCCGCAACGGCTACACCGTCAAGCTGCTCAACATGATCCCCGAACCGCGGACCATTGTTGTCACTATGCAGGGCTTGCAAGGGGGCGAAATGAGCGTGGTCGGGGACGACATAAAGGCAGGCCGCTCCTTCGCCATCCCGGTTGAGCCCGATCGCCTGAAAACGTTGAAGGTCTTCGTTCGCCAGCCAGCGGACCAGATCCACGCCCCAGCACAGACCTTCAAGTTCCGCGTCGAGGACAGAGCCAGCTTCGAGGCGGACGAATACACCGCCACCTTCAACGCGCCGGAGCCCCCCAGATGACTGCCAATGTACAAAAGCCTCGTGAATTCACCGGCAGGCACATGCTGGTCATCATCCTGGCCTTTTTCGGCGTGGTCATCGCGGTCAATCTGACCATGGCAACGCTCGCCAGCACAAGCTGGACTGGCCTCGTCGTCGAAAACACCTATGTGGCGAGCCAGCAATTCAACAAGAAGGCCGAGGAGGGTCGCGCGCAGGCAGCACTTGGCTGGGCCGGCAAGCTGTCCATCGCATGGGGCGAAGTTCGCTATGGCCTCACCGACGTCGCCGGCAAGCCGGTTCCCCTGCATGGCGTCAAGGTGCTGTTTCGCCATCCCGCTTACGAGAAAGAGGACAAGTCGGTCACCCTCGCACCCGCTTCGGGCCAGGAATTCGCAGCCCAGCACATGCCGAAGGACGGCGTCTGGATTGTCGAAGTCGACGCCGACGCCGGTCTGGATAAACCGTATCGCGACGTCCGCAGGATCATGATTTCCCATGGAGCGCTGCAATGAGTTGTTGTGCACCGGGCGCCGAAATGGCGCTTGATCTGGGCAGCACCACGTCGGTCCTGCCGTCTAGTCAGGAGATCAGGCTGGCGAGCCGATCGCTTGGCGATGATCTCCGCCAAACCGATCTTTCGGTGCCGAGCGTTCATTGCGCAGCTTGTATCCAGACGATCGAGACGGCGTTGGGAACGCTCGATCGCGTCGAGAGCGCCCGCGTCAACCTGTCGACGAAACGGGTCTCGGTCCGCTGGCGTGGCGACGAGGTTCCACCGTTCGTCGCCGCGCTTGGACGGCTCGGCTACCAGGCGCATCTCTTCGCCCCCGAGATTGATGAAAAGGACAGGACGCTTTCGGAGTTGATCCGCGCCGTCGCGGTTGCCGGGTTCGCGGCGGGCAATATCATGCTGCTTTCGGTCTCTGTCTGGTCCGGTGCCGAAGGCGCTACCCGCGACCTGTTCCACTGGGTCTCTGCGCTTATCGCCATCCCTGCACTCGCCTTCGCCGGCGGCATCTTCTTCCGCTCGGCCTGGAATGCATTGCGCCACGGCCGCATGAACATGGACGTGCCGATCGCGGTCGGGGTGTCGCTTGCCTACGCCATGAGCCTCTATGAGACGATCAACCATGGCGACCATGCTTATTTCGATGCATCGGTGTCGCTGCTGTTCTTCCTGTTGATCGGCCGCACGTTGGATCACGTGATGCGCGAACGTGCCCGGATCGCCGTGAAAGGCCTGTCCCGGTTGGCCGCACGTGGCGCCATGGTGCTGCGCAGCGAGGGCGCACGCGACTATCTGCCGGTTGGCGAGATCGAACCAGGGATGCAGCTGCTGATTGCTGCCGGCGAAAGGATACCCGTCGACGGCAAAATCATTCAAGGGGCATCGGATCTGGACTGTTCGCTTGTCTCGGGCGAGAGCACGCCTCGAAGCGCTGCAGCAGGCGAAGCCGTGCAGGCTGGTGTCCTCAACCTAACCGGCCCGCTGACGATTGAGGCGACAGCCGCCGCGAAAGATTCGTTTCTGGCGGAAATGGTTCGGCTCATGGAAGCCGCAGAGGGCGGCCGCGCGCATTATCGCCGGATCGCCGATCGCGTTTCAGCGCTCTATGCCCCGGTGGTTCATCTCACAGCCTTCGCGACGTTCCTTGGCTGGATGGCGGTGACCGGCGACTGGCACAGGGCGATAACCATCGCCATTGCCGTTCTGATCATCACCTGCCCGTGCGCGCTCGGCCTCGCCGTACCGATCGTTCAGGTGGTCGCCGCGCGGCGTCTGTTCGAGAACGGCATCATGGTCAAGGACGGTTCGGCCATGGAGCGCCTGGCGACGATTGATAACGCAGTGTTCGACAAGACCGGAACGCTCACGCTCGGACAACCCCGGCTCCTCAATGCATCGTCGATCGATCCGGCCATGCTGGCAATCGCGGCAGACATGGCCGCGCACTCGCGTCACCCGTTTTCAAAGGCCATAACCGGCTTTGCCGCTCCTGGCGGGCAACACAAATTCGATGCCGTCACAGAGCATCCGGGGTTCGGGATCGAAGCCACTGTCGCCGGAAGCATCTGGCGGCTGGGTCGACGCGGATGGGCTGGATGGAAGGCCCGGACCGGTGGTGAAGGCAACCATGGCTATGGCGGAACGGTGCTGACAAAAGACGGGTTCATTGTCGCGACCTTCGATTTCGAGGATGCGCTGCGCGCCGACGCGGCGGCGGCGATCAAGCGATTGAACGATACTGGGGTGTCGATGCAAATGCTGTCGGGCGATACCGCAGGTGCCTGCGGCGAAGTTGCAAGAATGCTGGGTGTCGACGACTTCGTTCCGTGCCTGCTGCCGTCGGGCAAGGTCGAGCGCATCGAGACCCTGGCGAAAGACGGACACAAGGTTCTGATGGTTGGCGACGGCCTCAACGACACGCCGGCGCTGAGCGCGGCGCATGTCTCGATCGCTCCGGCCACCGCCGCCGACATTGGCCGCAATGCCGCCGACTTCGTATTCCTGCGCGAAAGCCTTCTGGCAGTGCCTCTCGCGCTGGACGTCTCGCGCAAGGCGGGACACCTGATCCGCCAGAACATCGCGATTGCGATCGTCTACAATGCCGTCGCCGTGCCGATCGCCATCCTGGGCCACGCCACGCCTTTGTTAGCGGCGATTGCCATGTCTGCCTCATCGGTGCTTGTTATTGGAAACGCATTGCGCTTGCACGGCTTCGGGGCGAATGCGACGCTGCAAGTTATTCAAAAAGTCGGACGCTCCGCAGTCAGCTATTCGGCATAATCCTCGTGACGACGTTGCTCTATCTCATACCAGTGGCCCTTTTTCTGGGTGCACTGGGTGTGTCCGGCTTCGTCTGGGCATTGCGAAGCGGTCAATACGAAGATCTCGACGGAGCCGCCGAGCGGATACTAATTGATCGGGACGACAAACCGGAACGCTGATTTCAATCCGCTGTGCATAAGATGCGCGGATCGCGCTCGTCAGTCGAGCCGGCTCGGTCGGGAACAAGCTGTCCATGCTCCATGCTCCATGACCATCTTGACCTAAGCTGCACACTACATTTGTGAAAAGCCTCTGTCGTGCGAAGGACTGCCTCCCATTGCACCCAGTATGAGACGGCTGATGCCACGAGAGTACCTCGCGTGGCCGGACGAGAGCTTGGCAATGTGCGCACGGGTTCCAAAGTGGAACGTCACGGTCGATCACCTGACCGTGAACCGCCAGTGCCGATTGGTCATGTCTGGCTGATCCAGATCAGGGTCATACTCATCGGTGTGGTCTATTGACCAGTCTTCGACGGAGAAATGCATGACTTACGGAAAGATTGGTCGTCATTATCAGCACCTTCACGGTTCTGGGTTTTCTGTCGTGTGGTCGGCCATGCCTTGTGCTTACGGCGCAGCCATTAGCTGACCGGCGTCGTGTGTATCTCGCTTGCTGGCTGACCATCCGCGTGGCTGCGCGGACAGGGGGCCGATCAACAGCTTTCGCCTTTGATGGGTTGTGTGCGTCGTTGCCGATCCATCCCGATTCCCGGCCCGCGCCTTGAGGCTATGCGACGGTACCGGAACCCAGCGCACGTCACGCGGTTCCGCGCGCGTGGTGTCCGCTCGTCACGACGATGAACGAACAAGCGGCTGGAGTACCATGAACACCGTACACATCATCGACTGCCACAATGCAAATGACTACTTCGCCGACAGGCAAGAGGGACCGATCGTGCAGCACTTGTTAAAGGCTGTCAACATCCGCGCGGAGCTCCACATGGCGTTGAACCGAACGAAATTTGGTGAGGCTGTAGTACGAGCGATGGAGGCGGAGTGCGACGTGCTTCACATCGCCGGGCACGGCAATGGTGACGGGATCGCTTCGTCCAGTGGGCGAAGTGGCCTTCTTTGGGCTGACTTCGTAGAAATGTTCCAGGGCTCGCATCCAGCGCCGAAGATCCTCGTGATGTCAACGTGCTGCGGAGCATCATCGGGGTTGGGACGTGCGTTTTCGAGATCGATCAACCGTCCGAAGTTGATCATTGGTTCGAGTGACGCGCGCTATTTCGACGACTATGTCGCCGCGTGGGCTTTGCTCTATCGGCGACTGAATTGCAAGGACATCGACATCGAAGCCATGCAGCAGGTTCTTGATGAGATATGCGCGGTCGTGGATAAAAGTTTCCGCTACCTTGGCTGGGATGACGAGAGAGAGCGCTACGTTCGATACCCTCACCCTCGCAAGAGAGCCCGCTTCGACGTCGTGGAGCGTGAGTAGTATGCGCAAGGGTTCCAGGTGGAATGTGGCGATCGATGCGGCGCGGCCGTCGCTGACCAGCGTCGCGAGTGTCTCGCTTGCTGGCGGCGATCTGCGCGGCTGCGCGGCGAAAGGGCGGGATCGGTTAGCCGCATCCACCTCTGAGCGCTTTGAGTGCTTCGTTGCCGATCGATGCGAATCTCCCGGCCCAGCGCCTTTAGGCAATGCGGCGGGCACGGAGCTCATGTCACTCGGCTCAGTTCCACCGTTACACGAGGATAGGCGACCGGATGGCGGCACGCTGATGGGCTCTGACGATAATTTTGACATCGTTGTCGTTGGAGCCGGCCCGGTCGGCCTTTCGTTCGCTGCGTCGCTTGCCCAAAGCGAACTCAAGGTGGCAGTTGTTGAACAGAACACATTCGATAGTCTGGCGAATCCGGCTTTCGATGGTCGCGAAATCGCGCTGACCAACGCTTCGATCAGAACCCTTCGCGAGCTCGGCGCCTGGGATGTCATCCCGGCTTCGGACAAATCAGCACTTCAAGGCGCGCGCGTGCTCAACGGCTCGAGCGCATTCGCTCTTCGTTTCGATCCTCCCAGCAACTCTGGAGAACCGCTGGGGGTTTTGGTTCCAAATTGCCGGATCCGCGAGGCGCTGTTCAAAATCGTCCGCTTGCAGGATCGCGCCCGGCTGTTGTGCGGCCACTCGGTCGTCGATGCAACAAACAGCCAAGAAGGAGCAGTCGTAACGCTCTCTAATGGCGCGCGTTTAACTGCTCGGCTGGTTGTTGCCGCGGATTCGCGTTTGTCCGCCACGCGTGATCTGCTAGGCATCGGCGCCGATATCAACCGGCTTGGCCACTCGATGCTGATTTGCCGAGTGAGGCACGAGCGCGCCCACCACCAGATCGCCATCGAATGGTTCGATCACCATCAGACGATAGCGATATTGCCCCTCGCGGAGGGCATGTCGTCGCTGCTGCTCACATTGCGCTCAAACGAGGCCTATAGACTGCTTGCCTTCGATGATGATTTGTTCCTGTCGGAGTTGACGAAACGGTGTCGAGGGCGCCTTGGAAAAATGACCTTGGCAAGCAAGCGCCACACCTATCCGCTGGTCACGACCTGGGCGCACAAATTCCGGGCGCCGAGCGCCGCACTCATCGGCGACGCTGCCATCGGCATGCACCCGGTGACCGCTCACGGATTCAACATCGGTCTCAGCAGCCAGAAGCAACTCGCCCGTGGAATCATGACTGCGTGCCGCGACGGCCGCAATGTTGGCGACCCCGACATGCTGCATATATACGAAAGGCGGCTGCGCCTGTCGGCGGCGCCGCTCTACCATGCAACGAACATATTGGTTGGACTCTACTCCAGAGACCACCTGGCGGCACGGCTTGCAAGGCATCTGGGGCTTCGCTTTGCCCAACATGTTCCCCTTGTCCGGCATGGGATTTCGGCGGAGCTCCAGCGGTGATACTGCAACAGCAGTCGCATTTTTGCGCGTGCTGGGCGAGCGATGGGAGAGAGTGCATGATGCACCGGAGTAATCCTGCTCCCCGACGCTGATCTCCGATTGAAGAATTAACCCGTCCTTCAGGGGGGCTGCATAGGCTGCGGACAAGCAGGAGTAAGCAAGCTGACCCGTCCAGCCTTGGAAAAAGAAGATCCGCTGGAGGCGAGAATCCTTCAGGACCAGCTCGCTGATCTGAGGGCAGGCCTTTTCGTCTCAATGCCGATAAGCATTGTGCTGTCCGGGCTGATTTTGACCGTGCAGGCCCTTTCTGGGAACGGTCTTGCTGGCGCGGCCTGGTTTTCGGTCGTTAATGCGATAAATGCCGCCCGCCTTGCACTCGCCCGTCATCAGCTGAAGGAACCCGGAGTCCAGGATGATCTGACACGGGTTTGGCTGCGGCTTCGCTGGTTTGGCAGGCTTGCTCTTCTGGCGGGATTCACCTGGTCATTCCTTGCCGTCCTAACGGCTGGATACACGACGTCTCAAGCATCGCTGCATCTAATAATTCTGGCGGGCATTTCAGCTGGCGCGGTCACGTACGGCAGCTCATATGCTGCGGCAGCGATATGCTTCATCACACCGCCACTCCTCATTGCCGCCGCATGTTTGCTGACGAAGGGAGCCCCGGAAAACTACATTCTGGCTTTTGCCGTCCTGCTTTTCGAGGGCGGCCTGGTTCGATCCTCGTTCGTTGGACAAGCGCGCTTCCGTGACGCGAGCCGCCTGAGACATCAAGCCGAGCGGCTTGCCGCGGAAATGGAGCGCAATTCCAGGGAGGACCATCTTACCGCGCTCCTCAACAGGCGGGGCCTCGAACATGCAATCGATCAGTTTGAGAACACCGATGGACCCTTTGTGGCCATGCTGATTGATCTGGACGGGTTCAAATCTGTCAACGATACCTACGGTCACAGAACGGGTGACGAGCTGCTTGCCAGGATCGCCCGCCGAATAGAGGAAGAAGCACCGGAGGGCTCAACGCTCGCCCGCATCGGTGGGGATGAATTCGTGCTGGTTTTTTCTTCGCGAAAGAATTCTCCTTCTCCCACCAATCTCGCGTCCAATCTCATAGCCAAGCTTGCTCGCCCCTATCCTGGGATCGCATCAGTCCGCATTGGAGCGTCTATAGGAATCTACTTGGCTGAAAACCCCGGACTAACGGAAATGTTGTTGCGGGCCGACATCGCCCTTTACACAGCTAAGCGCCGCGGCAGGAATGAATTTTGTCTGTTCGATGCCGAGCTAGCCCGGGAACTGCAACGCCGCCAGTCAATCGAACTCGATCTTCATTCGGCGATAACGATGAGAAGCTTGGTCGCTTGGTTTCAGCCAATCGTAAGACTCGAAACTGAAGCCGTCGTCAGTTTTGAAGCCTTGCTAAGATGGTCTCACCCGCTTCACGGTCCCATTTCTCCGCCCGAGATCATGACAGCGGCACGCGAAACTGGAATGCTTCAGCTGCTAACTCATACGGTATTCGCCGACTGTTGCGCTCTTATCGAGGGCTTGGTCAAAGCTGACCGTCGTGATGTTCGTGTGGCGATGAATGTTTCACCGCGCGAGTTGGAAGCTGGCGATATTGACGAGATGATTCTTAATGGTCTGGCGGCAAAAGACCTCCCTGCAACGATGTTTGACATCGAGATTACCGAAGAAGCCCCAGTGGATCCGGACAGAGTGGATGAAAAGCTCGGCCGGCTTTCATATGCTGGCATTTCTATCGCGCTCGATGACTTCGGCACCGGTTTTTCGACGTTGGCGTCGCTCAAGGACAGTCGGATCAGGAAGGTGAAAATAGATCAGGGCTTCATTCGCGGCTTAGCCAAGTCCCGGGAGAATCGGCTGCTTGTCAAAGCGGTGATTGACCTTGGTAGGACGCTCGGGATCGAGGTCATGGCCGAGGGCGTTGAAACAGGGGCAGATCGGCAAACTCTGTACAAGCTTGGCTGCAGAACCGCGCAGGGCTTCCTGTTCTCTAAGGCGGTGCCTCTCCATCTGGCACTTGATTCGGTAGTAAAAGAGCACGCGAAGGAGTTGTGACCGGCCTCTCCGTCCGTGCTGCTCGCGGGACTTTCATGTGGGGTGGACCTGACGCGCGAAAGCCGTGTCGGACGGTAGGGTTATTACGGGGGTGAAACTGAGCACGTGGTTTGGATAGCAGCAATCCGGTCCGCCGGCGGACATGCGGCGGCTTCATACAAGCGTTCAAGTTGCGAGATGAGCTTGAGTGAACGACGTCGGAGAATTGCGTCCCTTGGACGCTGGTTTCGCGGTTCCCGTAGGATTCGAATACGGGGAAGCGTTCTTGGCTGCTTCTCGGCTCAGCGCTCATCCGGATGAACAACGTACCCGCGGTCAAGGTCTTCGCGACCTCAACCCAGTCACCATCCCGCAACAGCAGCGGTGGTCCTGATCAAGCGCAGCCTCAGCACAGGTGCTGGAGCAACGGTAGAGCGCGGAAAACGTGTATCGGAATGCGCTGGCTCGCCATAGGAAGCTGCCACGGCATGTCGAATGTCCCCAGGGGTCGGACCGTTCCCTTGCATTTGTCTCGATGACGGGCTCTCAAAGCTAAAGCCAAGAGAGCTTTATAAAAATCGCACCCGATCGGCTGCGCAACGACGACCAGCTGAGGCCCGATCGGGTGCTAAGGTCGTGCCAAAAAAGGCGCGTCACTGTCGCATTTCTAGCCGGCTTGCGATCGGACGTCATCTCTTGGCGATCGTTGCCCCTTCTCTCAAATGCGCTTAGCGGCGCCGATGGCGAATAGCGCAAGCTTTTCCACCCGTTTCTACTCCACTACCGAGACTCGTCACCAACCTCCTTTTATTCGCTTCCATATGGCCCATCCTGTCTCCGATCGAGGAGGAGCGCGAACATGGGCCAAGCCGTAGAACGTCTCAGTCTCGGGAATTCTTCTGCTCGCCAAACTGCCGTTGTCGCCGGCGCCATATTTGGCAGGGTGACAGTGCACGACAAGATATCAGGCGTTCTTGTGTGGGCTGAACTATGCTGGCAAGCCATAACCCAAAAATCGCCGATCCCTTTGAATTAGAGCCGGATGAATGGGTGTTTCAAAATTTTTGTCGGTTTTAGGCAGAACCCTCCGATGGCCCGCGTACCGGTCAAGCTTCGTGAGCACTTTAGGTTCGTCGATCAGGCATAGGTTTCTATCCCATGCCACATGCTGGCCGTTTGCCTAGTTCGGAAGCCCTCGAGAGGCGTTGCTCGTCTTGGTATGGCGTCGCCCCTTTTTCCGATCCATCGGCCACGGAGCTAGAATGCTGTCTAGCTGTTGCCGCCTACTTGGTCATCCGGCATGGAGATGCCTATATACCGACCTTCGAAAGGCTGGAATACGAGGTCGAACAAATGCGGCGGAAGCTCGGAAATCGCGAGCGAGCGCAGCGCGTGCTGGCCACGCTCAACCTAAATGGCTCGGACAGCTGGAGCCGTGAGGTTGGTTCTCAAGGCCTGGATGGCGCCGCGATCACATTCACCCGGGCGGGGTAAAAGCGATTTTTTGGAGCCACTCGCGCTTTTGCGCTAACGAAGGTCCCGCGCCGTATTTGGGCCGGATCCATTTGTGGCCCATCAGAGAAGCAATTACCTTCTCCGGCGCCTCAACTGCCGTCAGCCGGTCCTCGAAAGTGTGTCGCAGGCTATAAAGACTATGCTCGGAAGTCGGCAGAAGTTCCTTGCTGGCGAGCACCTTGTTGACGAGCGCTGAAAGTGACGCGGCCTTGTCGCGATAACGAGGAAAGCCGTCCGGATGGAGCTTGATGGCTGCAAGTGCGCCGCCAACCAAGGGAATGTCACGGGCTGAATGACCGGTCTTCAAGCGACGGCCATTGGGGCGCACCCGCACATGCGGGATTTCTTGATCGAGGTGGATTGTTTCGGTGGTGAGGTTTGCCGCTTCAGAAAGCCTGAGTCCGGTATCGGCAATCACATAGATTAGATGGCGGGCTTCGTCATTGAGTCCGTCGAGCGCGCCTTCAGCGAGTATCTTCTCCTGAATGAACTCCGCTGTGAACGCAGCGCGTTGCCCGGGGACGGCGCCGGAAAGACGCAGGTTTCGAAAAACCGGCTCCAGCTTGAGCTGGTGAGTCAGATCGACGACGCGCAGCATTTTCGAAACATGGCCGATGTCCTTGTTGGCCGTACCGATATCAAGTCCATCCTCAACGATCCGCTTTTGCCACCACTCGCGGAACGCGATTGCGTCGTCCCGAGTGAGGCTTGCGATCTCCTTGTCGCCAATGACTCCAACCAGATTGGCAACTGCGCGCTTTTTGGGGTTACGCCATTTCTTGATTTGGTTGGGCGACATAGTCAGCAAGTTCTGTTGCTCGATCGTCTCGAATTCCTTGATAAGACCGCTCAGGCGGACCGCTGGCCGCTTCTCCCCACCCATGACGGCCGAGACTTCCTGCGCGTCCTCGATCGATTTTTTGTCGAGGAGCAGCTTGATACGGGCCATGAGTTCGTCGAGCGGCCCCGCTGCTAGTTCCTCGTTAGTGCGATAGGCCAATCCAAATGACCGCGCGCGCTTCCTCGCGGCTTCGAAACGCAGCCCCGCCTCGGCGGATTGGCCTTCCCGCAGTCTACGCCAATACGCCTCCAGCCCCGCGCCGAGGCTTTGCACTGCATCTCGCGCCCGTACACCGCGGGGATCGTCAGCCACGGCGACGCCCGTGGAAATTCGTACTAGGCAGCGGCGATCAAACGCCGCGAATTCCTTCGGCACCCTGCGGACGAGATACCAGATGCCTTCACGTTTATGCGGCTTTGGCGCTGCGGAACGTCGCATTATCTTTCTCTAATGTTACACAGTTTGTTACACAGTCTAAGATATGTTTCGCTTCGTGCTGGTCAAGCGCAACAAGGAAGCTTTTGAAAGGAAAGGATTTTTATGAAAGCTGGATGGCGGAGAGGGAGGGATTCGAACCCCCGATGGGCTTGCACCCATGCCGCATTTCGAGTGCGGTGCATTCGACCACTCTGCCACCTCTCCGCGGTCATGGTCCGCCGTTGCCGGCGCGGCGCACTAGATAACGGCTGGACAAACAGGTTACAAGGGCCAATCTGCCCCGGCGCCGCAGGTTCCCGTTCGTGCTTTCTTCAAGGCTCCGGTAGCCGCTGTTCGATATTTGCCGGACTGGGCTCAACCCATTCGCCGCTTGCCCGCGGCGCTTGCCTTGACTCAAGCCGAACCTTCGGTTAGGGACAGCGCGCAATCGGCGTGGAGGGATCTTCCGCGCCGCTTGTTTTTTGAACCCGCAGACTGACAAAAAGACGGCCGAACCGCGTGAAGCGGTTCATCAAGGCCGACCGAACAGCGAAAGGCAAAAAATGTTCGCAGTCATCAAAACGGGCGGCAAGCAGTATCGCGTTGCCGCCAACGATCTCCTGAAGATCGAAAAACTCGAAGCCAATGTCGGCGATATCGTCGAAATCGGCAATGTGCTCGCGCATGGCGAGGGCGAGAACGTCACGTTCGGCGCGCCGTTCGTCGATGGTGCGATGGTCACCGCCGAAGTCGTCGAGCAGGGCAAGAACCGCACCGTCATCGCCTTCAAGAAGCGCCGCCGGCAGAATTCGCGCCGCAAGATCGGCCATCGCCAGCTTTTGACCACCGTCAGGATTGCCGAAATCCTGCTGGGTGGCGCCAAGCCTGCGAAGAAGGCCGCCGCCAAGACCGAAGCGAAGGCCGAAGTTGCAGCCAAGACCGAGGCGAAGGCTGAAGCCGCGCCGAGGGCCGCAGCGAAGGCAGAGGCTGCGCCGAAGAAGGAAGCCAAGGCTGAGACGACCGAGGACAAGACTGCCGAAGCCGCTGCACCGTTGTTCAAGGCGCCGAAGGGCGAGCCGGACGATCTGACGGTGATCAAGGGCATCGGCCCGGTTGCCGCCGGCCAGCTCAACGAACAGGGCATCACCACCTTCGCCCAGATCGCAAAGCTGTCCGACAAGGATGTCGCCAAGATCGACGAGCACATGCCGTTCAGCGCCGACCAGATCAAGGACTGGCGCGAGCAGGCCAAGGAATTGGCGAAGAAGTAGAACGAACCGGCGCAATCGTCGCCGGATCGGACTTGAAACGGAACGCGAACGCGTTCATAAGATCGTTTAGGCGCCTCGCGGCGCATCGGAGTAGTTAGATGGCACACAAAAAAGCTGGCGGATCGTCGCGCAATGGTCGCGACTCCCATTCCAAGCGGCTCGGCGTGAAGAAGTTCGGCGGCGAAGCCGTGATTCCGGGCAACATCATCATTCGTCAGCGTGGCACGACGTGGCATCCCGGCACCAATGTCGGCATTGGCACTGACCACACGCTGTTTGCGCTGGAAGCTGGCGCAGTCACCTTCAACAAAAAAGCCAATGGCCGAACCTACGTATCGGTGACCCCGATGACGAAGGCAGCGGAGTAGCCGGTTCCGCACGAGAACACCGGCACCCATCTCGGGACCGGTGTCTGGCCAAGCCAGGAAAAGGATCAGGGGAGATGGGTTTCCATCTCCCTTTTTTCTTGCCTGGAGGACTTTGACATGGTTGCCGAAGCGGAAGACTCAGACGACGAAAGTTACACGATAGATTGCCCGGTGCTCGCGACCGAGCGGCTGGTCATGCGTGCCCCGCGTGAAAGCGACGTCGAGCAATTGGTGGCGCTCGCCGACAACCGCCATGTCGCGGAAATGCTGGCCCGCATGCCGCATCCCTATGGCGAGGCCGAGGCACGCGCTTTCCTGGCTATGACAGCATCGCGCCGTGCCGGAATTGCCTATGCGTTGACGCTGGCCGGCACCGAGACCTTCGTCGGCTGTGCCGGGCTCAACACCACGGATCGCGGGTTGGAGCTCGGCTACTGGATCGGCGAGCCGTACTGGAAACGCGGATACGCGACGGAAGCGGCGCACGCACTGGTCGACCTTGCGTTCCAGAGAACCACGATCCAGGTGCTGCACGCCTCGACGCGGGTGATCAATCCGGCCTCGCGCCGGGTCATCCACAAATGCGGCTTCCAGTATGCCGGCCAGGGCATGCTGAATTCGATCGTTGCCGGTCAGGTGCCGGTCGAGCGCTATCGCCTCGATCGCAAGACCTGGACCAGCCTGCGGAACTGGGTGCATTTTTGATGGATGCGGCTCACGCTATCTCGACCCAGACCGGCAAGTGATCCGAACCGGCCGCTTGCCGGTCGACCCACAGGCGCCTCAGCGATTTGGCAAGCGAAGCGCTGGTGAAGATGTAGTCGATGCGCTTGTGGCGGCTGGCATCGCCCGGCCGCTTGGGGTCGACCCAGGTGACGAGATCGGCGCCGGCAGCGTCGAGGCGCGCGGCGGCATCGACGGCGAGGTCGGCGGTCACTGGCATGCCGAATTCATGGTCAGGCTGGCCGGCGAGTTCGACATGTTCCGGCGATCCGGCCAGCATGTTGAAGTCGCCCATGACGACGAAGGCATCGGGACAAGGCAGGTCCGGCAAGCCGATCTCGGCGACGCCGGAGAGCCCGCCGCCCTCGAGCGGGTAGTTCACCAGGCGTTCGCGCAGAAAGCGGATCTGGCTCAGGCGTTCAACCGGGCTGCGGTGGTCGAGATGGGTGGAATAGAAGCGGATCGAACCAAGCGGCGTTTCGATCAGCGCCTCTAGCGCGCCGCGCTGGAAGTTCATCGCCTCGAAACTGCGGCTGCGCGGCAAAAGGAGATTGCGCGACAGATGGATCGGCGTCCTCGACAGCACCATGTTGCCGAGCTGGAAGGTGGTCGTGATGGCACGGCCGTTCTCGAGGCGCGAGCCGGCGTCGGCCTCGAAATTGCTGCCGTAGACGGCAAAATAGTCGGGCAGCGCCTCGCCGAGCTCGGCCACCATGTCGCGGCCGCCATTCTTCGGGTTGGCGCGGGTGACCTCCTGCAGCGCGATCACGTCGGCGCCGCGCACGGCATCGGCGATACGGCCGACATCATAGCGGCCGTCGAGACCGACGCCGTAGTGGATATTGTAAGTTACCAGCTTCATTCCGACATCTCGCGCTTGGAAGCCGAGGATCGATTTTCGGCAAGGGGTCAACCAAATGGTACGCGTTCAGAGATACGCGCGACGTTACAGTAGCAAAAACGGCCCTCGCCCTTCGACCCGCCTTGGGTTAGAGCAATCCCGCAAAGCCAATAGCAGAAACCATACAATCCGATGAAATTTCTCGATCAAGCCAAGGTCTACATCCGCTCCGGCGACGGCGGCGCCGGTTCGGTGTCGTTCCGGCGCGAAAAGTTCATCGAGTTCGGCGGCCCCGACGGCGGCGATGGCGGCCGCGGTGGCGATGTCTGGGTCGAGGCGGTCGATGGGCTGAACACGCTGATCGACTATCGCTACCAGCAGCATTTCAAGGCCAAGACCGGGACGCACGGCATGGGCCGCAATATGACCGGCGCCAAGGGTGCCGACGTGACGCTGAAAGTGCCGGCCGGAACACAGGTCTTTGCCGAGGACAATGAGACGCTGATCTGCGATCTGACGGTCGTCGGCCAGCGCTTCCTGTTGGCCAAGGGCGGCAATGGCGGCTTCGGCAACCAGCATTTCAAGACTTCGACCAACCAGGCGCCGCGCCGCGCCAATCCCGGACTGCCGGGCGAAGAGCTCAACATCTGGCTCAGGCTGAAGCTGATCGCCGATGCCGGCCTTGTCGGGCTGCCCAACGCCGGCAAGTCGACCTTCCTGGCGGCGGTCACCGCGGCCAAGCCAAAGATCGCCGATTATCCCTTCACCACGCTGCATCCGGGCCTTGGCGTTGCCCGCATCGACGGGCGCGAATTCGTCATCGCCGACATTCCCGGCCTGATCGAAGGCGCGCATGAAGGTGTCGGCATCGGCGACCGCTTCCTTGGCCATGTCGAACGCACGCGTGTCCTTCTGCATCTT
>NZ_SUEG01000052.1:0-14556 GCF_005063415.1 Mesorhizobium sp.
AGCCTGGCTGCAGGTCGAGGCGGACAACGCGCCCCGCGCAGCCGCGCCCATTTCAACGCCGACCGGATGAGATGGCGGCCATGGCCCTGGTTGCGCACCGATCTGTCGGTGGCGATCTCGAACAGGCCGGCAAGGTCGCCGTCATGCACGCAGATCAACGTTGCCAGCGGCTCGCTGCCGGCCTCCAGCGCAAACAGCCCCGCCTCCGGCTGGATGGCGCCGATGATCTCCGACAGGCCCGGCCGCAGCGACACATGCGAACCGCTCACCTTGAGCGCCGCGCCGATGAAACGGCTGATGTCCTTCAGCGGAATCTGGTCCATGGCATCTTCGAGCGCGGCGTCCGCCAACGGCAGCCGCATGACCAGCGATTCAGCGAATGTGCTCCAGCCCTCACTGTCGAGGTACTTTGAAAGATCAGGCCCCGACAGCGGCGAGATGCGAAAGGTCAGCGGCCTGCCATAGGCGTCGAAGCGGCGGCTGGCGCGGCCGATGCGCTCGGCGATATGCTGGATGTCGCCCGGATCGAGCGGATTGACCGAATTCAGCCGCTTGGCCGGGTGGCCGGCCGTCAGCCGCACCACCCAGGTACCGTCATAATGGACGGCGGCCGCCGGCCAGGCGCGGAAGCCCGCCGCCTCGTAGCGGCGCACGATCGCCAACACGCTTGCCGGATGTCTGGAAGCCAACGCCATCAGCTCCGATAATCGCCGTTTATGGCGACATATTCCTTGGTGAGATCGCAGGTCCACACCGTCGCCTTGCCGCGGCCAATGCCGATATCGGCGCGGATGCGGATCTCGTCGCGTTTCATATACGCCGAAGTCGCCTCCTCGGAATAGGCGGCGTCGCGCTCGCCCTGATGAGCCAGGCGGTTGTCGCCAAACCAGATCGACAGAAGGTCGCGGTCGGCCGGTTCGCCGGCCTTGCCGACGGCCATGACGACGCGGCCCCAATTGGCGTCCTCGCCGGCGACTGCCGTCTTGACCAGCGGCGAATTGGCGATCGACAGCGCGATGCGCTTGGCCGAGCGGGCCGATTTGGCCCCGGTGACGGTGACCTCGACCTGCTTGCGGGCACCCTCGCCGTCGCGCACCACCTGCAGCGCCAGCGATTTCAATACCTTGCCGAGGGCACGGCGGAAGGCGCCGAGGCGCGCATCCTTGGGGTCGGAAATTGTGGGCGCGCCGCGCCTGACGGCAGCACCCGTGGCGAACATCAGCAGCGTGTCGCTGGTCGAGGTGTCGCTGTCGACGGTGACCGCGTTGAAGGTCTTGGCCGTGCCGCGCGACAGGAGATCTTGCAGCACCGGTGCTGCGATCGGCGCATCGGTGGCGATGAAGGAAAGCATCGTCGCCATGTCGGGCGCGATCATCCCGGCGCCCTTGGCGATACCGTTGATGGTGACGTCGGCATCGCCGAGCTTGACCGTCGCGGTCGCCAGTTTGGGATAGGTGTCGGTGGTCATGATCGCCTTGGCGGCTTCGGTCCACAATTCCGGCTTGCCGTCCTTGATCAGCCCGGCCAGCAGATGGCTGAACTTGCCGGTGTCGAGCGGTTCGCCGATGACGCCGGTCGAGGCCAGGAACACCTCGCCCGCTGTGCAGCCGGCCGCCTTCGCCGCCGTCTCGCCCGTGAGCGCGGTCGAGGCGCGGCCCTTCTGGCCGGTAAAGGCATTGGCATTGCCGGAATTGACGACCAGCACGCGTGCCTTGCCAGCCACGAGGTTCTGCCGGCAGAAGTCGACCGGCGCCGACGGGCACTTTGATTTGGTGAAGACGCCGGCGACGGTGGTGCCGGCGTCGAACACCATGGCCAGCAAGTCGGTGCGGTTCTTGTATTTTATGCCGGCCTCGGCGGTGGCGATGCCCACGCCCTCGATCACCGGCATCTTGGGATATTTCTTCGGCGCGAGCGGCGAAACCTGTGTGGACATGGAAGACCCCGGGCGGGAAAAATCGCGAAAGGAACGCCGGTTTGCCCGATAGCACGCGCCGGCGCAAGGCGTTTTCACAGCCGTTGCGGGTGCCGGACGCCTGACACCGCCTCATGCCGCAAGCAAGGCTGTTGCAAATTTGTTGGCGTCGCTGCGGCCGATAGCGCTATGATCCTGCCCAATGGGCAGGCTTGTGGTCTTGGCACTGGCGTTTCTGGGCTTTCTGCTGCTGCGGGCCGATGCGCAGACGGCGCGGCGCGTGGCGCTTGTGGTCGGCAACGGCAGCTACGCCGAAGCCGGTACGCTGGCCAATCCCGTCAACGATGCGCTCGATATCGCCGACAAGTTGCGCGCCATAGGCTTCGAGGTGATTGAAGGCAACGATCTCGGCAAGCGCGAGCTCGAACGCAAGATCGGCGAATTCTCCGATGCGCTGCAAGGCGCCGGTGCCGGGCTGTTCTACTATGCCGGCCACGGCCTGCAGGTCGACGGGCGCAACTTCATCGTGCCGGTCGATGCGAGGCTGGACATGCCGGTCAAGCTCCAGCTCGAGGCGGTGCCGATCGACGAGGTTCTCGACATCATGGAGCAGCAGACCAAGGTCAGCCTGGTCTTCCTCGATGCCTGCCGCAACAACCCGTTTGCCCGAAGTCTCAGCCGCAGCGCCACGACGCGCTCGGCGACGACTCTCGCCGGCCTCGCCCAGTTCGAGTCGACGCGCGGCTCGTTCATCGCCTTCTCGACGGCACCCGGCGCCGTCGCAATGGACGGGACGGGGCGCAACTCGCCCTTTGCCGCCGCGCTTTTGCGGCACATGGCCGAGCCCGGACAGAGCATCAACGACATGATGATCGCGGTGCGCCGCGACGTCGTTTCCGCAACGCGCGAGGCGCAGCGTCCCTGGGAGCAGGGATCGCTGCTCGAGCGTTTCGAATTCGTTTCGGGCGGAGACACTGCCCAGCAACCGAAACCGGCCGTCAGCCCGGCTCCCGCGTCGCAGGTGGCTGCGCTCGAACGCTCCGTCGGCGACAAGGGCGCTATCGAAAAATTCTTGCGCGAAAACTATCTGGCGCCTGATGCCAGGAGAATGCGCGAAACCGTCAAGCGGCTTTACGGTTCGTCGGCCACCATCTACGGCACGCATTACGACAGCGAGGCCATCGTCAAGGTCAAGGCCGACTGGTTCGCGCAATGGGCATCGTGGTCGTTCGGTCTCGAGCCCGGCAGCCTTGAGGTGGCGCCGCACGGCAAGGACCGTGCCGACGTCGTTTTCGCCATGAGCTACGACTATGTGCCGAAGGACAAGTCGGCGCAGCGCCTGACCGGCAAGGCGCGGGTGACGCTGGAACTCGTGCTGGCCGGTGGCGCGTGGCGCGTTGCGTCGGAAACGTCGCAAGCGCTGGAATGAATATCACCGCACCGTTGGGTTGATGAACCCGCGAAACGCCCGCTGCACGCCCGGAATCAGTCCCCAGATCATGATCGAGACCATCAGCGGCGCGATGACCAGCGTACGTTGCCAGATTTGCCATTCCTGCGTCAGCGGAAAAACCACGTACAAAATGGCAGTGATAAGCGGATAGACGCCGAGCAGCACCAGCAGGGCGAAGCGCAGGCGCGAAAAGCGGGTGGCGGCGGTCGAAGTCATTGCTGTTCTCCTTATCGTTACGGAACGTTCCGTTACATATAAAACGGATCGTTCCGTTTCGTCAAGAGATCGTGTACGATGGCTGCTGAAATGATGGGTAAGGAAGAAGAAATGGGCGAAACCACCGATCCTGGGCGCAAGTCAGCGGGCGCACGGCGCAGCCCCGAAAGCGCCGATGCCATTCTCGACGCCGCCGAGGCGGTGCTGGTCGAAGCCGGTTATTCCGGCTTCTCGATCGAGGCGGTGGCGCGGCGGGCGCGCGCCGGAAAACCGACGATCTATCGCTGGTGGCCGAGCAAGGCCGCCCTGCTGCTCGACGTTTATCAGCGGCAAAAGCGTGTCGACAATCCCGACACCGGGAACCTTGAGCAGGATCTCGTCGGCTTCCTGAAGAGCTTGTTCGCGCACTGGCGCGACACATCGTCGGGCAGCGTGTTCAGGTCGCTGATCGCCGAGGCGCAGTCGGACGAAAAAGCCGCCGCCGCCCTTGCCGAATACGCGCGAGGGCGTCGCGTCCACACCGGCCAGATGGTCGAACGCGCCAAGGCAAGGGGAGAGGTGACAGCCGATGTCGATGCCACTGTCGTCGCCGACCTGATCGCCTCGTTTGCCTGGACGCACCTTCTAACAGACCGCCTGGACGAGGACGAAGCGATCTTACGCAGGGCGGTCGGCTATGTCTTGAAAGGCATTGTCGCTGGCGATGCTGGCGACGCCACGGCGGTCCGGCGGCGGCGTCGACGCATCATCGCTCGCCCTACCAAATAGCAGCGACAGGGCGGCAGCGCGCCCTGTCGTAGCTCAATCTGGCCTATTTGGCGCTTTCTAGGGCGTCGACCGTCTTCTTCAGGTTGGCATCGGGGATGTCGACCTTGGCGTTGGCGCGCAGCGACTTGACCAGCGCGAAATATTTGTCGCGGATGACCGCCTGGCGCGCCTGGTCCTTGACCTGGTCGAAGGCCGGCGGCTGCTTGGTGCGCTTGTCCTCGACCTTGATGACGTGCCAGCCGAACTGCGACTGCACCGGCTGCTCGGTGTATTTGCCGACCGCCAGCGCAAACACCGCCTTGTCGAACTCCGGCACCATCTGGCCAGGCCCAAACCAGCCGAGATCGCCGCCGCTGGTCTTGCCGCTCGGATCGCTGGTGTGCTCGTTGGCGAGTTTCTGGAAGTCGGCGCCGCCGTCGAGCTGCTTGATGATGGCGTCTGCCTCTTCCTTCGTCTTCACGAGGATGTGACGGGCGTGCACCTCATTGCTGGGCGGCGTGTTGGCGATTTCCTGGTCGTAGCGGGCCCGCACCTCGGCATCGGTAACCTTGTCGACGACGCCCTTCTCGACCATTTCGCCATGCAGTGCGCGCTGCTGCAGGAAGGCCATGCGGCGCTGGAAGTCGGGATCCTTGTCGAGGCCGGTGGTCACCGCCTGAGCCGCCATGACGCGGATTTCGATCGCCGCCGAAAGCGCCGCGGCGCGGCGCTGCTCGGGCGGAAGCTGCGCGAACTGCTGCGACAGCTCGCCCTCGGCAAGCCCAAGATCTGCCTCGGTCAGCGTTTGGCCGTTGATGGTGGCGACCACGGCGTTCGGATCGACCGGCTTGGCCGCCGGGGCGGGTGCTGCCGGCTGGGCAGGGGCGGCTTCCTGTGCCATCAGCGGCGACAGCGAAAGGGCCGACAGTCCGAATGCCAGACCAAGGCTGGCGAGCGACGCACGGCGGAACAATAAGGACATCACTATTATCTCCAAAGCGGGGTAGCTAGAGCGGAATGGCTTCCAGACCAGCAGGATTGTGGCGGAATTTGGCGCGGTCGACAGGGCGAGCGCGGCGTTGACATCGAATGAGCCCCCTCTTATCTGTCCAACGACTTTGCGTCCAGAACCGTTTTCCGGGCGCTTTTTGCGTTTGTCCGCGTTCACGTGGATTTGATGGGGCCGGCCGGCGCCTGTCGCAATGACTTGGAATGCTATCGAAAGGGCCATTGGATGGTCAGTCTCGGCGGTCTCGCCCGTAAGGTTTTCGGCTCCTCCAACGATCGTCGGGTCAAATCGACCCGGCCACGGGTCGAGGCGATCAATGCCATGGAAAACGAGATGCGGGCGCTCTCCGACGCCGAGCTTCAGGCCCGCACCGACAAATTCCGCCAGGACATCGCCAACGGCGCCAGCCTGGACGACCTCCTGGTGCCGGCCTTCGCCACCGTGCGCGAGGCCGCCCGCCGCGTGCTCGGCATGCGACCGTTCGACGTACAGCTGATCGGCGGCATGGTGCTGCACAATGGCGGCATTGCCGAGATGCGCACCGGCGAAGGCAAGACGCTGGTGGCGACGCTGCCGGTCTACCTCAACGCGCTCGCCGGCAATGGCGTCCATGTCGTCACCGTCAACGATTATCTGGCCACGCGCGACTCCGAATGGATGGGCCGCGTCTACAAATTCCTCGGCCTCAAGGTCGGCGTCATCGTCCATGGCCTGTCCGACGAGGAGCGCCGCGTCGCCTACGCCGCCGACGTCACCTACGCCACCAACAACGAGCTCGGCTTCGACTATCTGCGCGACAACATGAAATACGAGCGCGCCCAGATGGTGCAGCGCGGTCACAGCTACGCCATCGTCGACGAAGTCGATTCCATCCTGGTCGACGAAGCGCGCACGCCGCTGATCATTTCCGGTCCGCTCGAGGACCGTTCGGAAATGTACAACACCATCGACACCTTCATCATCCAGCTGCAGCCGCAGGACTATGAGATCGACGAGAAGCAGAAGACCTCGATCTTCACCGAGGAAGGCACCGAGAAGCTGGAGAACATGCTGCGCGATGCCGGCCTGCTCAAGGGCGAGTCGCTCTACGACGTCGAGAACGTCGCCATCGTCCACCACGTCAACAACGCGCTGAAGGCGCACCGGCTGTTCCAGCGAGACAAGGACTATATCGTGCGCAACGGCGAGATCGTCATCATCGACGAGTTCACCGGCCGCATGATGCCCGGCCGCCGCTATTCGGAGGGCCTGCACCAGGCGCTCGAAGCCAAGGAGCATGTGGCGATCCAGCCGGAGAACCAGACGCTCGCCTCAGTCACCTTCCAGAACTATTTCCGCCTCTACAAGAAGCTCGCCGGCATGACCGGCACGGCGCTGACCGAGGCCGAGGAATTCGCCAACATCTACAATCTCGACGTCACCGAGATCCCGACCAACCTGCCGGTCATCCGCATTGACGAAGACGACGAGGTCTACCGGACGGTCGAGGAGAAATACAAGGCGATCGTCAAGGAGATCAAGGAAGCCCGCGCCAAGGGCCAGCCGACGCTGGTCGGCACCACCTCGATCGAAAAGTCCGAACAACTGGCCGAACGCCTGCGCAAGGAAGGTTTCAAGGATTTCGAGGTGCTGAACGCCCGCCATCACGAGCGCGAAGCGGCGATCGTCGCCCAGGCCGGCAAACCCGGCGCCATCACCATCGCCACCAACATGGCCGGCCGCGGCACCGACATCCAGCTCGGCGGCAATGCCGACATGCGCATCGCCGAGGAGCTTGGCGACATGCCGGCCGGCCCCGAGCGCGAGGCCAGGGAAAAGGAAATCCGCGACGACATCGCCCGGCTGAAGGAAAAGGCGCTCGCCGCCGGCGGCCTCTACGTGCTCGCCACCGAACGCCACGAATCGCGCCGCATCGACAACCAGCTTAGAGGTCGTTCAGGAAGACAAGGCGATCCCGGCCGCTCGAAATTCTTCCTGTCGCTGCAGGATGATCTGATGCGCATCTTCGGTTCCGAGCGCATGGACGGCATGCTGCAGAAGCTCGGCCTCAAGGAAGACGAGGCGATCATCCATCCGTGGATCAACAAGGCGCTGGAAAAGGCGCAGAAGAAGGTCGAGGCGCGCAACTTCGACATCCGCAAGAACCTCTTGAAATATGACGACGTCTCGAACGACCAGCGCAAGGTGGTGTTCGAACAGCGCATCGAGCTGATGGACGGCGAGGGCCTGTCGGAGACCATCACCGAGATGCGCGAAGGCGTCATCGAGGAGATCGTCGCCAAGAACATTCCCGAAAACGCTTATGCCGAGCAGTGGAACGTCGCCGGCCTCAAGGCCGAGATCGCCGAATTCCTCAACCTCGACCTGCCGGTCGAGGACTGGGTCAAGGAAGAAGGCATTGCCGAGGACGACATCCGCGAGCGCGTCAGCCAGGCCGCCGACGCTGCCGCCAAGGAGCGCGCCGAGCGCTTCGGCCCCGACGTGATGAGCTACGTCGAGCGCTCCGTGGTGCTGCAGACGCTCGACCATCTGTGGCGCGAGCACATCGTCAACCTCGACCATCTGCGCTCGGTCGTCGGCTTCCGCGGCTATGCCCAGCGCGATCCGCTGCAGGAATACAAGGGCGAGGCGTTCGAGCTGTTCCAGGCGATGCTGGGCAATCTGCGCCAGGCCGTCACCGCGCAATTGATGCGCGTCGAGCTGGTCCGCCAGGCGGCCGACGCGCCGCCGCCCGAAGCCCCCGACATGTTTGGCAGCCACATCGACGGCAGCACCGGCGAAGACGATTTCGAAGGCGGCGAGACGGCCGTTCTGGTCCGCCAGGAGACCAACGCAATCGTCGCCCCCGAAGACCGCGACCCGAAGAACCCGACGACCTGGGGCAAGGTCGGCCGCAACGAAGCCTGCCCGTGCGGGTCGGGCAAGAAGTACAAGCATTGTCATGGGGCGTTTGCGTAAGCACCCACTTCCCTTCTCCCCGTCATACGGGGAGAAGGTGCCCGAAGGGACGTCTGCGTTTAGCCAATCTCCCCACCTGAGGGGGAGATGGCCGGCAGGCCAGAGGGGGGCGCTGTCCCGCCAGCCTAACCAGCTAGACTAAAATCCAGCAAACGCCGCTTCGTCCACGGTCACTTCCTCGACCATCTTCACCCGCACGCCGATCTTCTGCTCCTTCAGCAGGTCGCATAATCCATCGCCATCGATCAGGTCGATGGCTGGTGCGCCGTCGCGCACCGCTTCGCGCCGAGCATCCGCCGTAAAGGTACCTGTGGTGATAATCAGACCCTTGTCCGCCCGCCCTACCATGGCGCCACGAAAGTCACGCACAACGCCTGCCCCGACTGACCCTTTCCAGCGCTTGGACTGGAACAGCACGTGGAATGAAAGCAGGTTGAGCCGCAACACGCCAGTACCGTCGATACCACCGTCGCCGCTTCGTCCTGTCACTTCGACCTTGATAAAACCCGCCTCTCGGAGGAGCCGCTGGCACAAGCGCTCGAACGCTGCTGGGTCCAGCGCCAAGAGGATGTCGAGCAACTGCTCGCGCCAATCCTTCAAGGCGATTTCGGCGGCTTCCGCCTCAACCTCTACGCGCTCAGGGGTGACGACAACCTTCGCCTTGCGCAACGCGGCATCTGCTCGCCTCACGCGCCGCACGATCTCGTCCGGATCAAGTGACAGCGCAGCACGGCCTTCCGCAGTCAGTGCCCACACGCCGCGCTCACTGTTATTCGTAAAGCCCGCATTCTTCAGCCAGCTCCGTGCCCAGGCACAGCGATAGTCGAATTTCGACCTCGGTCCATCGCCAACCAGCACCGTCCGCGCCGCGTCGGAAATATTCATCAACACAGCCGTCTTGTCGTCAATCTCTTCGATCGAAGCCGAGCCACCGAGGATGTCCAGCGCCCTGAGAACCGGCACGAAGAACTCGGCGAAAGGTGGAACGGTTGTTGTCATCGTCTCGCCCCCTTCATCGCTTCCTTCATTGCTATCGTCTCGACGCTCACACGCGTTACCCGCATCAGCAGATCGACCACTTTCTCTTTGTAGTCGGCGAAGCGGTAAGTATTGAACTTTTCGCGGATGGTCGGGTCTTTCGGCTTCTTTTCCTTGTACTGGTCGAGAATCCACTCAAGGCCGGAGCGGTTGCCAAGCCGATATTCCCACGGTTCCTTCGGAATACCGGAAAGCTGTGTTTCGGTATCGAGCCTGATGATGCCGTTGTCGCGGTCGGCCTTCAGGATCGTCTTTGGCACCATGCCTGTGACGCGCACATTCTCGTCGGGCGTGTCCAACCGTTCCAGCGGCCATGGCTCGACGCTTTCATAGCTGATATGCAGTTCCATCAGCCGCTTGCCCCATTCCACCCAGCGAAAGAAATCCGGATAGAATGGAATGCGCGGAAACTCCCGCTTCAAGTTTAGCGCATATTTCTCGCGGTATTCCGGGTCGTGCAGCACACCATAGACGTAGTGGAAGATGTCATCCTTGGTGAGCGCTAGCGGCTTGCGCGATTTGCCAATCTCCCGATCTGAGGCGGAGATGTCCGGCAGGACAGAGGGTGACGCCTCGACCGCGCCCTCCTCATCCTGACCTGCGAAGCCAGAAGGGCGAGCCTCCGATACTCGCCCGCCCTTGCCATAAGCCTTCTGGAATTCCTTCAGTGTGCCCATTCGGTGATGTTGTCTATGCGCTCGCCGGCGGCTGTGTAGCGGTAGCGCGGAAGACAGTGCGTTCCGGCAGCCGCGCCTACATAATGGAGGTCAGGTAGATCACTAACTGCCGAGGCCATCCATGGCTTCTGTGCTGCTGGGTCGGTACAAACGATCAGCAGGTTCTCCACACGTTTTTCTACAGGGAAAATCGAGTCTTGCTGATAGAGCCGATGTGTAATTGCGCGATCGTAGTACGTATTAATCTTGTGGAAAGGGCGATACGACGCCGGCCGAATGCGCTGTGGATTTAGAGACAGCTTCGTTCCTGACCTTAGGTGGGCTTCAAGCTCACTTGTCCATTTGATGTCTCTCGAGACCCAAGAGCCGGTTCCTGGACTGTTGGACCCGGACCACCTCTTCCGCTCCGACTCGTAAATCTCAATGAATGCCCTAACTTTGCTTTCTAGCTTAGTCGGATCGATATCATAGACCCACTCATCGCGCGATGTGACAACGCCAAGCGAATACAGCCGAAAAATTGCCTTTTCTTGCCCCCTGGATTTCGCCGTTTTCGTCTTCTTGTCCGACACCGCGATCATCGTATCCCAGTCATTCTCGGTCAGGTTAACCCAATTGCCGTTTTTATCCGGCTCTATCCGCTGGAACGAAATCGCCGACGCCCTTGTGTTTCCCAGGTAGGCAAGCTTGTCCTCAGCCGTGTCGAACTCCGGCCGCCGCGCATAGAAAATCTTGCAGCCCTTTTGCTTGTGGCGCTTTACAAAAAACGAGATCGCCACGCCTGTCTGTCTGCCGAAGACATTATGTTTGGTCCCGGAAAGCTTCGGGTTAGCGCGCACATCGCCACCGAGATCGACTACATAGATTTCGTTGAACTCTTGCGCCACCGCTTTGCGGAATCCATCGAAGGTCCGGCTCTCGATGAAACTTCGATTGGTGATGAAGGCCAGTACACCGTCGTCGGCCATACGGTCGGACGCCCAGCGGAAGAACCGAGCATACATGTCATAGACCTTAGTCTTCTGCGCGGTGGAGAGCCTGATGTAACTTGACTTGATGAGCTGATCGATCCGCGGATAGTCACGGTTCTTATTGTTGTCGTTCTCGTTCGCCTGATTGGCATTGTACGGCGGGTTGCCGATGATGACGAAATCTTGCGCTTGTTCTGCCGCTTCACACGCGCGACATTCTCGTCCGACAACCCCGCGAACATGTCGTGCTGATAGCCGGCCTTGATGCCGAGCCCCGCGACATTGTCCAGCGTGTCGACGAAGCAGAGGTTCGGAAACTCGGCGAATTGACCCGAGATCGCCGCATAAGTCGCCTCGATATTCAAATTCGCCACATAGTACGGCAGGATCGCCACTTCGTTAGCGTGCAGCTCATTCTTGTATTTGTGCGCCAGCTTTCGCGGCTGACCTCGAAAGTGCTCCAGGAGCTCACAGATGAAGGTGCCAGTGCCGGTTGCAGGGTCGAGAATCTCGACATGTTCGTCGATGAGTTGCTTGCCGAAATGCTTCTGCGTCAGCCAGTCGGCGCCTTCGATCATGAATTTCACGATCTCGTTCGGCGTATAGACCACACCCAGCCTGTCGGCCTTCTTCTTGTCGTAGACCTTGTAGAAATTCTCATAGATCAGCTTCAGGAACTGCTGCTTTTCCTGATGGCTTGAAATTAGCGCTGCGTTGGCGCGGATCGTCGCGTAGTAGGTCTCCAGACCTTTCAACGTCTCACGTTTGATCTGGCCGGTGAAGAATTTGGCCTCCAGTGCGTAAAGCTCCTTGGCGATGTTGTTCTCTCTATGGAAGTCGCTGTTGTCGAAGACGTGCGCGAAGATCTCTTCAGTCAGAATGTGCTGGATCAGCATTTCCCGTATGTCGGCCTCACCGACGGAAGGATTGATCGTATCCTTGGCGTGCTGCAGGAACTTGTCCGCTGCCGCGCGGAAATCCGGATTGTTGTCATAAGCGGTATCGATGCGTTCTCGAAGCGCGGTCAGCACTGCCGGAATGTCGTGCTTGAACTGTTCGACCGCCTTGCGGAAATCGCGAATTTCCTCGCGTTCGTACTTGAAGAACAGCGAGACAAGCTTGAGCAGCCTTTCGGTGTCCGTCATCGAGCAGCGGAAAACTTCCTGCCGATTCTGGATCAGGACCGCCGTGTCCGAATTCTCGAAGATGATGTTGTCCTGCGGATAGCCTTTGGCCAGTTTCTTGCGGATTTCCTCGTCGAGGTCGTCCGCCGTGTCCTTGGCTTCCCAATAGCCGAGCGGCACGCGCAAATCGTGGAGGATCGTTCCGTCAGGACGGATGCGATTCTTCTGCGGTGATAGAAATTCGTATTGGCTAATGAAATGCAGATTATGCTGACGAGCCCACGCCTTGAGCAAATCCTTGAAAGCTTCCGAGATCACCCCCTCGGTAATCGACCCGGAGAACTTCCGCAACCTGTCGATTTCGTTGAGATATTGCTGAACTAAAAGCTGGCTCATGTCCCCTCCGCCCCGCGGCATTAGAGCCAAACATTTTCAGTTGTCAAAGGTCGATCGCACTGCGCAATGCCACAATGCACTCAAAGCCGCCGGAGCCTTCCGCAGCGCATACCTTCAACGCCCGCCCCGCCCCTCATCCGCCTGCCGGCACCTTCTCCCCGTATTGAGACCGGGCGAAGAACCCCCCACCCAACCGTTTCTTAATGTGTTCTCGCTACACGCATAGCCAGAAAAGAGGCGGAAAACGGAGTGTGATCGGGGTGCGCTTTTCCGCGGCGACGACAGCCGGGCGGTACCTGCCGCAGCGCCTTGCGCTGCGCATAAGGCCGCTGCTTGGCCTGATCGATGCCGTGCTGTTCAGCGCCGGCGCGCGCGGCGAAGCCGGCCGCATGTCGCTGATCGCGTTTTCGGTCCGCATCGTCAGCGCCGTCATCGCCTTCGTCAGCCAGGTCTTGATGGCGCGCTGGATGGGCTCGTTCGAGTACGGCATTTTCGTGCTCGTGTGGGTGACCATGGTCATCGTCGGCAATCTCGCCTGTCTCGGCTTCCACACCTCAATCATCCGCTTCATTCCCGAATATCGCGAGCGCGGCATGATGGCCGAATTGCGCGGCATCGTGCGGGCCAGCCGGCTGTTCGTGCTGGTTGCCTCGACGGTGATCGCCGGTCTCGGCGCGCTCGGCGTCTGGCTGCTGTCGGCCCATATCGAAAACTATTACGTCGTGCCGTTCATCCTGGGCATCATCTGCCTGCCGATGATCGCCATGTCCGACCTTCTGCAAGGGCTGGCGCGGGCCAATTCCTGGGCGCTGTTTGCGCTGTCGCCGACCTTCCTGGTACGGCCGCTGCTGATCCTGGCGTTCATGGCGCTGATGCTGCTGGCGGGCTACGCGCCCGACGCCAAAACGGCAATCTTCGCCGCCATCGCCGCCACCTATGCCACCACGCTCGGTCAGCTCATCGGCGTCACCTCGCGCATCGACAAAAGGATCCCGGCCGGGCCGATGAAGCTGCATTTCGGCCAATGGTTTATCGTCTCGCTGCCGATCTTCCTGGTCGAGAGCTTCTTCTTCCTGCTCACCAATGCCGACGTGCTGATGGTCGGCGCCTATCTCGATCCCAATGACGTCGCCGTCTATTTCGCCACGGTCAAGACGCTGGCGCTGGTGCATTTCGTCTATTTCGCGGTCAAGGCCGGCGTCGCCCAGCGCTATGCCCAGTTCACCCATGGCGAGCCGCAAAAGCTCGCCGCCTTCGCCCGCGAAACCGTGTCGTGGACCTTCTGGCCGTCGCTGGCGATGGCGCTGCTGGTGCTGGCGCTGGGCGAGCCGATGCTGACCCTGTTCGGCCCGGAATTTTCCGCCGGCTATCCGCTGCTGTTCCTGCTGGTGTTCGGCGTCGTCGCGCGGGCCGCCGTCGGCCCTTGCGAAAGCCTGCTCACCATGAGCGGCAACCAGAACATCTGTGCCGCTGTCTATGCCATGACGCTGGCCTTCAACATCGCGCTCAGCGTCGTGCTGATCCCGCTGTTCGGTCTGTGGGGCGCGGCGATGGCCACCGTCTTCGCCATGATCTTCGAGGCCGGCGCGCTGTCCTTTACTGTCTGGCGCAAGCTCGGCATCGCCATGGTCATTTTCGTGCCCGCCAAAGGAGCCGCCTGATGGCTGCCGTCCCCTTGCTCGAGGAAACCAGCGGCGGCCCGGCCGGCGCCATGGTGTCCGGCCTTGCCGGGCTTGCCCGCGAAGCCGACCCCGCACATGTCGAGATCCTCGCCAACAACCGGCCCGAGCGCAGGCTTGCCATCTATCCGGCCTCCGCCGGCTTCGACCTGGTCGAGGAGCTCGACTATCTCTGCACCCGCACGATCGAGCCCAACGTCTTCTTCAATCCGCGCTTCCTGGCGCCGGCCATGCCGAGGCTCGAGGACCGCGAGGTGCGGCTGGCCGTCATCCGCGACGGCGACCAGTATCGCAACCGGCTGCGCCTGCTGGTGCCGTTCTCGGTCGAGCGGCCGATGGTGCCGCTCGGGGTTCCCGTCATGCGCACCTGGTC
>NZ_SUEG01000052.1:14566-14878 GCF_005063415.1 Mesorhizobium sp.
TGGTCGACCGCGACGATCCGATCGGCGTCATCGAGGATTTCTTTGCGATGCTGTCCCGGCCGCATCTGAAGCTGCCGAAGGTCTTCGTGCTGCCCGATATAAGGCTGGACGGTCCGGTGGCCAGCCTGCTCGCCAGCGTCGCCGAAACGCGCGGCCTGACGCTGGTCACCACCGGCAAGGCCGAGCGCCCGGTGCTCGAAAGCGAGCTCGACGGCGAGGAGTATCTGAAGGCTTCGCTGCGCGCGCACCATTATCGCGAGTTCCGCCGCCTGAAGCGCCGGCTCGCCGATCTCGGCCGGCTGGAGCATGTCG
>NZ_SUEG01000052.1:14888-34279 GCF_005063415.1 Mesorhizobium sp.
CGCGGGCCCGACGAGATCCGCCACGCCATCGAAAATTTCCTGACGCTGGAGGCTGCCGGCTGGAAAGGCCGCGAACGCACTGCCATGGCCATCGACCGCTACCGCGCCGCCTTCGCCCGAGAAGCCGTGCACCGGCTGGCCGAGCAGGATCTCTGCCGCATCCACTCGCTGACGCTCGACGGCCGCACCATCGCCTGCCTGGTCGTCTTCGTCGAGGCCGGCGTCGCCTACACCTGGAAGACCGCCTATGACGAGACGCTCGCCGCCTATTCGCCGGGCACGCTGCTGATGATCGAGGTGACCAGGCAGCATCTCGACGACCCCAACATCATGATGACCGATTCCTGCGCGGTGCCCGACCATCCGGTGATGAGCCGGCTGTGGAGCGAACGCAAGCCGATGGGGACGCTGGTGATCGGGCTGACGCCGGACGCCGACCGCCCCGCCCGCCAGGCGGCGTCGCAGCTTCACCTCTACCGCGAAACCCGCAACATGGCGCGCCTGCTGCGCAACCGGATGAGGAGCCTGCTGCGGCGGCGCTAGAGCATCGGTCCAAAGCGGGACCCGGCCGGCCGTCCGTTTCCGCGCCATCGGTCCGCTCGGGCCTAGGTCGTCAGGGTTAATTCTCCCGATCAGAGGAAAGGATTAGCATCGACGCAGTCCCACCGGGATGAGGCGATCAATTTCGGCCGCGCGTCCAGCATCACTACCGCCTCGGTCCTGCACGGCCAGAACAAAAAAATCTGGGAGGAATGCATGACGAAAACAACTCACCTCAGGCGTCTCGGTATCGTCGCCTTGGCAGGTCTCGCTGGCGCGTGTCTGAACGCCGCTGCTCCTCGGGCCGCCGAACCCGACAAGGCCGAGATCGATGCCCTGCGTAAATCGCTGTCCAGGTATGAAGACTACAAGGTTGCCATTCGCGAGCTCTATCTGTCGACGGTTGGATGCGTCTTCTACAGCGGCGAAAAGGTAGAAGGGGCGATGGACTACCCGAAGGGCGCGATGGGCATCCATTTCGTCAACGTCACGACTGTCGGCCCGACCGCGGATCCGACGCGTCCCAATGTGCTGATCTATGAGCCGGTCGGCGGCGAATTGCGCCTGGTCGGCGCGGAATGGCTCGTGCCCTTGACGCCGGACACCAAGGAGCCGCCGAAGCTTTTCGGCCAGACATTCATGGGGCCTATGGAGGGGCATTATCCGCTCATCCCGAAGGAGTTCCACCACTACGACCTTCACGCCTGGCTGTTCAAGGACAACCCGCTCGGAATGTTCAGTCCGACGAACCCGGACGTGAAATGCGACAATTATGCGTTTCCGATGCCGGAGCAGCCGACCAAGATGGTGCCGGGGCCGATGTGATAGCTCAGGCTACGATCCGAGCTTGCCAGGAAGGGCAGCCGTGCCTCAAAGACGTTATCCCAGAGGACTGTCCTGGGATAACGTCCAAGCAAAGGTCCGTGCCCGGAACTTCGGACTCGTTTTGCCGTTTGGCAATGACGACTCGACCCTGCCGCGGGTTGACATCGGGAACCTTTCTCAAGGGACATGGTTCCGAGTGAGCGGCGAAAGCGTGCTGTTCCTCATTCCTGCTGTCGCCAAGGAGATTCGACCATGAAGCTTCGCGAGTTGTTGGATCAAGTAAAGGACCTGCCGCCTGACACCTTGGTTTGTGCCGCCGAAATCGATGAAGCCTTCGCAGTCAACGTTGTTGGCGTTGAAGCTGTCGGGAGCGCCAGAATTCAAAGCCGCAAACCGGATGGCACCGAAGCTGTCGAACTCGCCAACGGGACCGAGAAAGTCATCGTGATCCGCTGGTGAAAACCGGGGAAATTGCGTTCAACAGCAGTGGTGTTGCGACGGCCGATCGGGAACCCTACGAACTTCGCGACACAGTCATACCTGGGTTCTTGCTAAAGGTCACTCCGACGGGACGCAAGACATTCATGGTGGCCTATGTCGCCGCCAATGGTCAGCGGAGAAAGCCTGCGATCGGCCGGTTCGGCGAAATCACCGTGGAACAGGCCAGGACGATTGCCCAGAACTGGCTCGCCGACGTCCGCAAGGGCAAGGATCCAAGCGCCGAGCGGGCCGCTGCGCGACGGGCATCAACCGTCAAGGAACTCTTAACCGATTTATCGACGACTACTCCGAGTCCCGGAATAAGGCCTCCACCGTTAGATCTAACCGAGGCTATGGGAAGCTCTATATCGTCCCCCATCTCGGCCAGATGAAGGTGCCCGACGTCACGCGGGCCGACATCGCGAACCTTATGAAGAAGATGTCGAGGACCCCGACAAACGCGAACCGTGTTCTCGCGGCGGTACGAAAGATGTTCAACATGGCCGAGGTCTGGGAGATGCGGCCGGATGGCTCCAACCCCTGCCGCCACATTCCGAAGTTTCCAGAACGGGGAAAGACCTGGCTGATCACCGATACGGAACTGAAGCGGCTCTACGCCTACCTCGACAGGGCCGAGATGGAGGGCCTGGAGCATCCTTTCATTCTCCTCGCAGTCCGGCTCCAGTTCGAATTTGCTGCCCGGATGTCGGAGATCCGGCAACTCGAATGGGCTTGGGTTGATCTCGACAACCGCCGTATCGAATGGCCCGACAGCAAGACCGGCGGTATGTCCAAGCCCATGAGCGCGGAGGCGGCTCGGCTGTTCGAGACGGCCCCGCGGTTCGAGGCCTCGCCCTTTGTCTGCCCGTCAATCTTCGATCCGAACCTCCCTATGTCGAAGCACACCTACTATCACGGCTGGAAGCGCATCCTGGTGCGGGCCGGACTGCCGCACATCGGAACGCACGGCATACGCCACCGCTCGGCAACCGACATCGCCAATTCCGGCGTGCCAGTGAAAGTCGGCATGGCGCTGACCGCCCATAAGACCGTCACGATGTTCATGCGTTACGTCCACACGGAGGACCGATCACGAGGTAGAGCGGCAAAGCAATGAAAAGCTGAACGGCGGCATAGACCAGACAGGTGCCGCGCCAGCCGATCTCGCCCAGCAGAAACGCCGAGATCGGCCAGCACACCGTGCTGGCAAAGCCCCGAACAGCGTCAGCGTCGTGATGGCGGACCTCGCCCCATGGCCGTAGAGCCGGCCAAGGGTTCCGAACGCGGCGTCGTAGAGCACTGCCCCCATGCCGAGGCCTATTACCAGCCACGCCACAATATACGCGGCCACATTGGGAGCGACCGCCAGACCGATCTGGCCGAGCCCGATGCATCCGGCGCTGAAAGCCAGTACGTTGCGGCCGCCATGCCGTTCGATTGAACTCCCGACACGCGGCGAGATCACTCCCGCCGTGAGCAATCCCAGAGACAGGCCTCCAACGACCCACGCCAAGGGCCAGCCCGTGTCCGCAGCGACCCCGGCGCAATGACAGCGGGGAGATAGTACGATGATCCCCAGGCCATGATCTGTGTCACGCCAAGTGTGGTGATGATCGTGCGCCGACCGCGCACGGTGGCGGTCGGCTGAGGGGAAGAGGTCATGCTGCGGCGCTGCAGCCGCAGCCAGACTTGCCACTCTCCTTGGCCTGGGCATCCGCCACACAGCAGGCATCAACCGCCGTCGGCGCCGGGCCACCGCAGCAGCCTTCGGCCGACGAGCCGAAAAACGATGCTGGCGCCGTGCAAACGCCGGTCTCCGGCAGCACCAGCTGCACGGCATCGGCCGACGCCATGTCGCCGGCGATCGCCACTGCGACGGAGCGGACCTGCTCGTAGCGATGCAAACAGTTCTATAAGTGCGGAGGAAGGGTGGACACTTCTTTTTCCAATGAATTCATAAGCTTAGGCTGGATGTCATGCTTTTCTCGCATGGATTTGATGCACCGCGTGCATCAACGCAGGAGAGGTTCGTATTCTGTTCGCCGCCTCTCCTCAATTCGTTACATCATGTTCCTGATATCAGAGGCGAAGGTCGGGAAGCCGTAGACCGTTTCGGCCAGCTGCGTTGCCGTGATGCCATGTTTCCTGGCAAGCGCGAAGATATGGATTAGCTCTTCGCCAGCATGGCCCACCATATGCGCCGACGATCCTGTCCGTCGTCTCCTCGACGATGATCTTCGACCAGGCCACGGTCTCGGCATAGGTCCTCACCGACAGCCAGCCCTGCATGTCGTTCACATGGACCTTGACGCCAAGTCCTTGCTCTTTGGCCTTGGCCTCGGTCAGCCCGACGCTGGCTAAGGCCGGGACTGTGTATAGAGACGCCGGTATCTGACCGTAGTCCGGCCGGTGCCTCGGCCCTTCGACGATGTTGCGGCCAACGATGCCGCCCTCATAGGTCGCTACCGGCGAAAGCTGCGGAGAATTCCAAACCGCATCGCCGCAGACATAGACGTCCGGGTTCGACCGCGAACGAAGATGATCGTCGATTTCGATGCGGCCTTCGCGATGCACGATAACGCCGGCGCCAAGATCGAGCCCCTCGACATTGGCCAGGCGCCCGGCGCAATTCACAACCCTGTCCGCATCTATCGCGCACTCGACGCCATCCGCTACAAACGTGACGCGCAAGCGTCCGTCGATCTTGTCGATCGTTTTGACCCAAGCCAGGGTGCGAACATGAATGCCAATGCGCTCGCTCTCGCTAAGGATTTGGGCGACGGCATCGGCATCGAATGTTCCCAGCAGATGCGGCAGCGCTTCGAGGATCGTCACCTCGGCGCCGGCGCGCGCGTAGACGTGCCCCAGTTCGAAGGCGATGACACCACCGCCGATGAAAACGACCGCGCGGGGCAGCACCGGGTCGTTCAGGACAGCGTCCGAAATGGTCACGTGCTCGGCACCTGGAATGGGCAGTGAACGCGGCTTCGAACCGGTTGCGATGACGATGTTCCTGGCTTCAAGCTCGCGACCGTCGACGCTAATGGCATTGCTGCCGATGAACGAGGCCTCGCCGACGATGACATCGACGCCGCGCTCGGCCATCAATCCTGACAGGCGGGAGGGAATGTCCCTGATCATATCCTTTTCACGGTCGATCAAGGCTTGCCAGTCAAGCCTCGGCGTATCGACCGTGATGCCGTGGCGATGCGCCCGTTCAATCTCATGAAGCGCATGGGCTGCGGCAACGAGGACCTTCTTGGGCGTGCAGCCACGATTGGGGCAAGTGCCGCCGAGGTCGCGTGCCTCTATCATGGCCACCGACATCCCGGCAGCGCGCGTAGGCACCGTCACACCCATCCCGGCATTGCCCCCGCCGAGGATCACGACATCATATTTTTCCACCTTTGCCTTCCCGAGATTCAATGCAGTTTAACGCGAGGTTTGGTGCGTTGCGCCAGGATCCCAGTGATCGTGTCCAGCGCGGTCTTCAAGGTCCCGTGCACCGTCTTGCGATGCAGCTTGTAGAGCGAGCGATAAATCAGCCGGGCGAGCAGACCTTCAATCCTAAGTCCGCCAATCAGGCTGGCAAATGAGCCGTAGTCGGCAAGCGAAACAAGGGAGCCGTAGTCGCGGTAACGGAATGCCGGCGCGGCCCGTCCCGCGAGACGTGCGGCAATCACTTTGACCAGGTGATCAGCTTGCTGGTGGGCTATCTGGGCGCGCGGCGGCAAGGGATTGTCCTCACCGGGCAGGACACAGCTCGCACAGTCGCCGATCGCAAACACGTTTTCGTCGGCCCTGGCTTGCAATGTCTCATCCACGACCAGGCGATTGATGTGGTCCGTCTCGAGGCCATCGAGTTTTTTCAGAAAATCGGGCGCCTTGATACCAGCGGACCAGACGACGAGTTCGGCCGGCACGAACAGCTTCTCGCCAAGCCTGATGCCGCCTTCCGTCACTTCGGTGACCTTGGACCCGCACCGTATCTGGACGCCTAGATCGACAAGCAGGCGCGCTGAGGCGCGCGCAAGGTGTTCCGGCAAAGCCGGCAGGATGCGCGGCCCGGCCTCGACGATGGTAATGCGGATCAGCCTTTCGAAATCGATGTTGTCGAGGTTGTGCGACGCGATCTCCCGCATCGACTTGTGCAGTTCGGCAGCCAACTCGACGCCGGTGGCTCCGGCACCAACGATGACGCAATGCAGCTGGCCTGGCGACAGCTGCTCGTATTGCGCATTGGCGCGCAGGCATGCGTCGATCAGGCGCTTGTTGAATCGGGCCGCCTGATCGGCCGTATCGAGCGCGATTGCGTAACGAGCCGCCCCCGGCGTGTCGAAATCGTTGCTGATGCTGCCGACGGCAAGCACCAGCGTGTCGTAGCCCAGCACACGTGGCGGGATGATCTGCCTGCCCTCATCGTCGAAACTGGGCGCGACAAAAACCTGTTGCTTGGCGCGGTCGATTCCGACGACTTCGCCGATGCGGTATCGGTAGTGGTGGCGACTGGCGTGGGCGATGTATTCGACCGCATCGTTCGATGCGCTCAGTGCACCTGAGGCGACCTCGTGCAGAAGCGGCTTCCAGATATGGGTGCGATTGCGGTCGACAAGCGTGATGGAAAGTCGCCGCTTGCCGAACTTGCGGCCGAGGCGCGTTGCCAGTTCCAATCCGCCCGCGCCGCCACCGACGACGACCACGCGATGCAGCGCGCTATCCGCATGGGATGGAGTCTCCGGTATCGTGCGGAAAAGCGCGGCGTTGTTGGCAAGCACGGCTTCTGGAACCAATCGTATTCCCGGAGTGGTGATCTGCATCGGTATTCTCCGTCACTTTTCTCGGCCTCGCCGCGCTCGAAAAAATCACTCTTGCGATTCGTGGATGACGATGCCTTGCAGCATGTCGACGTCGCATACCCACGGCTTCTCGGAGAGGACGCGCTGGCCATGCTCGTATCCTGCCTGCCAGCGCGTGCGGATGCCTGCGCGGGTGAAGTCGATGTCCTTGGTGTGATCCTCGCCGTCGAGGCGCGGTGAGAGCAGCCGCACAAGATGCATGACCGAGGGACAGCCATAGGACGCGAGTTCCTTGAACATCGTATCCTCGCGCCGCTCCTCGGGGACGAGCTTTCCCATTTCGCGCACGACGTGCCGCAGACGATGCAGTTGCTCCTGCCGCGCCACGTGGCTCCGGCCGCGGCTGGCGTATTGGAGATCCTTTTGCCGGCCCATGACTTGCCAGATCGATTTCGGCTCGGTGGCGCGGGGCTGCCACATGTTGACGGCAAAGATCAGCGCATCGCGGCGCGGACGCGCGTCGAGCACGACCTCGATCGGCGTGTTTGAATAGATGCCGCCATCCCAATAGGGCTCGCCGTCGATGCAGACCGCCGGAAACGCCGGCGGCAAGGCGCCCGATGCCATGATGTGCGCCGCCGACAGGGTCATCTCTCGGGTGTCGAAGTATTTGAGTTCACTGGTGTTGACGTTGACCGCGCCGACCGTCAGGCGGGTATGGCGCCGGTTGAGATAATCGAAGTCGATCAGGTCATTCAGCGTCCTCTTGAGCGGATCGGTCGTGTAGTAGGAGGCGTTCTCGACACCCACTTCGCGGTTCACTCCGAACATGGCGCTTGGATTCGGTTCGAAGAATCCCGGTATGCCGCGCATCACGGTGCCCATATTGGCAAAGACATTGCTTGGAACCATCATCCGGAAAAACTCATCGAACGGGCTGATACGGCTGACGCCTTCCCAGAATTCCTGAAGCCTCGCCAGCCGAACCGTTGGTTCGTTTCCGGCAATCAGCGCGGCGTTGATGGCGCCGATCGACGTGCCGATCACCCAATCCGGCTCAATCCCGCCTTCGACGAGCGCCTGGTAAACACCGGCCTGATAGGCACCTAGAGCGCCGCCGCCTTGCAGCACCAACACCGTTTGCCGCTGGACGGCAGCCGCATGGGCGACCTCCGGCAAAGGTTCAGCGCTCGGAGGATTTCGGGTGATCTTGTTCATGGTCTTTGCTCCTCGTTGCCAGTTCAATGAGCGGTCCAGCCGCCTTCGATCGGCATGATGGCGCCGGTGATCGAGGCTGCGTCGTCCGAGGCCAGAAAGAGGCAGAGTGCCGCCACCTGGGCTACGGTCACGAACTGCTTTGTCGGTTGAGCCGCCAGAAGCACATCCTTGATCACCTGTTCTTCGGTGATCCCGCGCGCTTTGGCCGTGTCCGGAATCTGCTTCTCGACCAACGGGGTGAGCACGTATCCGGGGCAAACCGCATTGACGGTAATGCCCTGCTCGGCGACTTCCAACGCAACCGTCTTGGTCAGACCGGCAACACCATGCTTGGCGGCGACATAGGCGGATTTGTAGGGTGAGGCGACGAGGGCGTGAGCGGACGCGACGTTGATGATGCGACCCCATTTGCGCTCCTTCATCGCCTGCAGCGCACGCCGGATCGTATAGAACGACGACATCAGATCGATCGCTACGACGGCCTCCCATTTCTCTATCGGGAACTCGTCGATCGGTGCGACATGCTGAATGCCGGCATTGTTGACGAGGATGTCGACCGCGCCGAACTCGGCGATCGCCTTGTCCATCATCGCGGTGATGGCGCCGCCCTTGCTCATGTCGGCATTGTCGTAACGGACGGTCACCCCGTGGTCAGCGGCAAGCTTCGCCCGCAGCAGTTCAATCCCACCGGCATCGCCGAAACCATTGAGCACAATGTTGCAGCCCTTGGCAGCGAAGGCCTCGGCGATGCCTTGTCCGATGCCGCTGGTCGAGCCGGTGATGAGTGCTGTCTTTCCTCTGAGCATCGTCGTTTCCTTCGGTTGGAGCCGCCGGGATGGCCGGCAACGGCTGCGAGCAACGGGCTTGCGCGCCCAGTCTCGAGTTCTTGGCTGAGTATGGCGAGCGGCTCGAAGCAGCGGAAATGCCGTTGAGACATGGATTCGATAGCCGACAGTCAGATCATCAGCTCGACGCCATTCGACCCAGCCGCCTTGGCTTGTTTGACGTTGGGGCAGCTAGTAAGATCGCGCCGCAACTGAATTTGCCGGCTACGCGGATGCCGTTCTCGCCGAGCAGGGCGTCACCGTCAGCCCCGTTTACTGGAGCGATCGTGACGATTGGACACTCGCGATGATCGGCGCCGGGCTTGGTTTCGGCTTCATGCCCGAGCATACAGCCAAGCACCCCGGAGTGGTGCCCCTGCCGATTACCGAGCCGGAATTCTGGCGCGAGGTCAATCTCGTCACCGTGCGCGGCCGCAGGCATTCGCCGGCGGTTGGCGCACTGGTTCGCGAGGCCACGCAGAAGAAGTGGTTCGGCGAGCGAGCGAAGGCATAGTCTGCCGCCGAGTAGACCGGCGCCACCAGACAACCTGCCTCGCATGCCCGGGCGGCGGATCTCCGCACATGTGTGCGGGCTCAGTTCTTTTTGATCGTCGAGGTCACGGACTGGATCACCTCGGTCGCCATCTTGAATTGGGCCTCGCGGTCAGTGATGCCATGCCGCTTGGCGATCCAGTCGAAATCGCTGTAGGCGGCATAAACCGCGCCATCCGCTGTCTGGTAGACCAGCACGCGCACCGGCCAGTCGAGGCCGGCCTCGGGATTGGAGGTGATGAAGGTCGTGCCGAGTGCCGGGTTGCCGAACATCACCAGCCGCGACGGCCTGACATCGTTGCCGGCGTTCTTGCCAAGCGTTGCCTGGTCGATGACGCCGAAGAACTTGATGCCCTTCTTGAGGACGTCCTTCTTGATGCGGGCGACGGTCTCGGCGACGGAGTAGTCGCTCTTGACCGTGACGACGCCATCCGAAGCGGCAGCCGGGACGACGATCGCCACTAACATGGCGGTGCCGGCAAGCAAGGTCTTCAGGTAGGTGGTCATGTCAGTCTCCTTTGTTGGATAGTCAAATTTTCAGTCGTTAGGTCTCACGCCTTTGGCGTCTGCAGCACGCGCGCGACCGCGATCGCAGCGGCGAGGACCACGGCGAGCACCGCCACGCATGCGGTCCACCCGATCCGGTCGTAAATCTGGCCGATGACGAAGCTGCCGGCGAGCCCGCCCGCATAGTAGGAGGCGAGGTAGATGCCGCTTGCGGCGGCTCGGTCGCGCGAGGCTGTCCGGCTGACGTGCCCCGTCGCTATTGCCTGCGCCAGGAAGGTGCCGATCGCGACCAGCGTCATTCCGGCAAGAACGATCGGCAGGCGGGGCGTGAGCAGCAGAAGCAAACCCAGGATCGCCAGCGCAAGCGTTGCGCCGATACCGATCCTCGGGCCAAGACCCGCAGCGACACGCCCGGCGAGCGGCGTGGTCAGCATGGAGGGCAGGAACACGAAATACACCAGCCCCAGCGCCATCGGCGACAGCGAAAGCGGCGCGGCGACGAGCTGGAAGTTCACATAGGTGAACGTGCCGATGAAGACGAAGAGGATCAGGAAGCCGATCGCGAAACAGGCACGCAGCTCGGTGTTATCCAGCAGGCCCTTCCAGGCCGCGCGGGCAGGCTCGCCTGTCGTGTCGACACGCATCATTGCGGATGTCTTCTGCAGCGTGAACCAGACAAGAGCTGCGCCAAACAGATTGAGGGCGGCGAAGGTCAGGAAGTTGGTGGAGATGCCGAACGTGTCGGCGACGGCGGCCGACATCAGCCGTCCGAAAAAGTTGCTGGCGACATTGCCCGTCACATAGGCGGCAAGCGCACTCGTCGTCTGCCGCGCGGAAAAGTGCTCGGCCAGGTAGGCCATCGTCAGCGTGAACGCGGTCGACATGCAAAGGCCTTGCGCCACGCGCAGCAGGGCGAAGACCACAATACTGTCCGTCTGCGAAAGCAGTGTCGTCGGGATCGCCAGGATGGCCAGGCTGATCCAGATGCCATTGCGGCGATCGATGCCGCGCCCAAAAAGAGCCACCGCGATGCCGGCCACCGCCATGCCGAACGTGCTGGCATTGACGGCGAAACCCATGGTCGCTCGGCTTACGCCGAATTTTATCACCAGCGAAGGCAGGATGGCCTGGGTGGCGAACAGATCGACGAGCGTGAGAAACGCGATCAGCGCGACGAGGCCAAAGCGCCAGCTGTCTGCGGCAACCATGCGCAGCCGAGTCGGTTCCGTTTGTTCACTCATCGTCATGACAGGGCTCCGTGGCCATACGTCCCCAGGCGACCGCCTGAGGACGCGTTCTCAGTTGCTAATGCTGGAATCTTGCTCGCCGCGGCGAGCGGCTCACATCATGTGACCGTCGGGCATCGCCGGTGGCAGGACGTCAGCCGAATAGAGAACCGCGGGCACCTTGCCGTTGTTCTTCCACCAATGGGCGAGCTGGCCGAACTCGGCTGTAACGTCGCCGGCTGGATGCTCGATCCCCACCTTGCAGCTGCTGCGATATTCGGTGATCGAACCTTCGACGATCAGGATGTTGGCCGGGCGAACGTTGTGCTCATGCCACGGCACGACACCGCCCGGCTGAACGACGAGCTTGCGAAGGCGCAGCATGTTGCCTTTCCAGGCCTCGCCCTTGCTGCTCAGATCGATTGCCGAGAGAACCGTGTCGGTAACGCCAACCGGCTTGCTGGGATGGTCCTGGATGTCGGTCGTGGCGGCCTGGCCGGCAGGGCAGTCGCCGGCGAAGGCCGGGGCAGCGGAAAATGCGGCGGTTGCGGAAAGCAGCCCGATCGCAAGCGCAAGATTGAGTTTCTTGATAGCCATGTCGTATTTCTCCTTTGTCGGTGCCCAAACGCGGGAGGCGGGGCATGGCAAGGAGAGTGACCGGCGCGGCAATGAAAGAGAAATGCTGACTGGCTCTCAATTCGATACCTGAAAACTATCGTCGGCCAACGCAAACGCACAAAAAACGCGCGACAGGATTTGCCGCGCGGCACAAAGGTTTCTTCAGTTTTGCTTCAGGCCGCGGTCTTGCGGATCGCCTGGACTATCGCGCTTTCCGGCCAGCCATGCGCCTTGACGCTGTTGACGAAGGCCGATGCCGCGGGCGAGAATCTGCGTCCCGCCACGACCACCAGGGACACTTCCCGCCAGACTTCGGGATCGATGACTGGTCGGACCTGCAGGCCCGGGATCACCGCACTGAACTCCGGGATGAAGCAAATACCAAGCCCTCCGGAAACCATATTCTGGATCCAGTCCTCGCGCTCGCTGGCGTAGGAGATCCTGAGCTTCACGCCGCGGTCGCTGCACAGACCGGCAAGATGATCGCGATATTCACAGTTGAGACGCCTGAGATAGTTTTCACCGTCGAGTTCGGAGATGGCGACATTGTCGTTGCGCGCCAGCCGATGGCCGTTTGGAAAAGCCAGCACAAAGCGTTCGCGATAGAGCGGCGTGACATCGAACCGGTCCGGAAAGCTGTCGGTCGACGCCATGATGGCGACGTCGATTTCCCCTGATTCAAGCAGCTGCGAGAGCGATGCCGGCACGCCCTCGACCAGTTGCAGCTGGATGCCCTGCTGGCGCCTGTTGAAGTCGGCTAGCAGGCCCATGAAGCGGCGTGGACCGATGGTGCACATGACGCCAACCTTGAGGTTGGCGTTTTCCAGGCACAAGAATCTCGACGCCTCTTGCCGCACTCCGGTCAGTTCGTCGAGAATCTGCTGGAAACGGGGCCGCAGCAGCACGCCCAGATCGGTCAGGTGGGTCAGGTTCCGTTCGCGGCGAAACAACAGGCCGCCGACCTCGTCCTCGAGCTGCTGGATGGCGCGCGATAGCGCCGGCTGGGTGACATTGCACTTTTCGCCAGCGCGCGTGAAGTTTCGCGTCTCGCAGACGGCAAGGAAGTAGCGGATGTGGTGAATGTCCATGCCGATTTGTCCCGATTGCAAACGAGGCTTTTCGTAGCTTCGGAGCCTGCGGCAAACCATGTCTCGGCGCCAATGCACTGCGGCTATAAAGTCGATAGCGATCTGTCATGGCCCGATGATCGCGCGTAGCAGGCATCATGTGCAGCGTGGCGGCCCGGGGGCCTCGCCGAAAAAGATGATGGCGAGCAGGCCGCTCGCCATCATGTCGTGCTGGTGTTGCTCGGGACGGTCGGGGCAGCTCAGTTGGCGCCGCCGAGCGCCTGCAGATTGGCGCAGAATTCGGCGTGCGGCTTGCTCATCGCCGCATCCTGGCATTCCTTCATCATGGCACCCTGCTTGTCCTTCGCCATTGCGTCCCAGGCGGCCTTGAACTCGGCCTTGGGCTTCATCGTCTTCATACTGGCGTCGGTGAAGAAGGGCTGCATGTTGGACGGCTCGTCGAGCGCGCCGGCGAACGAAACGCCGCTCAAAACGGAAAGTGCAAAGGCGCCGAGGCAGATAGCTTTGATATTCATCATATGATCCTTCTCTGAAGTTAAGCAATCGTCCCATCGACGACGGCGGTAATGGTCGGCAGCAATTTAGAACTCTGTAGTTCGTGCTTGCCGAGATGAACTTTGCTGCAATCGGTCAGCAATTAGCCAATGCCATCTACGTATGAAGTTTATACCGGCTGTGCATCCTGCAGATGCTTGGCGGCACAGCCGCTAATTGGCACCGCCCAAGGCGAGCACGTTGGCGCAGAATTGGGCATGGGGCTTGCTCATCGCCGGGTCGTTGCACACCCTGGCCATCGTGACCCGATCATGCTTTGGCATGGCGAACCAGGCCTTCTTGAATCCAGCCATCGGCTTCATCGTCTTCATGCTGGCGTCCGTATAGAATGTGGGCAGAGCCGCAAGGTTGCTGAAAGGGTCGGCGGAGGAGGCCCCGCCAAAAACACACAGGGCAATCGCCCCCAGGCAGACAATTCGTATTCTCGTGACACGCTCCTTGTGCTGAAGGCTTGCCGACGACCATCGTGGTGCTGGCTCAAAGCAAAAATCGCGGGACTTTCGCCTACCTGCCAAACCTTGCGACGCACGAGCGATCGCAGCCAATGCCATATGCCTATGGAGTCCATGCCACCTTGGCATTTCGCCAACAGGAGATGATGCGGCAGTCTCTCCATCAACGCCCACCCTGGCGTTTGGGATGGAGACTGAAAGATGCATATCCAGACCGGAACCGAAATTGACCAACCCGTCATTGCAAGACCTGCAGTGGAAGAGCGGCAGCGCGTCGACATTGTCCTGGCAAGCGACGCACACGGCGCCTTTGTCTGGGGCGTGCTCGACCGCTTGCTGGATGAGCCCGGCCTTTCCTTCCGCACCATCACCGCATCTGGCTTCGGGGCGATGGAGGCGGCGGTTCTCGCCTATGGCCTGGCCCTGGGCGGTCGGCGTGGCGCCCGGACGGCGCTCACCAACTTCTGGCGGCGCGTCAGTCACGCATCGATGTCTGCGGCCGTTACAGCCAATCCGCTGAGATCGATCCTGGAACAGTCGATTGACATTGCGGAAATCCACAAAAGGAGCTGCCCGGTGAGGCTCTGCATCCTGGCTTCGAATGCCCGCACCGATGAGGTCAAGATTTTCACCAGCGATCAATTGTCGATTGACGCGATCCTGGCGGCAGCGACGGTCCCATTCCTCTTCCCTGCCGTAGAAATCGACGGCGACACCTATTGGGGCGATGGCGACGTTTCGGCGTTGCCGCTCGTCCAGCCGTTTGATACCGGCCATCGGCTGATCGTCACCGGCAAGCCCGCATTGTTCATGGCACCTTGTGCGGATCGCCGCCCCGCCGCCATTCCTTGTGCGATGACGTGCACGCCAATTCACGCCATCTTCGACAGCCAGCATCGGGCCGCCTCGGCGCTGTTCGCAAGGCCATGGACCGACTGGGGTGAGTTAACCGACATGCGCGACAGAGGACGACAGCGAGCCGAGGACTGGCTTCTGGCCGATCATCACGCTGTAGACGACTGCTCGGCCGTCGACAGCAAAACCCGATACGTCTAGGCGCCTGCTTCGCTTCGCTCACGAACGCGGGCGCCAAGCCCTCCGGTTCCCCGCCGGAGGGCTTTTTTGCATGGGGCCCCCTCTACATAGGGACCGCGTATCAAATCCATGCCGAGACAGCATTTCAGCTCGGCCGCCGGATCAGGGACACTGCTTGCAGACAGGCCGCAAAGGTCAGTCTTTCCCTCGAAACGCAAACAGGAGACACGCCCGTGATCAACACCAAGACCCTCATCGGATCGGCCCTCGCGGCCGCCACTTCGCTGGCCGCGACGGCTGCTTACGCAGGCCCCGCCGCCAAGCCCAATTTCTCGTTCGAGAAGTGCTACGGCGTCGTAAAGGCCGGCCAGAACGACTGCCAGACCGCGACGCATTCCTGCGCCGGCACCTCGACCGCCGACAACCAACCGGATTCCTGGCTCTACGTGCCCGCCGGCAGCTGCGCCAAGATTGCCGGCGGCAGCGACAAGCCGAAAGCCTGACCAACCCAGATTTCGACCCAACCCACTTGGAAAGGAGCAGACCGATGTCCCGTGCATTTCAGCCCCTCACGATCCCGGCATCCGCGGGCATCGGTCTCCGCTCTCCTCACATCAGTGAAATGCTGACCCGCAGACCCTCCGCTGGCTGGCTCGAAGTGCATGCCGAGAACTACATGGGGGACGGCGCCGGCGTCGACGCGCTGGAAAAGCTTCGCGAAATCTACCCACTGTCGGTTCACGGAGTTGGCCTGTCGCTTGGCAGTGCAAGGGGCGTGGATCACGACCATCTGCAAAGGCTGCGCAGGGTCTGCGAGCGCTTCCAGCCCGATCTCGTTTCCGAGCATCTCGCCTGGAGCGTCGCTGACGGCGCCTACCTGAACGACCTGCTGCCGCTGCGCTATGACGAAGAGGCGCTGGCGATTGTGGCGCGCAATGTCGAGACTGTCCAGGGCACGCTGAAGCGGCAGGTGCTGATCGAAAATCTGTCTGCCTATGTCGCCTTCGCGGATTCCTCGATGAACGAGGCCGAATTCCTGGCCGAGCTCGTCGCGCGGACCGGCTGTGGCCTGCTGCTCGACGTCAACAATGTCCAGGTCTCGGCGCACAACCTCCAATATGATGCAAAAGCCTTCATCGATGCGCTGCCGGCCGGTTCCATCGGCGAGATCCATCTTGCCGGCCATGCGACCAATCAGGTCGGGGCCGACACCGTGCTCATCGATGATCATGGCTCACGCGTGCCGCCGGTCGTCTGGACGCTCTACCAGCATGCCATAGACCGGATTGGACCGCGCCCGACGTTGATCGAATGGGATACGGATGTCCCCGTTCTCGACGTGCTGCTTGGCGAAGCGATGTGGGCCGACATGCTGACCGCTTCGATCATGTTCAGCCGCAAGCAGGCCGCGAGACAAGCCGCGGCAGCCAAGCCTCGGCCGATGCCCACCCTGCTTTGTTTCGAAAGCGCGAGGACCAGCATGCCAGTGCTTGCGGCATTTGCCGCCGCCAAGGCCAGACCGGTCATGCCCGTGGCGTTGCCGCCAATGGAGGGGGGGATACCATGCTGCCGCTTGAGCATCTGCAGACCTCCATGGCGCGCTCGGTGCTCGCCATGGAACCAATGGTCGCCTCGAACATGCTGACCGCCGGCAAGGCCGATCCTCTGGCCCGCCTGCGCATCTACCAAAACAACACGCGTAGTTCGCTTACCGCGGTGCTGATGGCGGTCTTTCCAGTCACAGTTCGCCTTGTCGACGAACGTTTCTTCCGTTTCGTGGCGAGCGAGTTCATTCGACGCCACCCGCCGGTGGAATCGCGGCTTGCCCGCTACGGCGCCGGCTTCCCGCGCTTCCTGAAGACGATCGACACGCTGTCCGACATGCCGGTGGTGGCCGAGACGGCGCGGCTCGAATGGGCCATTGCCGAGGCGCTCGACACGGCCTCGCTGCAGCCCCGCACCCTGGCGGACTATGACAAGACCGATCTCGGACCTTCGCCCGATATCCTTCTGCAGCCATCGCTGCGGCTTATCGTTTCACACTGGTCGATCCTGTCGGTGTGGACAGCGCACCAGCATGGCACAGCTGTCGACCGGCACTGCACCTGGACGAGACGCCCCGAACGCGTGGCGTTGTGGCGGGCCGGGAACAGCGTTCGCCTGGTTCTACTCGACCGCGCAGACTTCGCCTTCCGCCATTCTCTCAAGCACTGCCTCGGCCTCGAACATGCTGCAAGCCGCGCGCATGCGCTCGAACCTAACTTCGACCTCGTTTCCGCGCTCGTGCGCCTGTTCGCCGACGGGCTCGTCACAAACGTGCGCATCACCGTGCCTCCCCTCTCAAACTGATGGAGACAGTCATGACCGCAATCTCAGAGCATTCCTCGACGAGCCAGGCCGGTTTAGTCGGTTTCTATAGACGTGTGATCAAATTGCCCGAACATATCCCATTCTCGCTGGTCCAACTCGCAGCCCGCGTCGCGATCGCGCATGTCTTCTGGCAGTCGGCGCAATCGAAGCTGGCTTCCTGGCCGGTGACGTTGCAACTGTTCGCCAGCGAATACAATTTGCCGTTCATCGATCCGTCGATCGCAGCACCGCTGGCGACGGCCGCCGAACTCACGGGCTCGGTGTTGATTTTCCTCGGCCTGTTTTCGCGCGTTGCAGCGCTGATGCTGCTCGGCGTCGTGTCTGTCATCCAGATCTTCGTTTATCCGGAAAACTGGGCAGAGCATCTGGTGTGGGCCTCGCTTTTGCTGCTCGTTCTAACACGGGGCGCCGGGGTCCTCTCGGTAGACTACGTCGCAGAGCGGACCTTTTCAGCGTCTAGAAAATGACTGAGGAAGCACGGTGCGCATCTTCATCGTTCATGCCCACCCCCGAGCCTACCAGTTTCAACGGCGCCCTGACCAGCGCGGCGCAGGGGGCGCTGTCTGCGGCAGGACATCAGGTCGTTATCTCCGATCTTTACGCTATGGGCTTCAATCCGGTATTAGATCGTAGCAACTTCACGACGGTGCGCGACGCGAACTACTACCGACAGCAGGCCGAGGAGGCGAATGCGGCAGCCTTTGACGGGTCCACCGCAGACATCCAGGCGGAGATGGACAAGCTCTTCTGGTGCGACGTACTGATCCTGCAGTTTCCGCTCTGATGGTTCGGACTGCCGGCAATCCTCAAGGGTTGCGTTGGCCGGGTGTTTGCGTCAGGCGGCCGCATCTATGGCGGCGGCAAATGGTATGACCGCGGCGCCTTCGCAGGAAAGCGCGCGATGTGTTCCGTCACAATCGGCGGACCGCCGCCGATCTATTCCGACCGCGGACTAAACGGGCCAATCAATACAATCCTGTTCCCGATCAATCACGCCGGCGCGCATCAGCGGTGGCGAGCGCCGGATGTGCCTTGATCGTTACCGCGAACGCGTCCTCGGTCTCGTGTGCCCCGACGATCGCGTATCCGAGGCTCGCCGACTTCGACGACACCTATGTCTTGAAATCGATGTGAATTAGGGCTCGTGCAGGAGAGGGGCAAAAGCCCCTGACCTGCGTGGGCGAGGCTGACCGGCGTGGGTTCCGCCTCGAATTCTTCAAGAACGGCGATAAGCTTTCCTTGTTCGATCGCCTTTGCAGATTGATAGGAGAGGACCCTGGTGACGCCCACACCTGCCACGGCGGCGTCGATCGCGGCGTCAGCGGTATTCACCGAAAGGCGTGAGCGAATAGTTACGGTCTGCTCAACATCGAGCCCGGCGTGGCGAAACTCGAGGATGTAGTGGACGCCAGAACATCGAACGTGACGCAAGAGACTGAGGAAAGATCCGCCGGCGCCCTCGGCAAGCCCACAGCCAGCAAAGTAGGCCGGACTGCCGCAGACCACCCGACGAACGGATCCCACCCGTGTCGCAACCATGAGCTGTCTGGCAAAGGGCCAATTCGCACAGCCATATCGATATGGTCGTCGATGAGATTCACATTGCGGTCCGACAGCACCAACCGCACGTTGATGTCCGGAAAGTGCGAGAGGAAATCATTTATCGCGGGCAACACATGCAGTCGTCCGAATACAACGGGTGCCGTAATGATCAGGTCGTCCTTTGGCGCGTTGTATTCGCCGGATGCGGTTCGTTCCGCCTTCCCCACCTGCTCCAGGATTCGCTTGCAGGCGGCAACATACGCCGCTCCGCTATCGGTCATCCCGGCTGCGCGACGAGCCATCCAGGCCTTCGGCGTCGACCGGAACGGCCGTCACGGTGATGCCGGCCAGGTCGAGCGCTTTGCGTGTGATCGGGAAGCTCGGGTCCTCGATCAAGGCCCGCGATCCCTCGACCTGCAGAGCGCGCACCGCCAGACCGATCGCCCCGGAATAGCCTGCCGCGATGAACACCTGGGCGGGACTGCACCGAAGACCCCGCGCGATCCCGACATAGGCCGCGATCTCCTTTCGCAGCTGCGAATCACCCCGGGGATCGGGATAGCTGAGCGGCGCGGCCGCCGCCCGCCGCGCCGCTCGCGCGAAGACGCGCGACCACAGCTTGAACGGAAAGGCGTCTTGCGAGGGCACGCCCATGTGGAAGGGCAAAGGCGGCGTTCCATAGGTATGGAACAGCTCCCCGGCAGGGGCGGCGCGTCTGGCGACCACAAGGGCGCCGACGAAGGCGACGGGCCCTCGGCGACGC
>NZ_SUEG01000053.1:0-26491 GCF_005063415.1 Mesorhizobium sp.
CGCCGCCCCTCATTGCCCTGCCGGGCATTTCTCCCCGTATAGTGACGGGGAGAAAGGGGCCGTCGCGACCTCGGCGCTAGTTCTGCTGCGCAGAAGACTCGCGAAACCACAGGCAAAGACGTCCCTCTCCCCGTCGCTATACGGGGAGAGGATGCCGGCAGGCAGGTGAGGGGCGGCGCCGACATTGACAATTGTCCGTCTCAGCACGAGTCCTCCGACACGACTGCTCCCCCTCAGCTCGCCAGCGCTTGGTCCAGATCCGCGATCAGATCGTCGCCATCCTCGATCCCCGCCGACAAGCGCACCAGCGAATCGGATATCCCGATCTCGGCGCGTTTTTTCGCCGGGATCGAGCCGTGCGTCATCAGCGCCGGGTGCTCGATCAGGCTTTCGACGCCGCCGAGGCTTTCGGCCAGCGTGAACAGTTGCGTGTGTTCGAGGAAGCGCTTGGTGCCGGCGAGGTCGCGGTCGAGCTCGACGGTGATCATGCCGCCGAAGGCGTGCATCTGCCGCCTGGCGATGGCGTGCTGCGGATGGCTGGGCAGACCCGGATAGATGACGCGACGTATGTCGGGGCGGCTCTCCAGCCAGTGCGCGATCTTCTGGCCGTTCGACGAATGACGCTCCATTCTGAGCGCCAGCGTCTTCAGTCCGCGCAGCGCCAGGAAACTGTCGAACGGCCCGGAAATGGCACCGATGGCGTTCTGCAGAAATTTTAGCCGCTCAGTGAGATCCTTGTTGTCGCCGACCACGGCGACGCCCCCGACCATGTCGGAATGGCCGTTGAGGTATTTCGTCGTCGAGTGAACAACGATATCGATGCCGAGCTCCAGCGGCCGCTGCAGATAGGGGCTGCAGAAAGTGTTGTCGGCAACCGACAGCACGCCCTTGCGCCTGGCCAGCGCCGCGACGCCTTCGAGATCGACGACGCGCAGCAGCGGATTGGTCGGCGTCTCGACCCAGAGCAGCTTGGTCTCCGGGCGGATTGCCGCCTCGACCGCGGCAAGATCGGTGAAGTCGACGAAGTCGACCTGGAGGTTGGCCGAGCGCTTGCGCACCCGCTCGAGCAATCGGAACGTGCCGCCATAGATGTCGTCGGTGGCGACGATATGCGCGCCTGAATCGAGCAGTTCGAAGATGGTGGCGATCGCCGCCAGACCGGAAGCGAAGGCAAACGCATTGGTGCCGCTTTCGAGGTCGGCCACCGCGCGCTCGAAGGCGAAGCGGGTCGGGTTCTGGCTGCGGGCATATTCAAAACCCTTGTGCACGCCCGGGCTCTGCTGGCCGTAGGTCGAGGTGGCATAGATCGGTACCATCACCGCGCCCGTCGTCGGGTCGTGGCTCTGGCCGCCATGGATGGTGCGCGTCGAGAAGGCGAGGCGGTTTTTGCCCGATACGGTGGCTTTGACGGTCATCGGGCGCGCCTCAGATGGTTGATCAGGTCGATGCGGGTTATCAGGCCGATGAATTCGTCGCCATCGAAGACGATGGCGACCTCGTTGCGGTCGAACACCGGCAGCAGCGCATCCAGCGTCTGGCTGGCCTGCAGCGTGTGCAGATTGGTGGTCATCGCCGTACTAACCGGGGCCTTGAAGCGGTCCCAGCGGCTGTCATAGGGGCCTTCGACCTTGGCGAGGATATCGCTTTCGTCGATGATGCCGACGAGCTTGCCCTCGTCCAGCACCGGCAGCTGCGAGACATCCGAGCGGCGCATGCGGCCATAGGCGTTGAGCAGGCTTTCGCCGGGGCCTACGGACACGACATCGCCGGTGCGGAGCGTGCGCATAACCAGGTCGCGCAGATCGCCATGCTGCTCCTGCTCGGCCAGGCCCTGCTCGACCAGCCAGAAATCGTCGAAGACTTTCGACAGGTACTTGTTGCCGCTGTCGCAGACGAAGGTAACGACGCGCTTCGGCACGGTCTGCTCGCGGCAATAGCGAAGCGCTGCCGAAAGCAGCGTACCGGACGACGAGCCGGCGAGAATGCCTTCCTTCGAAAGCAGGTCGCGCACCGCAAGCATGCTCTGCTTGTCGGGGATGGAATAGGCCTTCCTCACCAGCGACAGATCGGCATTGGGCGGCACGAAATCCTCGCCGATGCCTTCAACGGTCCAGCTTCCGGCCTCTACCATCTTGCCGGTCTTGATCAACGGTGCCAGCACCGAGCCGACCGGATCGGCCAAAATCATCTCGGTCTTCGGCGAGACTTTCGCAAAGTAGCGGCCGAGCCCGGTCAGCGTCCCGCCGGAGCCGACGCCGACGACCACCGCATCGACATCGCCTCCGAGCTGCTGGAAGATTTCCGGCCCGGTCGTGGTTTCGTGGGCGTGCGGATTGGCCGGGTTGGCAAACTGGTTGGCATAGAAGGCGCCGGGCAGCTCGGCGGCGATCTTTTCGGCCATGTCCTGGTAATATTCGGCGTGACCCTTGCCGACGTCGGAACGCGTCATGCGTACTTCGGCGCCGAGCGCGCGCAGATGCTGGATCTTTTCGCGCGACATCTTGTCGGGCACGACCAGAATGATGCGGTAGCCCTTGGGGATGCCGACCTGGGCGAGACCAAGACCGGTATTGCCGGCGGTCGCCTCGACGATGGTGCCGCCGGGCTTCAGTCTGCCCTGTTTTTCGGCGGCGGCAATCATCGACAGCGCGATGCGGTCCTTGATCGAGCCACCGGGATTCTGGCTTTCGAGCTTGATGAACAGCCGGCACTTGCCGATGTCGAATTTGGTCAGCTCGACGACCGGCGTCTGCCCGATCAGGTCGAGAACCGAGGCATAGGGCGGGCGCAGGCGGGACGATGCATCGTCCGGTGCCACGATCTTGTGCTTGCTCATGTCAGATGCTCCGTTGCCAGAATGAGCAACCGCCCTGGAAGACGGCAACCTACCGTCTTTTCCAGCCGTTTGCAGTTGGAAAGAAGATAGATCGTGCCAATCCGACCGCCAGCAGGGGAATGAAATTTCGCGACAGCTTCGCCGGCTCCAGGCAGGGCAAAAGATTTGCAGAACCTGTTTAGGGCTCAGGCGATCGCCGCCTGGGCTTCGATCTCGATCAGAAAATCCGGATTGCCGAGGCCGGCGACGCGCAGCACCTTGATGATCGGCGGCGCGCCACGGTTTGCCCAGAAGGCCATCCAGGCGCCGAAGGCCGGCCCTATGTTCAGGTCGCCGGCGATATAGACCGAGAGGCTGACGGGGTCTTCAGGCTTTGCCCTACCGGCTTCGAGCACCTTTGCCAGGTTGGAAAGCGCCTGAGCGGTCTGCGCAGCGAGATCGTCCCTGGCGACGATCCGGCCTTGCGCGTCGACGCCATTCTGGCCGCCGACCAGCACGATGCGCGCGGATGCCGGCAACGACACGCCTTGCGAATAGGCCGGATTGCTGTGCATGCCCTCGGGGTTCAGTCTTTCGATGGTCACCGCGCTTTTCCTCCTCAGCAAAAAATACCCTGCGGCCGTTTCAACGCACCATCTCGTTCGTTGCAGCCGCCGATTCCGCCATGCTAGCCGACGTTGGGCGAACAGCAATGCAAGGAAACGGCCGATGAAGATTCTTGCCTATGACAATTTCAAGCCCGGCGTCACGCTCGACGACCTGCGGCCTTATCTGCGCGACGAAGTGTCGAACGTCTGGCGGCTCTGGAAGGCGGGGATCGTGCGCGAGAATTATGCGCGCGGCGATATTGGCGGCGTCATCATCGTCTTCGAGCTCGACAGCGTCGCGGAAGCGCGGCGCTACACCGAGGACTTCCCGCTGTCCAAGGCCGGGCTGCTGGAATGGCACTTCATCGCCTTCGACGCGCCATTGCCGCTGGAATTCCTGTTCGACCCGACCGTCGATATCGCCAAGCCGTGGGACCGGACGGCGGCATGATCCGGGCGAGCGACGGGGTTGAAATCCCGACCAACCTGGCTGAGTGGTGCGATCCGCGCCGGACGGCGTTGGTGGTCTACGACATGCAGGTCGGCATCTGCCGCCAGGTGGCCGGCGCCGCCACCATCGTCGAGCGCACCGGCACGGTGCTGGAAGCGGCGCGCGTGGCCGGAATGCGGGTGGCGTTCACGCGCCATCTGTCGCTGCCGCGCAAATGGATGGGCGCGACGCAGCTGCGCACCGCCATGGCCTGGCAGCGGCGCGACAGCCCCGACATGGTTGAGCCGTGGTTCCCGCGCGACGCCGAAGCGACGCGGATCGTGCCCGAGCTCGAACCCCGCGACGACGAGGCGGTGTTCGACAAGCTCACGATGTCGGCCTTCGATTCCACCGCGCTCGGCTTTGCCTTGCGCGATTGCGGCGTGCGCGCGGTAGCGCTCGCTGGCATCGCCATGGAGATCGGCATCGAGCCGACCGTTCGCCAGGCGACCGACAATGGCTTTGTCGCCGTGGTAATCGAGGACGCCTGTGGCTTCGGCAACCGCGAAGCGCGCGATCGCTCGATGGCGACGCTACGCTTCCTCGGCGAAGCCGTCGTCACCGATGTCGCAAGCTTCTGCAGCGCGCTGGCCGGCGCGGGTTGAGGGCAGTCGGCTTGCCGGCGCGACCCACCATTTCACGGGAACGCCGAACCGCTCTATGCCTTTGTTTTCAGGCAATTGCAGATGAAAAAACCGCGCTTTTCCCGGAATTGATCTAGGTGATGGCTGCGCTGTCGGTGCGAAAACGCACACCCTCGGCGCGGCCATGCACGCTGCCCCAGTCATAGAGTGCCTGGAGCGCAGCGGCGAGATCACCGCCGCGTCTGGTCAAGGCGTAGCGCCCCTTGCCGTCGGGCGACGTCTCGAGCGTGACGAAGCCGATCTCGACAAGCTCGGCCAGCCTCTGGGTCAGCATCTTGTCGGAGAGCGAGGGGATCAGCCGGCGCAGTTCGGAATAGCGCATCGGCTGTTCCTTGATGCGCGCCAGGATCACTGTCTTCCATTTGCCGCCGAGCGCGTCGAGCGCGAACTCGACCGGGCAGCCGTAGATTCTTCCGCGTTGGGTCATGCGCCATGGTAGGCAAGGCACGGTGGCGGTGGAAGCAGAATTTGCCCGGTCATCTGGCCAGGGTCGCGGCTCACGGCCTCGCCGGCTACAAAATCCATGGAGGAGAACGAAGATGAGCGTACGCGACGCCAATCCGGTCAATGCGAAACAGCCGAAACGTGTGGCGATCGTCATCGCCACCCGGCTGTCTCGACCACCACGGGTTGGCCGGTCGGCTTCTGGTGGAGCGAGCTCACGCACCCCTGGTTCGCCTTCACCGAGCGCGGCTATGCGGTCGAGGTCTTTTCACCCAACGGCGGCGGTGTTGCATCCGGAATTGCGTCAAGACAACTAGATCCTCATCCGAGCAATCGCTTGCTGAGCCGTGCGCACTGTACGCGAATATCGGGAATGGCGTCGATTTCGAAGAAAGTGCCGCGCGTCAGTGGCCCGACGGCGAGGATCTTGGCCGATACAGTGCCGTCGCTGGCGATGACCTCGCAGTTGGCGGTTACATCGAGGCCGAGCCGCAGCGGATCCGGCCTTGCCAGCCCACGGCCGACCAGCGACCGTACCACGCTGTTCGAGGTGGTCGAGATGTCCCTGGCGATGCCTGTGCAATCATAGATGCGCACGACGCCGAACCTTTCGAGCTGCTGCGTGTGGCGCGACTGGACCTGGACGCTGAAGCCGTCGCCGGCGGCGATGTCAACGACGCGCCCGGCGACAAGGCGGATGCGGCCCGCTTGCACCGCCTCGGCAACGCGGGCGTAGACTTCAGGCGCCATGCGATGGCGGTGGATGTCCCACCACGCCTTGGTATGTTCGACGAAGCGGCGCTTGGCCGAGGACGGCCAGTTCTGCCAGATCTTCTGGTTGAAGGGTCTCAGACCGTCGACCACGTCGCGCCAGTCGATGCCGGCCTTCTGGTTTTCCCGGATCAGGTCGCGGAACCAGCCAACGAAATAGGAAAGCTGGGTGCCGAGCGGGATATCGGCGACGTCGAGCTTGATGGGATTGCCCTTGCGATGCGGCGAGGGCAGCAGGCCGCGCCGAGACACCGCGACGATCTCGCCGCGGTGGCCGCGCTGCTCGAGCGACAGGAAGGCATCGACCATGCTCAGACCGGTGCCCAGCACCAGGACTCGGGCTTCGGGGTCGAGCGCGGTGTCGGCCTCCGAGCCCATCCTGATCGCGTGGCCCTGACCGGCGCCCGGCTCCTCGTCATGGCCTGTCGCCAGCACGGCAAGGTGCGCAACCACGCTGGTGCCGTTGGCCAGCGCCACTTCGACGCCTGACGCGGTCGGCGAGATCGACAGGCTCTCCTCGCGGATCAGGCGCAGGCGCCCGGTTTGCTGTTCGCGCGCCTCGATCTCGTCGAGCAGCTCCTTGAGGTAGCGGGCATAGACGCTGCGCGATGCATAGACCGGGGCCTGTTCCGGCGTTGCCAGGCCGCGTTCAAGCAGCCAGCGCGAGAAATTGCCGGGATCGTCGGCATAGGCGCTCATGCCCGCCGCGCTGACATTCAGCACATGCGCCGACAGCAGCGTTGAATAGGCCATTCCCTGTCCGAAATGCGGGCGTTTTTCGATCAGACTGACGCGGAGATCGGGATTGGGCGACTTCAGCAGATGCGCGGCAAGCACGACGCCGCTGGCGCCACCACCGACAATGATGATGGAACTTGGCGTAGCGCGCCCGGTCATGCGCACACCAGCTGTCCTGGCGATCGTCGCCGGCTCAGGGGAGAGTGGTTCAGGCCTGGATTTTCAACGCCGCCGAGAGGTCCGCGTCGCCGGCGATATCGCGCATTTCGGCGAGGCTGCGCTGATCCAGCACCTCGGCGATGGCCTGCCGGACCTCCAGCATCAGATGTCGGACTTGGCATGTCGCCTCGTTGCAATCTTCGCAGCGCTGATACTGGGTGCGGCTGGCGCAGGGAATGGGGGCAAGCGGCCCGTCGAGCACGCGCACGACGTGGCCGACCTTGATCTCGTCCGCTGGGCGCGCCAGCCGATAGCCGCCGTCCTTGCCCTTGCGGCTCTGGACGAACCCGGCATTGCGCAATTCGCCAAGGATGGCATCGAGGAACTTCTTCGGAATATTGTTTCCAGTGGCGATGTCGTTGACGAAGGCGAGCTGTCCAACCGGCAGGCGCGCCAGATGGACGAGCGCCTTGAGGCCGTATTTACCTTTTTTCGTGAGCATAACCCGAACGTTTCTCTGTCATGCGATGGCGCAAGGCCACCGGTTGCGAAACGCCTGGCGTGCCTCCCCGCCGCGTCCAAGCTGTCACTACAGATAAATTCTAGTGACATGATATACAAGCCGAGAAACGTTGATTTTGCTTCGTTTTCAAGCCGCAGTAGCCATTTTAGCCGGGGCTTGTGCCCTTGCGAGCACAGGAGCCGCCGCCAATGGCATACCGGCAAACTGGCTGGCGGCAGGAATGTCCCGACCGGCGAGAATACCGACAGCAGCTTCTGCCCCTGAATTTGAAGGCCAAAGCATGCCGCGCGCGGCAACAAGGAGGGTGGCGTCGCTCATCGTCCTCTCCAATCCTTCAATGTCGATAAGGATACTAGACTTAACCGCGAACACAGGGAACTCGTTTCCAATTTCTTGGCTATCCACAGCACGGGTTTGCCGATGCAGGCGCGAAAACGGGAAATCCTTGTTGCGCGCATGGACGACGTGGAAGAGGTGCCCGGGCAAGGACGATCGTTCTCACCCTGGCCATCACCCAGAAGCGTGCGAATGGGCAACTGCCATAGCCAGATGACTTTTTCTAACAAGACCGAACTGATTGGAAGGATTTAACTCTACAAGAACGATAGAGTTAGGTGACTATGAAACGCAATCCGGGTTTTTCTCAATTCCAAGGAGCCTTTCATGTCCACCATTTCGCGACGTATCGTTCTCTTGTCCTCGGCGGCCTTGGCTGGTGCCGCCTTTCTCGGCCCAGCCGATGCGCAGGACCTCAAGATCACTATCGGCTACCAGACGGTCGTCGAACCCTCGAAGGTGCCGCAGGCCGACGGCGCCTATGAGAGCGCGACCAAGGCAGCAATCGACTGGCGGAAATTCGATTCCGGTGCCGACGTGATCGCCGCCATCGCTTCCGGTTCGGTCGACATCGGTTATGTCGGCTCAAGCCCGCTGGCAGCGGCGGCGAGCCGCGAGCTTCCAATCCAGACAATCTTCATTGTCGGGCTGATCGGCGAATCCGAGGCCCTTGTCGCCCGCAACGGCGCCGGCATCGAGAAGGCCGCCGACCTTGCCGGCAAGAAGGTGGCGGTGCCCTTCGTTTCGACGACGCATTACAGCCTGCTTGCCGCGCTGAAGCATGAGGGTGTCGACCCGAAGTCGGTCGATATTCTCAATCTGCGGCCACCGGAGATCGCGGCGGCATGGGCGCGCGGCGACATCGACGCCGCCTATGTCTGGGATCCGGCACTCGGCCAGATCAAGACGAGGGGCAAGGTCGTGCTGGATTCCTCCCAGGTCGCCGCCTGGGGCGCGCCGACCTTCGACGCCTGGATCGTGCGCACCGACTTCGCTGAAAGGAACCCGGAAGCGGTGCGCGACTTCGTCAAAGTGACGGGCGCTGCCTATGCCGACTTCCTGGCCAAGCCGGATCAATGGTCGGTGTCCTCGCCGCAAGCGGCCAAGATCGCAAGGATCACCGGGGCCAAGCTCGAAGACGTGCCGCAACTGCTGAGGGGCTATGTCTTCCCGACGCTCGAGGAGCAGGCCTCGGACAAGTTCCTCGGTGGCGGCACGGTCAAGGCGGTCGAGGCGACATCGGCCTTCCTCAAGGAGCAGGGCAAGATCGACGCCGTGTTGCCGGATTATTCGAAATACGTGTCGTCGAAATATGTCGGCGAGGCGCTGGCCTCGAATTAGCGGCGGCTCAATACGCGCGTCCTCCCTTCCCTGACGCGCGCGTTGCCTGCCCCGGAGCCGCTGACGAGGAACGGCTTCGGGGCAGGCAGATTCACAATATCGGCGACCCCACATGACGCATCTCGTGCTCGACCAAGTCTCGATTCATTATGACGGCCAGCCGGCGCCGGCCGTCGAACGCGTGTCGATTGACATCGCCAAGGATGATTTCGTTGTCCTGGTCGGCCGCTCCGGCTGCGGCAAGACCTCGCTGCTCAATGTCGCTGCGGGCCTGGTCGAGCCTGTGCGTGGACGCGCCACGATAGGCGGCAGGCCGATCACGGCGCCAGGCTCGGACCGCGCCGTCGTGTTCCAGAACGACGCACTGTTTCCGTGGCTGACCGCGAGGGAAAATGTCGCCTTTGCTCTCAGGCTGCGCGGTGTCAGGGCAGCCGAACGGGCGCGGACTGCGGACAACCTTCTGGCGCTGGTGAAGCTCGACCGCGCCGGCGATAAGCGCATCTGGGAGCTTTCCGGCGGCATGCGCCAGCGGGTCGGCCTGGCAAGGGCGCTGGGGGCCGAGCCGCAATTCCTGCTGCTCGACGAACCGCTGGGCGCACTCGACGCGCTGACACGCGAACGCATGCAGACAACGCTGCTCGATCTGTGGACGGCAAGCCAGGTCGGCGTGCTGATGGTCACGCACGGCATCGAGGAAGCGCTGGTGCTGGCAACCCATATCATTGTGCTCGCTCCGGGGCCGGGGCGGGTGGTGCGGAGTTTCGAGGCCGGCTTCAGCCGGCGCTATGCAGCCGGCGAGGCCATTCGCAGCATCAAGGCCGATCCCGCCTTCGCCGCGGCGCGCGGCGAGCTGACCGACGCGATCTTCGAAGGGGAGGGAGCATGACCGTTACCTCCTATACCGAGCGGCCGCAGCGCTCCAAGGTCGACGACGGAGCCGATGCGCTGTCGGTGCCATGGTCGCGGTCGCGGCCGAGACGCAGCCGCGTTTCGGCCCGCATGGTCAGCGCGATCACCATTCTGATGGTGCTGGCGGCGTGGACGGCCTCGGCCCGCCTGCAATTGGTGTCGCCGGTTTTCCTGCCGTCGGCTGTGGCAGTCTGGGACAAATTTGTTGTCGTCGCCCGTGACGGCTTTGTCGACGCGACGCTGCTCCAGCATATTGCCGCCAGCCTGTGGCGCGTGTTTGCGGCGTTGATCGTCGCCCTTGTCGTCGGCGTTCCCATCGGGCTGGCTATCGGCATCAGCACTATGGGGCGCGGCATCTTCGACCCGCTGCTCGAATTCCTGCGGCCGATCCCGCCGCTCGCCTATCTGCCACTGATCATTATCTGGTTCGGCATTGGCGAGCCGTCCAAAATACTGGTGATTGCCATTGCCATGCTGGCGCCGGTTGCGCTGTCGACGGCATCGGGTGTTCGCGGCGTCTCGCAGGAACGCATCAATGCGGCACGCGCGCTTGGCGCCACGCGGCGCCAAGTGATCAGGCACGTGATCCTGCCCAGCGCGCTGCCCTCGATCCTGACCGGTCTGCGCATCGCGCTTGGCGCCGGCTGGTCGACGCTGGTTGCCGCCGAGCTGGTGGCAGCGACGCGCGGGCTCGGCTTCATGATCCAGTCCGCTGCCCAGTTCCTCGTCACCGACGTGGTGGTGATGGGCATACTGGTGATCGCGGCCATTGCCTTCGTGCTTGAATTCATCATCCGCAGGATCGAGCGGGTGCTCGTCCCGTGGGCAGGTCGGGAGTGACCGACGATGCCCCATTCCATCACTGTATTGTTTGCGCATTTCGGCCATTGGCTCCGCCTGATCAAGGCCGGGGACAAACAGCCGCCTGACGGCGAACGCAAAACGCCGACGCCCGTGCAGCTGGACGCGGAGTGCAACCGCCTGCCGCCGCGCGACGAAAGTTTCTACTGGGGCTGGCAGTACTGGTCGCGGTGACCGGCCGCCACGATCGATGCCCGTTCAAATGCGCGAGCGGTTTGCCCAGGCCAGGCCGCCCAAGCCGACCAGCACCGTCACGATGCCGACATACAGCCATTGCGACTGGCCGGTCATGAAGCTGCCGCGGATGAAGCCGATGCCTTGCAACGTCCACAGCATGCCGATGGCGAGCACAATCAAGGCCAGCAGATTTTTGATCAATCTCATTGCTGAAACTCCTTTCCAAGTCGATCATCAGCCCGGCTCCGGCCGGAATGGAACAGCGAAAAGAAGCCGCTCGATTACACCAACTTCTACTTAGATGCTAACCTCCGATCCTGCGCAAGACATGCGGAGATCGGTGCAAAGATCATCAAGGAAGCTGTGCCGCTCTGCGGAAAGTCTCTGACAAATTGTTTCGCGCCGACTCCAAACGTGTAACATTGCCATGGAACCGACAGATCATTGCCGCATTTGCTGCCTCATTCGTCCCTAACCGCTGCGGGTCTGTCAACGGAGCCAGTCCCCAACACATGAACAAAAGCAACCAGACCGCGCTTGTCGCGGCCATGATCGCGGCTGGCCTGATGGTCGGCGCATCCAGTGCCAGCGCCGCCGCCCAATGCGGCCGTGCCTCCTGGTACTCACTGCATTCCAGAACCGCTTCTGGCGAGCGCATGAACCCGTCGGCGCTGACCGCAGCGCATCGCAGCCTGCCGTTCGGCACCAAGCTGAAGGTGACCAACCGCAACAATGGCCGCAGCGTCGTCGTGCGCATCAACGACCGCGGCCCGTTTATCAGGGGCCGGATGCTCGATCTGTCGAAGGGCGCCGCCAGCCAGCTCGGCTTCATCAGCTCGGGCCATACCGCTGTCTGCATGGCGCGGGTCTAACTGCTCGGCGCGTCGCCGCGGCCGGACACCTCGTCCAACGATCGTGCCGATAGCCTTCGCAGGTGCACATTGAGCCGGCTGTTGCCGTTCTAGGCGGATTCTCAACGCCTTGGACGAAAGAACGAGCATAAATCACGCAAGTTGACGTATTGCATCGCAGCAGATTGTTGCTAACTTCCCCGCAAGGCATTCAAGGCTCGGCGCTGCTCGTCGGCCCTTCGATCGCAGTCGGCAGCGGGGTTCTCGATGTTCTACCAGCTCTACGAACTGAACCACGCCGCCTTGCAGCCGGCGCGCCTCTATGCCGATGCGGTGCGCCTGTTCTACTCCAATCCGCTCAATCCGGTCTCACACACGTCCTGGGGCCGCTCGGTTGCGGCAACGGCCGAACTGTTCGAGCGCACGACGCGCCGCTACGGCAAGCCGCAATTCGGCCTGACCAAGACCGTGGTCGACTGGAAAAACGTCGAGGTCAGCGAACGCACCGTCTGGTCGCGGCCGTTCTGCAACCTGGTTCGTTTCGAGCGCGCAGTTCCTGCTGGTCGCCGGCCGGATCCGAAGCTGTTGATCGTCGCGCCGATGTCGGGCCACTACGCGACGCTGCTGCGCGGCACGGTGGAGGCGATGCTGCCCTATGCCGACGTGCATATCACCGACTGGGTCGACGCCCGCATGGTGCCGCTGGCCGACGGCAGCTTCGATCTTGACGACTATATCGACTACATCGTCGACATGCTGCATGCGCTGGGTCCCGACTCCCATGTGATGGCGGTGTGCCAGCCTTCGGTGCCGGTGCTAGCTGCGGTGGCACTGATGGAAGCCAAGGGTGATCCGTTCGTGCCCTCGACGATGACGCTAATGGGCGGCCCGATCGACACCCGCCGGAGCCCGACGGCGGTCAATCTGCTGGCCCAGGAAAAGGACATCGACTGGTTCCGCGATAATGTCATCATGCGCGCGCCCTGGCCGGTGCCGGGCTTCGGCCGCGAGGTTTATCCCGGCTTCCTGCAGCTTTCGGGGTTCATGAGCATGAACCTCGACCGCCACATCATCGCCCACAAGGACTTCTTCATGCATCTGGTGAAGCATGACGGCGACAATGCCGAGAAGCACCGCGAGTTCTACGACGAATATCTGGCGGTGATGGATCTGACGGCGGAATTCTACCTGCAGACCGTCGACACCGTCTTTGTCCGCCAGGCCTTGCCCAAGGGCACGATGACGCATCGCGGCGTGGCGGTCGACCCGTCGGCGATCCGCAATGTCGCCCTGTTCACGGTCGAGGGCGAGAACGACGATATCTCCGGCCTCGGCCAGACCAAGGCCGCGCACGATCTTTGCATCAATATCCCGGCCGACAGGCACGCCCATTACATGCAGCCGGCGGTCGGCCACTATGGTGTGTTCAACGGCTCGCGCTTCCGCTCCGAAATCGTGCCGCGCATCGTCGATTTCATTACCAGCTACGGCCGTCAGAATCGTGTTGCGGTGAAGCCCAAGCTGGTCAGGACCGGCAAGAAATAGGCGACCAGTGATGATGCCCGTCAATCCGCATCAGGTCGGTCAATGCCAAAATCATCGGTTGGCGGGGCCGTGCGGCCGGTCGACCTGTTGCACAATAGTCGCGTTGGCGCCACGCGGGTAACCATGCCGCAAAAATCAATCCATCCTCATAATTGACACGGACTGTAAATACCCCTTAACGTTTCGTTAATAACAAGGGACAAGCGGGGACAATGATTTCCTCACCAATGGCGAGAACGCTGCGCCTGTGCGCGCTGGCTGGACTTACTGTGGCGGCAGGTTGGGCCAGTTCGGCCTCGGCAGCCAGCCCGATGATAACAGGTGGCCCGACCTCGCAGCCGATCGGCCATTATGATTTCTGCAAGAGCTACGCGTCCGAATGCTCGATCCGCCCGAAGGATCTGTCGCCCGCCAGCCTGACCGGCTCGCTGTGGCGCAAGCTGCTCAGCGTCACGACAAAGGTCAACGCCGCCGTCAAGCCGGAGAGCGACTTCGACATCTACGGCAAGGACGAGGTCTGGGCCTATCCCGACAAGGGCGTTGGCGATTGCGAGGACTATGTCCTGGAAAAGCGCCGTGAGCTGAACCGGCTGGGCGTCTCGTTTGCAGATCTGCTGATGACAGTCGTCCGCAAGCCGGATGGCGAGGGCCACGCTGTGCTGACGGTGCGCACCGACAAGGGCGACTACATCCTCGACAATCTGACCGACCAGGTCCGTTCCTGGGACCAGACCGGCTATCGTTTCCTCAAGCGGCAGGCGATCGACAATACCGGCCGCTGGGTCTCGATCCGCGGCGGCCAGCAGGTTCTGGTCGGCTCGGTCCAGTAACAAAGCAACTCATTTCGGCCGGTTCAGCGCGGCGCGGATCGACGCAATGATGCGGCGAAGCTCCACTTCGTCGAGCTTTTCGATGTTGTCGGCCAGGAGATTCGCAAGCTCGGTCGCCGCCGGACTAAGGCCCGACGTGTCGAGCTTGACACGCGGATGCGAGGTTTCGGCCAATCGCGCCAGTTCCTCGGCGTCGTCCCAAATGATGTTGAAATAGCCGATGATCTTCTGGATCAGCGTCCAGCTCGGCGCACCGCGGCGGCCGTGCTCCAGCGCCGAGAGATAGGCTGCGCTGACGCCGATCGCCTTGGCCATGTCCTTCTGGCTGACGCCGCGCTCGTTTCGCAGCACCCTGAGCCTTTCGCCGAACGGAGTCACAAGCACATCCTCATGGGCACATCCTCATGGGCACATTCTCATGAGCGCGCACGCCGCAAGCGGACATAGAGCGCGCCCGAGCCGCCATGGTTGCGGGCGGCATGGTCGTGGCTGGAGACGAGGGGCCGGAAGGCGGGTGTCGACAGCCATGACGGCACGGCGCGCCGCAAGACGCCATCACCGCCCGACGAGGAGCCCTTGCCGGTGATCACCAGGACGTAGCGGATGCCGCCGGCATGCGCCCGGCGCAGAAAGGAAAACAGCAGCGAATAGGCTTCGTCCTGGGTCAGGCCATGCAGGTCGACGCGGCCCTCGATCGGCAGCCGGCCCTTCGACAGCTTGTCCAGCGTCGGTTCGTCGAGTGCGTGAAAGACATGCTGCGCCTTCGGCTTTGCGGCCGTGGCAGCATTGCCCGCGACCTGTGCCGGCGGCGGCGCCTGCCTGGTCTCGTCGATCTCCGGCCCGGCGTGTGGAATTTCGACGGCGGTTCTGCCCTTCAGCGGTTTTGCCGTGTGCGCCACCAGGTTCCACAGCACCCGGTCGTCCTCGCTCAGCCTGTCGATGCGCCGGGTCATCGGCCTGCTCCTGAAACCAGCGACCGGGGGATCAGCGCATAAAAATCGGCGGCGTTGCGGACGACGCCGGCGATCTCGCCGGCCGCATCGCCCGACCCGGCAAACAGATCACCGCGGGCCGGCCCGTTGATCGCCGAGCCGGTGTCCTGTGCGATCATCAGCCGCCGGAACGGTTTTCCGTCGAAGGCGGTCAGCGACGGTGCATCGATATGGAAGGGCGTGCCGAACGTGTGCAGCAGCCGGTCGACGGCGATCGAGCGGCCGGGTGTCAGTGGCACCTTGGCGGCAGCGATCGGGCCGAGGTCTGGGTCGTCGACGCCCATCTCGCGGAAGAAGATGTAGGAGCGGTTGCGCCAAAGGATCTCGTCGAGGCGTTCCGGATGCGCCTTGAACCAGGCACGGATCGACTGCATCGTCACTTTCTCCAGCGGGATCTCGCCTTCCTCGCTCAGGATCTTGCCCGGTCCGGTAAAGCGCTGGCCGGATTTGGCGGCATAGGTGATGCGGCGAAGCCTGCCGTCGGTCATGTTGAGCCGTGCCGCGCCCTGCACGTGAATGAAGAAGGCGTCGACCTTGTCGGCGAGCCAGGCGATTTCCAGCCCTTTTCCGGCAAGCGCGCCGCGTTCGATCTCGCCGCGGTCGAAATATTCGACCGGGCCGTTCGGCGCCGCACGAGCGAAGGCGAGATAAGGATCCAAGCCGGAAGGACGATTGCCGTCGTCGACGTCGACAAGGTCGGCCGGGCGGGCCAGCAACGGCACCGAAAATCGTCGCGTGCGCACGGGCGAGGCTTCGACCTTCGGCTCATAAAAGCCGGTGACCAGGCCGGGACCACCATCTTCGGCATCGATACGGGCCGGAACGAAATGGCGCTCGAAAAAGCTTCGGGCCTCAACCCGATTCGCCGGCGAAACGGTACGCGCTTCGGCATAGGCATCGGCAAAGCCATTGTAATCGACGCCGAGCGCGCCGGAGCGGTAGGGTTTGGTCAGGATATGGAAGGCCGAGCGGCGAAAGGCGTCAAAGGCAAGGAGATGGTCGTCCTCGCCCCAGCCCGGCAATTCGCCAAAGGATTTTTCGCTGAAGGCTCTAGAGAGCGACACGACAGCCCCCGCCGCCGTCCAGTTCAGTCTTCTTCTTCGGTGGCGACGAGCTTCCAGTTCGGATCGCGCGAGCGCGCGTCGCGGGCGAAGGTCCAGACGTCCTTGACCTCGGCGACGGTCTCCGGATCGCCGTCGATGACGGCGCCGGCCTTGTCGCGGGTCGCTGAAATCAGTTCGCTGACGATGCGCAGCGTGATGTGCGCCTCGCTGCCCTTCATTTCGGCCGAAACGATGTCGGCCTTGTCGATGCCGACGAAGGAGGACTGGATCTTTTCGGCTTTCGCCTCGCGGTCGCCGATGGCTGCGACGAAGCCGTCATAGACCTCGCGCGACAAAAGGTTCTTCAAGGTTTTGCGGTCGCCATCGGCGTAGGCCATGACGATCATCTCATAAGCCATCTTGGCGCCGTCGACGAAGGTCTTCGGGTCGAAGGTCGGATCATTGTCCTTGATCGCCCGCAGGCCCCGGTTGAGATCGGTGTCGGGCTTGGCAAATGCATCGATCGCCACATAGGTGTCGGCGGCCGGCTCTCCCGCCAGCCGCTTGCGCGGCAGCGAAACCACATTCTCGGGTTTCTGGGCGGCATCCTTGTCGTTTTTGCGCGCTGCCGTATATGGATCGAAGGGCGGGCGCTCGTTGCCCGTGCGTCGGCCAAGCACGTTGCGCAGCTGGAAGAAGATCACCACCGCCGCAATCAGAAAGAAAATCGTGCCGAAGTCGAAGAAGCCCATATCTTGCGCCAATCAATCCCTGCTTTGGCCGGACCAGCGGCCAAGCAAGGGGCCGCGATCACATAGCGTTCAGTATCCAAAGCATATAGAACGCATGGCGCAATCATTCAAATCAAAGGCAGCCATACCTATCTAACAGCTCTGGTGCCAGCGGCGATTGCTCGCCGGCCGGCAAAACATCGAAACGATCGGTCAAGATTTGCGTATCTCGCTGTTTCCCCTGTTTGTTCTCGCGCTTCCGCTGCTGGAGATAGCCGGTTTCGTTATTGTCGGCCGCCAGGTCGGCGCGCTGGCGACAGTCGGCTTGGTGCTGGCCTCGAGCGTCGCCGGCGCCTTGCTGCTGCGGCACCAGGGTTTTGGCGTCATGGCCAGGGTGCGTGCCGAAATGGATGCCGGGCGTGATCCGAGCGGCCAGCTTGCGCATGGCGCCATGATCGTGCTGGCCGCGATCCTTTTGATTATCCCCGGCTTCATCTCGGATATTTTCGGCATTCTGCTGTTCCTGCCGCCAGTGCGCGATCTTGCCTGGCGGATGCTGAAAGGCCGCATCGTGCTGGCAACCGATTTCGGCGGTGGTTTGCGGGCAAGGCAACGCGGCAAGACCATCGATCTCGACGACGGCGACTATTCGCGCGCCGACGACCATACGCGCGGACCGGATTCTCCCTGGCGCCGCCTCAAGGACGAGTAGCCGCAAGGCAACCGGCGTCTTTTGCAAACTTGTCTTGTCGTGCCGGCCATGATAGCGAACGCCCGAATTTCAATCCGGTCAGCAACGCTGCCCAGGCAAAAGGACCACAGCTTATGGCCAGCAACGACGACGCGCCGACCGGCGCAGCCAACGGTAATGGAAATGCGGCGCAGCCTTCGCTCAACGTGCTTGCGCAATATGTGAAGGACCTGTCCTTCGAAAGCCCCGGCGCACCGAACTCGCTGCGCGGCCGCGACAAGGCTCCCGGCATCGCCATCAACGTCAACGTCAACGCCAACCCGCTTTCGGACAAGCAGTTCGACGTCAATTTGACGCTGAACGCCAAGGCGTCGTTCGACCAGGAAGTGCTGTTCAATGTCGAGCTGGTCTATGGGGGCGTCTTTGCCATCAGCGGCTTCCCGCAGGAGCACATGCTGCCGATCCTGTTCATCGAATGCCCACGGCTGCTGTTCCCGTTCGCCCGGCAGATCATTGCCGAGGCAACACGCAATGGCGGCTTCCCGCCGCTGATGCTAGACCCGATCGATTTCGCGCAGATGTTCCAGCAGAAGCTGGCCGAGGACCAGGCTGCCGCCGCCAAGGTCAAGGTGAGCTGAACCTGCTGTTGTGAAGTTCTGGAAAACCCGGCCTCGCGCCGGGTTTTTTGTTTGAGACGCCGGCGGGGCAGCGCCCCCCTCTGTCCTGCCGGACATCTCCCCCTCTTGGGGGGAGATCGGCAGCTTCAGCGCTCCGTATATTCCTGCAACGTTGGTAATTGGCGAAAGCCGGTGTGAAATCCAATCTCCCCCCAAGAGGGGGAGATGTCCAGCAGGACAGAGGGGGGCGCGAACGAACGCTACCGTCAAAATCACTATGCCGCGGAACTCGCTTCCGGGGCGACGCGCAACCAAAGCGCTTTTTCGCCGAGGCTGCCAACCATGCCCGCATGCGCGGTGCGCTCGGCATCGGTCAGGCGCGGGGGCAAGGCGATCGGCCGCACACCGATCGAAATATCGATGTCGTCGACATTCTGCCTGCCGCCCGCCGGCGCCATGATGCTGTCGAGGATGAGGCTGGCCTGCTTGCCGCCGATAAGCTCGATATAGACCTCGGCCAGCAATTCCGAATCGAGCAGCGCGCCGTGCTTGGTGCGGCGGCCGTTGTCGATGCCATAGCGGCGGCAGAGCGCGTCGAGCGAATTGGGGCCCATCGGATGCTTGCGGCGCGCCAGCGCCAGCGTGTCGACGATCCGTCCCGGATCGATGGCCGGATGGCCAAGCCGGCCGAATTCGAGATTGAGGAAGCCGATGTCGAAGCCGGCATTGTGCGCGACCAGCTTGGCGCCGTCGATGAAGGTGAGGAACTCCTCGGCGATCTCCATGAAAGTCGGCTTGCCCTGAAGATCGGCGGCGCTGATGCCGTGCACGGCCTGCGCCTCGTGATGGATCTGGCGGCCTTGCGGGTTGATATATTTGTGGAAAGTTCGGCCGGTCGGGAAGCGGTTGACCAACTCGACGCCGCCAAGCTCGATGACGCGGTCCTCGCGCGTGTCGAGGCCGGTGGTTTCCGTATCGAAGATGATCTCACGCATCGAATCAGTCCACTGGTTCCGACTTCATTCTAGCCGAATCACACCCGGAACAAAATGGCAACAGGTAATGTGGGCTGCAAGCCTCTTAACCAGGCCTGGCTGCCTTATCCACGACTAGTTCGGCGATGATGGCCTTGACGGCCGCGCGAGCGGCGTCAAAGCCTTGACCGGTGTCGATGACGAAGTCTGCGCGACGGCGCTTTTCGGCGTCAGGAACCTGCCTGGCCAGGATCGACGCCAGTTTCTCCTCGTTCATGCCCGGCCGCGCCAGCACGCGGGCCTGCTGGATCTCGGGCGGCGCGGTGACGACCACGACCTTGTCGACGCGGTTGCGGCCGCCGGTCTCGAACAGCAGCGGTATGTCGAGCACGGCAAGCGGCGCGCCGGCGGCACGATTTTCAGCCAGGAACGCATCGGCATCGGCACGGACCAGCGGATGGATGATAGCTTCCAGCCGTTTCAGCGCGGCGGCGTCGCCGAGCACCCGCTCCGCCAGTGCCGCGCGGTCGACCGCACCGGATCTGGTGGTCTCGGGAAAGGCCGCCTCGATCAAGGGCGCGGCCTTGCCGGCATAAAGCCGATGCACCGCTTCGTCGGAATCATGGACCGGCACGCCGGCTTCGGCAAACATCTTGGCCGTGGTCGACTTGCCCATGCCGATCGATCCGGTGAGGCCGAGCACGATCATTTTATCGCACCGATATCGGCAATGATCAGCTGGCGCAATTCGGTGGTGACCTGTGGCTTGGTGCCGAACCAGCGCTCGAAGCCGGGCACCGCCTGGTGCAGCAGCATGCCGAGCCCATCGACGGTCCTCAGGCCGCGCGCTTTGGCCGCGGCAAGCAGCGGCGTCTCCAGCGGCACGTAGACAATGTCGGTGACGATGGCGCGGTCCGGCAGTCTGCCCGGATCGGCGGACAGGCCTTCATTGCCATGCATGCCGAGCGCAGACGTGTTGATCAGCAGGCCGGCATCCTCGAGCAATTCGCCGGTCGCCGCGATGTTGTGTGCGGAGACGCCTGCACCGGAGCGGTCGCGCAGCTCCTGCGCCCTCGCAAGCGTTCGGTTGACGATGCGGATGTCGCTGACGCCGCGTTGCTTCAGCGCATGAATAACCGCGCGAGCGGCGCCGCCGGCGCCGAGCACCACGGCGGGGCCGTTGGCCGCCCAGCCCGGTGCATACTCGTCCAGATTGGCGGCAAAGCCATGCGCATCGGTATTGCCGCCGCACAATTCGCCATCCTCGAACCACAGTGTATTGACCGCACCGATCTGTTCGGCCGCGTCGTCGCGGCGCGCCGCCAATGCGAAGGCGGCTTCCTTGTGCGGGATGGTGACGTTGCCGCCGCGATAGCCTTGTGCCTGCAGCGTCTGCAGGAATTCGGCAAACGCCTCCGGTGCAACGTCGATGGCCTCGTAGACGCCGTCGACGCCGTATTTCGCCAGCCAGTAGCCGTGGATCTTCGGTGACCTGGAATGGTCGATCGGGTGGCCGGTGACAAACGCCTTTTTCGAGGCCTCAGCCATCGATCGCCCCAAGCTCGCGCAGTTTGGCCAGCACCAGCAAAAGCGGCAGGCCGACAATGGTAAAATAGTCGCCTTCGATTTTTTCGAATAGCTCGATGCCCTCGCCTTCGATCTGGTAGGCGCCGACGCTGGACAACGCCTTGGCGCCGACGCGCGCCAGATGGCGGCCGATGAAGGCCGGATCGAGCTTGCGCATGGTCAGGCTGGCGATGCCGACATGCCGCCACAGAACCTGGCCGTCACGGGCCAGCACCACGGCGCTGTTGAGATGATGCGTCTTGCCGGACAGCGCCAGCAGATGACGGCGCGCCCCTTCCATGTCGGCCGGCTTGTGGAACAGCTCGTCGCCGAGCGACAGCGTCTGGTCGCAGCCGAGCACCAGGGCGCCGGGCTTGCGCTCGCTGACGTCGGTGGCCTTGGCTTCGGCGAGCACCAGGGCGACGTCCTCCGGCGACACGCCACTATTCTGCAGCGGCGCCTCGAGCGCGCGTTCGTCGACGGAAGCCGGAACCGCTTCGACCGTGACGCCGGCATTGACGAGCAGCGCCTTGCGGAACGGACTGCCCGAGGCAAGGATGATTTTTTCGGCCATTTTTTTCGCCCGTTTCCTGGCGCTCGCTAGGGTGTGTCGAGATTCAGATCAGGCCGAGTCGAGAATGGTGGGTTCCGAGAACCGGAACGGAGCGGACATTTGGGTCCGTGAGTACCGGAAGCGCAGGAAACCGCCGTTCGCAGGCCGGCATCACCTGAATATCGACATGCCCTACCGCGTCTTGCCGCGCAGGGCAACGATCGCCGCCGCGGTCTCCTCGATCGAACGGCGGCTGACGTCGATCATCGGCCAGCCATGCCGCGTGCATATCTGGCGGGCGTAGGCGAGCTCTTCTGCGATCGCGGCGCGGTCGACATAGTCGGTCGGCTCATAGGCGCTGGTGCCGAGAATGCGGTTCTGCCGGACTTGTGAGATGCGTTCGGCGGTGGCGACCAGGCCGACGATCAGCGGCCTCCTGGCATCGACCAGGCTTTCGGGCACCGGCACGCCGAGCACGATCGGAATGTTGGCGGTCTTGATGCCGCGATTGGCGAGATAGATGCTGGTCGGCGTCTTTGAGGTGCGGGAGATACCGACAAGCACGATGTCGGCATCGTCCATATTGGCCGGCAGCTGGCCGTCATCATGCTCCATGGTGAAATTGAGCGCGTCGATGCGGCGAAAATATTCAGCGTCCAGCACATGCTGGGCGCCGACGCGGCGGCCGGCCGGCGTGCCGAGATAGGACTGGAACACCGTCAGCACCGGCTCCAGGACCGAGACGCAAGGTAGGCCCATCGCCGCGCAGCGTTCGTCGATGCCGCGGGCAAGCTTCTGGTCGACCACCGTGTAGAGGATGATGCCCGGCTCCTCTTCGATGTCCTCGAACACCTTCGTCACCTGCTTTTCGGTGCGGATGAGCGGGTAGATATGTTCGATGGCGCGCGCGTCCTTGTATTGCGCGGAAGCCGCGCGGCCGGCGGCCAGCAGCGTCTCGCCGGTGGCGTCGGAAATCAGGTGAAGGTGAAAGAAGCTCTGCGGTTTGTTCACAGGATACATTCCAGGCTGTGGGCCGATGTGGATAAGCCGGGCGGAAAACTCGGCCACCGCGAAGCGACTGTATCAGATGCCGGTTTGTCCACAATTCGATGTGCTGTCGGCTTCTCCAGGCGGTTGGGGACAAGTCCGGGGACGGAGCTTCTTGCCTTCGCGTCATCCACAGGGGCAATTTCCCTGGCCTGGCGGCAACGCATTGACTCCAGTCGTAAATTCCCGACTTTCCACAAAGTCCTGCAATCCCTTTGGAGAAGCGCGCGACAATATGCTGGCTGGTCTTTTCGAGGGCAAAGCGGGACAGGAGACAACCACCACAACCAACAGACTCTTAGAATCATAAGATTCCTAAAAATAGAATATTTAATTATAGGGAAGCCTGGAAAGGCGAGCGCTCAATGCCTCAAGACCGGATCGTGCTGGACGTGTTGAGAGGCAAGGCGGCGTTTCCGCCGCCGCTCTGGATGATGCGCCAGGCTGGCCGCTATCTGCCGGAATACCGGGAGACGAGGAGACGGGCAGGATCGTTCCTCGATCTTTGCTACGATCCGGATCTCGCCGTCGAAGTGACGCTGCAGCCGATCGAACGCTTCGGCTTCGACGCATCCATCCTGTTTTCCGATATCCTTGTGGTGCCGCATGCGCTCGGCCGCGACGTGCGCTTCGAGGAAGGACGCGGCCCGCTGCTGACGCCGATCACGGCTGCGGAAATTGCGGCTCTCGACGGCGAAACGTTTCACGTGAATCTCGAGCCGGTCTACGAGACGGTGCGGCGATTGCGCGCCAGACTGCCTGATGAAACGACGCTGATCGGCTTCTGCGGTGCGCCCTGGACGGTGGCGACCTATATGATCGCCGGCCATGGCACGCCCGACCAGTCGCCGGCCAGACTGTTCGCCTATCGCGAGCCGGCGGCCTTTCTTCGGCTGCTGAAGGTGCTCGCCGATCATTCGGCTGCCTATCTGATCCGGCAGGTCGAAGCCGGCGCCGACGTGGTGCAGATCTTTGATTCGTGGTCCGGCGTGCTCGACGAAGCGTCTTTCGAATTGTTCTGCGTCGAGCCGGTGGCCGAGATCGTCCGGCAAGTGAAGGCCGCCCATCCCAACGTTCCGATCATCGGCTTTCCCAAGGGTGCCGGCGATCACTACCGGAGCTATCGCCAGAAGACCGGCGTGACCGGGCTGGGTCTCGACTGGACCGTGCCATTGTCGACCGCGAAGGAATTGCAGCGTGACGGCGCCGTGCAGGGCAATCTCGATCCGCTGCGGCTGGTAGCCGGCGGCAAGGCGCTTGCCGACGGCGTAGCGGCGATCCTGAAGGCGCTGGGCGACGGGCCGCTGATCTTCAACCTCGGCCACGGCATCACACCGGAGACGCCGCTCGCGCATGTCGAGCAGATGGTGAAACTGGTGCGGAGCGCGTCGTAACGATGGGCGCAGGCAATACGAACAGCAGCGCCAATAGCGGTCGAGGGGCGATGCGCCGCGCAGCAATTGCGATCGCCATCTTCCTTGTGCTGGCCGGGCTGCTGTTTCTCTTCGGGCCCGATGATTTCTATCCCTGGGCGAAGGCGATCCATGTGATTGCCGTCATCTCCTGGATGGCGGGCATGCTCTATCTGCCGCGCTTGCTGGTTTATCATGCCGGTGCCGAAAAAGGCTCCGTCCAGTCGGAGACCTTCAAGGTGATGGAGCGCCGCCTGCTGCGCGGCATCATCAATCCGGCAATGGTGATCACCTGGGCATTCGGCCTGTGGCTCGCCTGGAAAGGCTTTGGTTTTCAGGGCGGCTGGCTGCATGCCAAGATCGCTGCGGTGGTTGGTCTGTCGGCCGTGCATGGCTATCTCGCCGGCGCCGTCCGGAAATTTGCAGAAGACCGCAATGAAAAATCGGCAAGGCACTGGCGGATCGTCAATGAGATCCCTACATTGCTGATGATCGTCATCGTCGTCCTGGTTGTCGTGAAACCGTTCTGACGTCTTCGGTTGCCCGCAAAAGGCGGCTTGCTCTTTCAACCGACCGACGATAAAAGACGGGTCTTCCTTCCCGTCATGCGCCGCCCATTTATCGCTTCGGCCGCGCCCGGCATTTGTCGCATCCCGCCGATATTTTTCCCAAAGCTTACTCAGAGTCCGTCTAATGATGCAAGAAATGAAACTCACAGAGTTCAAGAACAAGAAGCCACCAGAGCTGATCGCTTATGCGGAATCGCTCGAGGTCGAGAACGCCAGCGTCATGCGCAAGCAGGAGCTGATGTTCGCGATCCTGAAGAGGCTGGCGACCCAGGATATCGAGATCATCGGCGACGGCGTCGTTGAAGTTCTGCAGGATGGTTTTGGCTTCCTGCGCTCGGCCAATGCCAACTACCTGCCAGGCCCTGACGACATCTATATTTCACCATCACAGATCCGGCGGTTCTCACTGAAGACCGGCGATACGGTCGAAGGCCCGATCCGCAGCCCGAAAGAGGGCGAGCGGTATTTTGCGCTGCTCAAGGTCAACACGATCAATTTCGACGACCCGGAAAAAATCCGCCACAAGATCCATTTCGACAATCTGACGCCGCTGTATCCGACCTCGCGGCTGAAGATGGAGATGGAGGTTCCGACCTCCAAGGATATTTCGGCGCGCGTCATCGACCTGGTGGCACCGCTCGGCAAGGGCCAGCGCGCGCTGATCGTGGCGCAGCCGCGCACCGGCAAGACGGTGCTGCTGCAGAACATCGCCCATTCGATTACCACCAACCATCCGGAATGCTACCTGATCGTGCTTCTGATCGACGAGCGGCCGGAGGAAGTTACCGACATGCAGCGCTCGGTGAAGGGCGAGGTCGTCTCCTCGACCTTCGACGAGCCGGCGGTGCGCCACGTCCAGGTTGCCGAAATGGTCATCGAAAAAGCCAAGCGCCTGGTCGAGCACGGCCGCGACGTCGTCATCCTGCTGGATTCGATCACCCGCCTCGGCCGCGCCTACAACACCGTCGTGCCGTCATCCGGCAAGGTGCTGACCGGTGGTGTCGACGCCAACGCGCTGCAGCGGCCGAAGCGCTTCTTCGGTGCTGCGCGCAATATCGAGGAAGGCGGCTCGCTGACCATCATCGCTACCGCGTTGATCGACACCGGCAGCCGCATGGACGAGGTCATCTTCGAAGAGTTCAAGGGCACCGGCAATTCGGAAATCGTGCTTGACCGCAAGGTGGCGGACAAGCGCATCTACCCGGCCATGGACATCCTCAAGTCCGGCACCCGCAAGGAAGACCTGCTGGTTCCGCGCCAGGACCTGCAGAAGATCTTCGTGCTGCGCCGCATCCTGGCGCCTATGGGAACGACCGACGCCATCGAGTTCCTCATCGACAAGCTCAAGCAGACCAAGACCAACGCGGATTTCTTCGATTCGATGAATACGTAAGGTTGCGGGCTGGCCGTTGCCTTCGTCATCCTCGGGCTTGACCCGAGGATCCATGCCGTGAGTTCTACCGGAGAAAGCAGCGGAGCAGAATCTGCGTCGTTGCAGCGCGCGAAAGTCACGGCATGGATCCTACGGTCTGCGCTGCGTCGCTTCGCCATAGGATGACGAATCCTATCTTCGCCGCAATGACCCTTCCAGCTCTTCAGCTTCCATTATCACCGGCAGGCAGACCTGCCCCGTGCACAGCCAGGCGCCGGGCTCGGCCGTTGGCGGCAGGACGCCGCCCGGCAAGGCCGCCAGATTTGTCGCCGCGCCAACAGGCACGACGATGTCCACCCGACGTGGGTCCGGATTTCGATTCGCAACCGGAACAAGCCTTGGATTCTCGGGTCTATCCACGATCACCAGTTTCAGCGGTTCAAGCGCCAAGGCACAGGCATTGACTATACCCGCCTGGCCATAGCCCTGGTGCTCCGCCCGCCCGCCCGCGTGCTCTGCGACTGTCCAGGCTTTTTCCCAGAGATCGAGATCGCCCGAAAGCGACGACAATCGGACCAGGGCTTCGATGATCTGGCCGGTAGCGGAAGGAATGGCTTCGTCGACATCGCCGCGGATGCGGATCGGCACATCCGCGCTGTCCGATGCGGTCAGATAATAGCCGGTCTTGTCGCTGTCCCGGTGCCAGAGATCGAGTTGCTCAATGAAGTTCCCGGCGCGATCGATATAGTCGGGATTGCCGGTCGCCTCGAACAGTGAGATGGCGGCGTTGGCCATGGCGGCATAGTCGCTCGACAGAGCCGGAAACAGCTTCTTTGCGCCGAGCATCGAATGCGGCAGCGGCCTTTGCCGCAATTGCGGCTG
>NZ_SUEG01000053.1:26501-34144 GCF_005063415.1 Mesorhizobium sp.
GGCGGCCGTCACGTCCGGCAGCCGCAATTGCGGCAAAGGCCGCTGCCGCCGCTTCGATCCAGTCGGATCGGCCAAGCGACCGTCCGGCCTCAGCAAGGGCTGCGATCATCAAGCCGTTCCAGTCGGTCAGGGCCTTGCCGTCACGCCCCGGCCGGATGCGCTGTGCCCTCGCCGCGAGCAATTTTTCTTTCAGCGGGACGAGCTGTTGGCGGTCGATCACACTTTGCGTCTGCTGGGCTTCTGTCTGGCGGATGATCGGCTTGCCTTCCCAGCCATGCGGGTCGGCAAGCGTGAAGTATTTGAAAAACAAGGCTGAATCGTCGCCGAGGGCTGCTTCGAGCTCATCGCTGCTCCAGGTGTAGAACAGCCCCTCCTCGCCCTCGCTGTCGGCATCGAGGCTGGCGGCAAAGGCACCGCCCTCGACCCGCATTTCGCGCAACAGCCAGGCAATCGTCTCTTCGATTCGCAGCCGGAATAATTCCTTGCCGGTCGCCGCATGGACCCAGTTGCATAGCCGGACGAGCTGGGCATTGTCGTAGAGCATTTTTTCGAAATGCGGCACCAGCCATTCGGCGTCGGTCGAGTAGCGGCTGAGGCCGCCGCCAATATGGTCGTAGATGCCGCCGGCCAGCATCTTTTCGAGGCTGAGGAGAACGGCGTCGCGGTGGGATGCAGTGCCGTCGCGCAGCCAGGACAGCCAGAGGCTCTGCATGAACGGCGCGTTGGGGAATTTCGGCGCGCCGCGCAGGCCGCCCAAATCGCGGTCGATCATGCCGTCAATGCCGTTGGCGAGCTTTGCCAGCATGCCGCGATCGAGCGCGGCCTTGGCATGGCTGCCCGCCAGCCGCGTCTCGACATGCGCAGTCAAACCGTCGGCACTTTGGTTAAGGCTTTCTTTCTTCTCCCGCCAAGCCTTGTCTACCGCCTCCAGCACCTGGACGAAGCCCGGCCGGCCGTAGCGGGCCTCGCGCGGAAAGTAAGTGCCGCCCCAGAACGGCTTGCCGTCCGGCGTCAGGAACATGGTCAGCGGCCAGCCGCCCTGCTCGCCCATCGAGGACAGCGCCGCCATGTAGATCTGGTCGATGTCGGGTCGCTCCTCGCGGTCGACCTTGATATTGACGAAGAGACGGTTCATGACGGCGGCGACGTCGTCGTTCTCGAAGCTCTCATGCGCCATGACGTGGCACCAATGGCAGGCGGCGTAGCCGACAGAGAGCAGGATCGGACGCTGCAGCGCCTTTGCTTCGGCCAGAGCGGCGGGCGACCATGGCCGCCAGTGCACTGGATTGCCGCTGTGCTGCTGCAGATAGGGGCTGGCCTCTTCGGCAAGCAGGTTTTGTGCAGGCAATGTCACGGCGCTACTCGATGGCGGATTGAACAGGCATAGCTAGGGCGCTTCGGCAGAGCGGGCAAATGATTTCAAAAAACTCCATCGTGGCGCTGTCGAGCGGGCGCCTGCCGGCCGGCATTGCAGTGATCCGGATTTCAGGGCCGCAGAGTCGATTCGCCATCGAAATGATTGCCGGGTCGGCGGTGCCGAACCGCGTTGCGACGTATCGCAAGTTCCGGACGCCCGACGGATCGGTGCTGGACAGCGGCCTGGTCGTCTTCTTTGCCGGTCCCGACAGTTTTACCGGCGAGGACATTGCCGAATTCCATGTGCATGGCGGGCGCGCCGTCGTAGCGCGAATGCTGGAAACGATCGCCTCCTTCGATGGGGTCAGGCATGCCGAGTCGGGCGAATTCACCCGCCGCGCCTTTCTCAACGGCAAGCTCGACCTGGTCGAGACCGAGGCGCTGGCCGATCTCATCAACGCCGAAACCGAGGCGCAGCGGCGCTTTGCCGTTCACAACGCCGAAGGCGTGCAGAGCGAACTCTATCTGGGCTGGCGCCGACGGCTGATCCACGCCCGCGCGATGATCGAGGCCGAGATCGACTTTGCCGACGAGGATGACGTGCCGGGCTCAGTCGCCGATACGGTCTGGTCCGATGTCCGGGCCATGATCGAGGAAATAGAGCGCCATGTCGCCGGCTTCCGCGCTGCCGAAATCATTCGCGACGGGTTCGAAGTCGTGATCCTCGGCGCGCCGAATGCAGGCAAGTCCAGCCTGTTCAACGCCTTGGCGCGGCGCGAAGCGGCCATCGTCACCGACGAGCCGGGCACGACCCGCGACCTGCTCGAGGTGGTACTGGACCTGGAAGGGGTGCGGGTCAGGGTAACCGACACCGCAGGTCTGCGCGAGGCGCCCGGCATGATCGAGGCGATCGGCATCGAGAAGGCCAGGACCAAGGCGCACAGCGCTGATCTGCTGTTGCTGCTGGAGGATCTGGCAGATCCAGTGGCGATCGGTGTGCTGACGAGCGACATTCCGGCTCTGAGAGTTGGAACAAAAATTGACGTGTTGGGGGGCAAATCGCCCTCGCCCGCGGCGCACTATGATTTCGCGATCTCGACGCAGGACGGCACGGGTCTGGCCGAACTGCTGGACGAGATCGGGCGTCGTGCCGCAGCGCAGATCGGCAAGGCCGGCGATATCCTGCCGTCGCGGCTGCGGCACGTCGAGCTGCTCAATGAGACGAAACGGTTCCTGGTTGCGGCTGTCACGGGGGGCGAGCGCGGGCAGGAGCTGCGGGCCGAGGAACTGCGCCTGGCGGCGGATCGGCTCGGACGAATCGTCGGGGCGGTCGATGTCGAGGACATGCTCGATGTGATTTTTTCGCAGTTCTGTATCGGCAAATGACTCACGTGAAACATTGGGGAAGGAGCACACAGCGATGGGGGCGGAACGCTGGCGCTGTCCCTCCAACGTCTGCTAGGTTCCTCGCGCCGCAGATCGCAGGGACTGCGCTCCGTTTCGCTTCGGTGAAGTAGAGCTGGCAACCAACGCGGACATTCTTCTAAAGGTTCGGACAAAATCGGATCCTCTGGCGAAGGAACCGGGGCAGTGATTCACGTGAAACAACTCCCAACCCACGCAGATGGCATTGTTTCACGTGAAACGAACAGTCCCCTGTCCTTGACAGCGCGTGCCTCCGGGGACATGTGTCGGTCCACTTGAATTCGGGATTCTGAAATGACCAATCACTATGATGTGATTGTGGTGGGTGGCGGCCATGCTGGTTGCGAGGCGGCCAGTGCTGCCGCGCGGGCTGGCGCCAGGACGGCCCTAGTGACGCTGCGCTTCGACACGATCGGCGTGATGTCCTGCAATCCGGCGATCGGCGGCCTCGGCAAGGGCCATCTGGTTCGCGAGATCGATGCCATGGACGGGCTGATGGGGCGCGTCGCCGATGCGGCCGGCATCCAGTTCCGCCTGCTCAACCGCCGCAAAGGGCCGGCGGTGCGTGGTCCCCGCACGCAAGCCGACAGAAAGCTCTATCGGCTCGCCATGCAAGCGGCGATTCGCCAACAGGCCGGTATCGAGGTTGTCGAAGGCGAGGTGCTGGATTTCGAAATCGATGACGGACGCATCGCGGCTGTGCTGTTGGCGGACGGAAGCCGGCTCGCCTGCGGCGCTGTGGTGCTGACGACCGGCACTTTTTTGCGCGGGCTGATCCATATCGGCGAAAAGAAGATTGTCGCCGGCCGCATGAACGAACAGGCGAGCATCGGTCTGTCGGCGACGATGAGCCGCGCCGGCTTCAGGCTCGGGCGGCTGAAGACCGGCACGCCGCCGCGGCTGGACGGCAGGACGATCGATTGGGCGTCACTGGAGAGCCAGGCGGCTGACGAAGACCCCGTGCCGTTCTCGCTGCTCACCGAGCGCATTCAAAACCCGCAGATCCATTGCGGCATTACCCGAACGACCAATGCCACGCATGAGCTGATTCGCGCCAATCTCGGCCGCTCGGCCATGTATTCGGGGTCAATCGAAGGCGTCGGGCCGCGTTATTGCCCGTCGATCGAAGACAAGATCGTCAAGTTCGGCGATCGCGAGGGCCACCAGATTTTTCTGGAGCCGGAAGGGCTGGACGACGACACGGTCTACCCGAACGGCATCTCGACCTCGCTGCTGGAAGATGTGCAACTGGACATCCTGAAGACCATTCCGGGGCTGGAGCGGGCAACCATGCTGCAGCCGGGCTATGCCATCGAATATGACCATGTCGATCCGCGCGAGCTCAAGCCAACGCTGGAGACCAAGCGGATAGGCGGGCTTTTCCTCGCCGGCCAGATCAACGGCACCACCGGCTACGAGGAGGCCGGCGCGCAAGGGTTGCTTGCCGGCTTGAACGCAGCGCGCAAGGCGTCGGCGAGCGAGGAAATCGTGCTCAGCCGCACCGAAGCCTATATCGGCGTGATGGTCGACGATTTGACCAGCCGCGGCATCGCCGAACCGTACCGCATGTTCACCTCGCGGGCCGAGTTCCGGCTATCGCTGCGAGCCGACAATGCCGATGAGCGGCTGACGCCACTGGCGATGAGACTGGGGATTGCCTCGCCGGAGCGAATGCAGCGGTTCAACAATGTCGTGCAAGACCTTGAGAAAGCGCGAAAGCTCGCCCTCGGCACCACCATGACCCCCAATGAAGCTGCGCGCCATGGGCTCGAAATCAACCGGGACGGCGTCCGTCGCTCGGCCTATGAGCTGCTGGCCTATCCCGGTGTCGACACCGCCTGGCTGGCCCGCATCGAACCGGCTTTCGCGGCAATCGACAGCAAAACGGCCGAGCGTCTTGAAACGGAAGCCAAATATTCTGTCTATCTCGACCGCCAGCAGGCCGACGTATCACAGATCAGGCATGAGGAGAGCAGGCTTATTCCCGAGTCGCTCGACTTTGCTTCTGTTCCCGGCCTGTCGAACGAGTTGAAGCAGAAGATGCTGGCACGCCAGCCGCGCTCCATTGCCGATGCGCAACGCATGGAAGGCATGACGCCGGCGGCGCTGGCGATTATTGTCGCGCATGTGCGCAATGCCGAGGCGGCCGCGCGAAAGCAGGTCGCGTGAGCGCTGCGTCCTGGGCAACCCTGCAAGCGGCAGCGGGCCCGGTTTCACGTGAAACATTCGATCGTCTGGTCGAGTTCGAGGCCGTCTTCCAGAAATGGAATCGCCGGATCAATCTGGCCGCGCAATCGACGCAGGGCGATGTCTGGCGCCGCCACATCCTCGACAGCGCGCAGCTGGCGCGAATCAAACCAGAGGCGAAGCGCTGGGTCGATCTCGGCTCCGGCGGCGGGTTTCCCGGCCTCGTGCTGGCCTTTTTGCTTGCCGAGCGGGAAGGCGCCGGCATCGACCTGGTTGAGAGCAACCGCAAAAAAGCATCGTTCCTGCAAGCGGTCGTCGGCCAGTTCAGCCTGCCCGCCAAGGTCATCGCGCGACGCATAGACGACAGCTATCCTCTTGTTCCTGCACCGCAAATCGTCACGGCCAGGGCGCTTGCTTCGCTGCCCGACTTGCTCGACCTGGCGGCACCATGGCTGACCAGGGGCGCGCGCGGCCTGTTTCACAAAGGCCGGGATTACCGCGCCGAAGTGGCAGAAAGCGCTCAACGATGGTCTTTCGATCTGGTAGAACATGCCAGTGCAACCGACGCGCAAGGCGTCATTCTCGAAGTATCCGACTTGCGACAGCACCCTGGCTTGTGACCGGCGACCCCAATGAATTTCTGGCATAGACCCATGATGAAGAACGGCCCCCGAATCATCACCGTCGCCAACCAGAAGGGCGGCGTCGGCAAGACGACAACCGCCATCAATCTGGCCACCGCGCTGGCAGCCATAGGCGAACAGGTGCTGATCGTCGATCTCGACCCGCAGGGCAATGCCAGCACCGGGCTTGGCATCGACCGGCGCGACCGCACCGTCTCCTCCTATGATGTATTGACCGGCGAACTCGATCTCGAAGCAGCGGCGATCCCGACGGCGGTGCCAGGCCTGTCGATCGTGCCGTCGACGCTCGACCTGCTCGGCATCGAGATGGAAATCGCCTCGGCGCCGGATCGGGTGCTGCGGCTGCGCAACGCGCTGCGGGCTTCGGCCGAGCGCTCGGCCAATTTCGGCTATGTGCTGATCGATTGCCCGCCCTCGCTCAACCTGTTGACACTGAATTCGATGGCAGCGGCGGATTCGGTGCTGGTGCCGCTGCAGTGCGAATTCTTCGCGCTGGAGGGCCTGAGTCAGCTTTTGGAGACGGTCGAGCAGGTGCGCCGTTCGATCAACCCCGACCTGACGATCCAAGGCATCGTGCTGACCATGTTCGACGGGCGCAACAATCTCGCCAACCAGGTGGTGCAGGATGTCCGGGCGCATATGGGCGACAAGGTCTACGAGACCGTCATCCCGCGCAATGTCCGTGTTTCCGAGGCGCCGTCCTATGGCAAACCGGCGATTCTCTACGACCTCAAATGCTCGGGCAGCCAGGCCTATCTGCAGCTTGCTTCGGAAGTCATCCGCCGCGAGCGCAAATTACGGGCCGCCTGACAGTAAACGACAAGCCGATTCGACACCGAAACGATCTGGACGGACGATGAACGAAGACCCTTCGAGAAAAAGACTGGGACGGGGACTGGCGGCGCTGATCGGCGAAATCGATCGCCCGGCGGCCCCGGAAAAGCCGGGCCTGGCGGCCGACGGCAAGGTGCCGATCGAGTTCCTCAGCCCCAATCCGAAAAACCCGCGCCGGCATTTTGGTGACGCCGATCTGACCGACCTCGCCCAGTCGATCCGCGAACATGGCGTGGTGCAGCCGGTGGTGGCGCGGCCGTCGAAAACGCAGTCGGGCCGCTACGAGATCATCGCCGGCGAGCGTCGTTGGCGCGCGGCGCAACGCGCCGGGCTGACCGAAATCCCGATCATCGTACGCGACGTCAACGACCGCACGGCGCTCGAGCTGGCGATCATCGAAAACGTTCAGCGCACCGACCTCAACCCGGTCGAGGAAGCGTTGGGCTACCAGCAGCTGATCGACGACCACGGCTATACCCAGGCCGATCTTGGCCAGGTGATCGGCAAGAGCCGCAGCCATGTCGCCAATACGCTGAGACTGCTCAAGCTGCCCGACGTCATTCGCGACATGCTGGTCGACGGCGCGCTCTCGGCCGGCCACGCCCGCACCCTAGTGACGGCCGACGACCCGGCCGGGCTTGCCAAGCGGATCATCGACGAGGGGCTTTCGGTGCGCCAGGCCGAAGCTTTGGCGCAGATGCCGGTCGGCGCGCCGGCGGCAAAGCGCCAGCCCGCAGCACCGCCGCAAAAGGATGCCGACACGCTGGCGCTGGAAAAGCTGATGACCAACACCATCGGCATGATCGTCACGATCGAGCACAACCAGCGCGGCGGCGTGATCAGCGTCGCCTATCGGACGCTGGAGCAGCTCGACGAGCTTTGCCGAAGGCTGAAGCGGGAATAGTGGGTTGCCAAAACGTCGAGGCCTTTAGCCGGCAAACAAAGTGTGGCTGCCGCCGCGCCAGTCATTGGCGAAATCGTCGAAGTAGTTAATCTCCCCCCTCGAGGGGGAGATGGCCGGCAGGCCAGAAGGGGTCGTCTCACATCGAGCGCCCACGTCGTCTGTCGTCGCGGAAGGGGCTAGTGTTCCACGCGCTGCGACCCCCTCTGTCGCCTTCGGCGACATCTCCCCCTCAAGGGGGTGTTTGGACCTGGGACATCGCGAACAGGTGTGCGGGGACATCGCGAACAGTTTCC
>NZ_SUEG01000054.1 GCF_005063415.1 Mesorhizobium sp.
GCATTGTTGCGTGTTATGCGTTGCCACTAGCGATATTGCCGACCATCACCATACTCGGGGTTGGCATAGCATGGCTGCTTTCGTCTGCAGTTTTCATCGAAGTGGTTTTCGCAAGGCCTGGTATTGGCGCTCTGATTGTGAGCGCGGTCAACGAGCGCAACTACCCGGTCGTGATGGGCGGCGTGTTCGTCACGACCTTCCTCATCGTCACTGCCACGACGCTGTCCGATCTGGTCAATGCAGCCCTTGATCCGCGAGCTCGGGAGAAACTCTGACATGACGAGCATCCAAGCCATCCGCGCCGAAGCCAATGGCGAGCCGGGTCCGGGCACCTTTCTTGCCGTTCTCCGGCAATTGCGCAAGAACCGTTTGGGCCTGCTTGGAGCCCTGCTCGTTTTGCTAGTGTTCGCGAGCGCGATGTTTGCTCCGCTGATAATGACGCATGACCCGATTCGGATTATGGTCGGGCCGCGCCTGGCGGCCCCTTCACGGGAGTTTCTCCTGGGCACGGATCAGCTCGGTCGCGACACGTTTTCTCGCGTCATCATGGGCGGCCGCATTCCGCTCCTTGTCGCGTTCGCCTCTCTAGGCATTTCACTGGCGCTCGGCCTTGTGCTTGGCCTAGTCGCAGGCTTCGGGCCGCGTTGGCTCGACAACGTACTGCTGCTGATCTTTGATACGATCCGCTCGTTTCCGGGCATCATATTTGCGCTGGCTGTTATCGGGCTACTTGGACCCAGTGTGACCAGCGTTATCTTTGTTATCGCAATAACGTCCATACCTATTTATGCGCGCATTGCTCGCACCCAAACAGAAGCGCTTCGCAATAGTGAATACATTGCCGCGGAGCAAAGCATGGGCGCCAGTACGACGCGCATCCTCGCCGTCCACGTGCTGCCCAACGTCATCGGCCCGCTTGTCATTCTTGTGAGCATGGACGTGCCGGCCGTTATCGCCGTACAGGCAGGTCTCAGCTTTCTAGGCTTGGGCGTGCGCCCACCGACTCCCGATTGGGGAGCTGTCCTGAATGATGGCTACAATTACATCCAAAATACGCCCTGGCTCGTCATAGCCGGAAGCACGCCGATCGTTCTCGCAACGTTGGGCTTCACATTTTTGGGTGAGGCGCTGCGCGACATATTCGACCCCAAGCTCGGGAAAGACATATGAGACCCGATCGTCCGAGGCAGCAGATGTCCACTCTTTCGCTGCTCGAAATTCGGGGGCTTGATCTCGATTTCGGTACTCCCTCCGGCCGCGTGCATGCGCTGCGAAACGTTTCGCTCGATGTTCCCGCCGCACAGGTAGTTGGCATTGTCGGCGAAAGCGGATCAGGAAAATCCACGCTCGCCTATACGGTGATGGGACTGCTTCCAGAAAATGCGCAAGTTACCGCCGGCGCTATTGTCTTCGAGGGGCGCAACTTACTCGATATGCCAGCGTCGGTACGACAGAGCCTTCTCGGCGATCGCCTTTCCATGATCTTCCAAGATCCGATGACCGCACTCAATCCCGTGCGGTCCATCGAGAGCCAGATGATCGATATCCAACACCATGAACGGAGAAGCCGGAGCGAGAAACGCGCCGCTGCCATCGCCATGCTTCGGCGGGTGGGAATTCCCGACCCCGACTCCCGTATCGGCGGTTTTCCGCATCAGTTCTCCGGTGGCATGCGCCAACGTATCTGCATCGCCATGGCGCTTCTTGTTAAGCCGGCGCTCCTGATCGCCGACGAGCCAACCACCGCGCTTGATGCAACTCTGGAGGTGCAAATTATTCATCTCCTTAAGGATCTCCAGAAGGAGATCGGTTGCGCCGTCTTGTTCGTCTCTCATCATCTCGGCGCGGTTGCTGAGCTATGCGACCGGGTCGCTGTCATGTATGCTGGCGAAGTGGTTGAGCAGGGGACCGTACGAGACATCTTCCACAATCCCAGACATCCCTACACTCGCGCGCTGCTCAAATGCGATCCGGGGCGGATTAGAAAAAGTACGCGTAATTTGCCGACCATTCCCGGCGAGGTGCCCAGCCTTCTAGGTGTCAAGCAAGGATGCATTTTCAGTCAACGGTGCCCCTCGGCACTCGATCGTTGTAGCCAACAGAGCCCGGCTGAGTACCGCATCGGCCTCGAACACCGTGCGCGATGCCATTTGCTCGGTGAAGAACAGAAGGTTTCAGCATGAGCTCGCTGCTCCGCGTCCAGGATCTTTGCGTCCGTTTCCGCACGATGGGTCCACTGAAGGCGCTTGCGGCGGGCACGAAGCATCCTTTCGTCGACGCAGTCTCCGGCGTGTCCTTCGAAATCCGCAAAGGCGAGACACTTGGTCTCGTGGGCGAAAGCGGTTCGGGCAAGTCCACCGTTGCGCGCGCGATCATGGGGTTGAGGCCGCCTGTGAGCGGCAGCATTCGCTTCGAGGGAGAGGAAATCACCGGACTGAGCGCGGCCGAACGTAAGCCGTATCTACGACGCATGACGATGATGTTCCAGGATCCCATCGGCTCGCTCTCGCCACGGCTGACCGTGCGATCGCTCCTGTCGGAGCCTTTCCGCATCCACGGATTACGCGATCGCGATGTCGGAGCCGAAACGGAACGTCTCTTGCGCATGGTCGGCTTGCCGACGGATTTTGCTCGGCGCTACCCCCATCAGCTTTCCGGCGGGCAGGCTAGGCGAGTGGGCGTCGCGCGTGCCCTTGCGCTCAATCCGGACCTGATCATTGCCGACGAGCCGACGGCCGGCCTCGACGTCTCGGTGCAAGGCGAAGTGCTTAATCTGTTTGCTCGCTTGCAGGACGAACTCGGCATCGCGATTCTGATCATCACTCACAACCTCAATGTCGTTCGCCATATCACTGACCGTATGGCGATCATGTATCTCGGCCGCTTCGTCGAGGTTGGGCCGACCGAACGCATTTTCGATCAACCGCGGCATCCATATACGCAAGCCTTGCTGTCGGCCAATACGGAGCCCGATCCGGATGCCGTTCTCAATCGCATCGAGATAACGGGCGAAGTGCCGAGCCTGATAAGGCGGCCATCCGGCTGCGAGTTCCACACGCGCTGTCGTTACGCCCACGACATCTGTAGCCGCGTATTCCCGGAATGCTCGGCAAGCCGGGACGACGCGAAGCACCGCTTCAAATGTCATTTCCCGCTGGAGGGCGGAACCGCGCCGTCGTTGCAGCAGCAGCCGCAGGTTCCAATCGGAACCCGGTTCTGATGATGTGAGTTATCGCGGTCACGGCTGGTGCCACGACAGTTATCGCCAACCGGAGGCGCGGCATTATCAAACCTGATCGCTTGGCGCCACGACATAATCAACATCCCGAACTGCTTATAAACGTCCGCCGGAACCTCGCCGTTCGTCATTACGATCACATCTCGCACTTGCTACGCCCGGCGGTCGACGGCGATGCCGTGCTCGGAAAGCGGGCCGCGGATCTGATTGACGAGCCCGACTCGCGTCGCTAACCATGCGGAGGCGACGCACATATGAGGATCAAAGTGATTGAGAATCGCTAACAATTCAAATCAGCTCAAGTGCGACAGGCGCAAGCCATCTGAAAATGCGATGCCACCGTGCCGGACATTATATTGGCAAACTTAACAGCAAGTCGTGCATGCTCCGCTGGCATGCCGCGTTAGCTGTGTCCGCCCGTCAACTCTTCCGTAACTCGAGCGAAGTGAAGTGCACATCAAAGAAGTCCTCCTCGCGCCCGGCAATGGCGCATTTTTCTATGACGACCAAGCTGCTATCAGGGCCGGCGCAACCCAGGACGGCTTCATGTATGTCAGCGAACCGTTAACACCTGGGTTCACGTCCATTCGCGTTCCGGCCTCTTCGCTCAGCATCGGGCTTGCCCTCACCGACGGGACCATCGTTTGGGGCGACATGGTGAGCGTCCAGTACTCTGGTGCGGGCGGACGCGATCCCTTCTTTGAAGCTGCTCAAATCTCGGATTTGACGTCGCGAGTCGTCTCGCCACGACTTCTCGATGTCGATGCGTCTCGCTACCTTGCTGCCTGCGCGAATGTTTTCGAGCCTCACGATGATAAGCGGCTGCCTCTCGCGATTGAGTATGGCGTCAGCCAGGCGCTTCTTCGCGCAGCCGCTCATCTTCACCGTGCGACAATGGCGGAGATCATATGCGCTGAGTTTAACCTACCGCTGTCAATGCAGAGGGTCCCCATCTACTGTCAGAGCGGTGACGCTCGCGAAATTAACGTCGACAAGATGATTCTGAAGGGTGTGGATGTGCTTCCCCACGGCCTGATCAACTCTCGGCAGAAATTCGGCGTAGACGGTCAGACCTTCATGGAGTTCGTGAAGTGGGTCGCGAAGCGTACGCGCGAGATCGGCCGTCCCGGGTATAATCCCGTGCTGCATTTCGATGTCTATGGCTGGATCGGTCAAGAAATCGGCCTGGAACCGCAACGGGTCGCCGATTTTATCTGCAGGGTTGTCGATACCGTTCCGGGTTTTACGATCAACATCGAGTCCCCGGCGGACTTTGGTTCGACGCAAGCTCAAATTGAGAACTACGCCGAGATCGTATCCATTTTGGACAGCCGAGGTTCCAGTGCTCGAATTGTCGTCGATGAGAGGTGCAACACGCTTGAGGATATTCGGCTCTTTGCCGAAGCGAGAGCCGCGCATCTCATTCAAATCAAGACGCCCGATGTTGGCTCATTGGCTGACACGGCACATGCCGTGCTCCTGTGCAAGGAGAACAAGGTAGGCGCGTACGTTGGAGGAAGCTGTACCGAGACAGATCTCTCTGCCCAAGCTTCTGTCCACATATCGGTGGCGACCCAGGCAGACATGATGCTTGCGAAGCCTGGAATGGGTGTCGACGAGGCATTCTCAATAGTTGGGAACGAACAAAATCGGTTGCTGGCTATGCTGAACCGTCGTCGAATTCAAAACGAAAACGTTGGATGAAAACACGGTGTCGCATGCAGAAGTCTCTTGAGGGGATCACCGTCGTTGCCGTGGAGCAGGCGGTTGCTGCGCCTTACGCTTCGTCTCGCCTTGCTGATGCCGGCGCCCGGGTGATCAAGATCGAGAGGCCCGAAGGGGATTTTGCCAGAAATTACGACAAGTTGGTGCGGGGTCAGAGCGCTTACTTCGTCTGGCTCAACCGGGGTAAGGAGTCGGTCTGTCTGGACTTGAGATCTGAGGCGGACCGCGCCGTTCTGGACACGCTCATTGCCGGTGCCGACGTTTTGATCCAAAATCTAAAGCCGGGCAGTATCGAAAAATTGGGTTTCGGGTCTGCGGATCTGCGTCGACGTTTTCCGCGGCTGATCACCTGCGATATCTCTGGTTTCGGGGAGCAGGGGCCGTATTCCCAGTTGAAGGCTTATGATCTCATCGTCCAGGCCGAAACTGGTCTGTGTGCGATCACCGGGACGCAACAGGGACCCGCCCGTGTGGGTGTGTCGGTTTGCGACATCTCGGCAGGCATGACAGCGCACAGTGCCATTCTTCAGGCGCTGTATCACCGCGAGGTCACCGGCGACGGGACCAGCATTCAGGTGTCACTGTTCGATGCCGTCGCCGACTGGATGAACGTGCCGGTTCTTCAAAACGAATACGGCGGCTATCACACGGTTCGCGCGGGCGTAAAACACCCGTCGCTCGCGCCGTATGGCGCCTATCGCTGTGCCGACGGCAAAGAGGTCATCTTTTCGGTTCAGAATGACCGTGAATGGGTGAATTTCTGCGAGAAGTTCCTGAAGCAGCCGGGGCTTATACGCACACCTGGTTTCGCCGATAATATGGAGCGCCTCGGTCACCGTGCGCAACTTGATGAGATCATCGAACAGCGGTTTTCCGAACTGTTATGCCACGAAGCAATGCAGGAGCTTGAGGCGGCCGGGTTGGCATATGGCCGACTGAACGAAGTCGCGGATGTTTCAAAGCACCCACACATTCGCAAGGTGCAGGTCGGAACACCCGAAGGAACCATCGAGGCGATAGCGCCGGCGGCGATCTTCAACTCTGAGCGCCCTTTGCTGCGCCCCGTTCCGGCTCTTGGAGCTCATACCGAGGCTGTCCGCGAGGAGGTTCTGGGACGTTTGCGCGAACGAGCTGCGTCAGCGTGAGCGCGCGCCTTGTCGGGAAGGGGGCGCGGTTGCGACCCACAGAGTGCATGCCTACTCCTAACCCTTTCCAGTCCCACGGCCGCCCAGCCAGCTCACTGACACAGCCCGCGCTAAAACCGGCACCAGAGGCGACTTCATGAAGGGCACCATTCCGGCCGTTGAAAGCCCGATGTCCATTCGCCGATGGAGATCTCTGCTCTTCGTTCCTTCTCATGTTCCGCGTTTTGTGGAGGCGGCTCATGAGCGCGGGGCAGATGGCATCATACTCGACCTAGAGGACTCCGTTCCCCAGGATCAAAAAGGTGAGTCACGGCGCCAGCTTGGTGCATCCGTGGCAAAGGTGGGCCGCAGGGGCGCTTCTGTTTTAGTTCGCGTGAATCGCGGTTTGCGAGCCTTGGCGGCCGATCTCGACGCAGCCGTGATGGCGGGCGTTGATGCACTTGTTCTTCCGAAAGTGGATTCGGCAGCGTGGGTAGCTGAGATCGCGAATGCGGTATCGGAACTCGAACGAGAAAGAAATCTTCCGTTGGGATGTATCCGGTTTCTTGCCCAAATCGAGACCCCAGGTGCCTTGCAAGAGCTATCGGCCATTGCCTCGTCACATCCCAGGATGGTCGCAATGGCCCTTGGCCCTGAAGACTTTAGTGCCGCTGTTGGCGGCGCCCCAGAACTTGATCTTCTCTTGACGCCAAACCTTTCTGTTCTTTTTGCCGCCCGTGCGGCGGGGTTGCTCCCGCTGGGCTTCATAGGAAGCATTGGCGCGTTCTCTGACACTCACAAACTTCGTGAGGCTGCGGAGCGTGCACGGCGGCTCGGCTTTGCCGGAGCTTTGGCGATCCATCCAAACCAGGTTGCCATATTCAATGACGCTTTTTCGCCAAGTCCACAGGAACTCGAATGGGCCCGTCGTGTCCTCGCGGCGGAGAAAGATGCGACGGCGCAGGGCATAGGCGCGTTCGCCCTGGACGGAAGGATGGTCGATCCACCGGTTATCCAAAGGGCCCGAGATATCATCGCCACGGATCCGGGCGCCGGGTTGGGCGTCTGAGGCCTCAGAGGTTGGTTACCAAACTGGAGCGACCCTACGGCTAGGAGTTATGCAACTCGGCACAATTATTGCTGTCGCGCCATCGCATTTCGAGATAGATTAAACTAATTGCAGTCCGCTCTCGGATGGGTACTCGTGGAAATCAGGCAGTTAAGATACTTCGTCGGTGTGGTCGAAGCAGGCAGTTTCACGAAGGCCGCTGGCTTCCTTAATGTTGCCCAGAGTGCGCTGAGCCTGCATGTGCGTCAACTGGAGGAAGCCTTCGGCACTCAACTGCTGATACGCGACAGGACCGGTGTGAGCGTGACGGCGTCAGGAGCCAAACTGCTCGAACGCGCTCGGGCGATTCTTAAAGAAATTCGACTTACCGAGGTGGAATTGACCAACACAGCTGCTTCCCCCGCCGGGGAGGTGACGATTGGCATTCCGTCTGGAGCTGCCCGCGTCCTGAGCGGCCCCCTGCTTGAGTCGGTGAGAAACGAACTGCCCAGGGTCTCCCTCAAGATGGTCGAGGGTATGACGGGACCGCTGGAGGAGTGGATGGCTGCTGGACGCTTCAATCTGGCGGTACTCTACCGCACTGCGGATAGCGTAGGCCGAATGACGGTGATAGCGCGCGAAAACCTTTGTCTGGTGGTACCGTCGGGTGAGCCGCCTTTCGAAGATGCGATATCTCTGGCCGACCTGCATGCATTCCCCCTGGCGGTTCCCATGCGCAATAACAATGTCAGGCGTTCGGTGGCTGACGTCGTCGCACAGCACGGTTGCGCGCTGGACGTCAGGTTTGAAGTGGACTCGCTTTCAACGATCATCAACATGGTCGTAGAGGGGAAAGCGCATTCTATTCTCGCCGCGTCTGCGGTTCAGAAAGAAGCCTCTCAGGGTCTGGTCCGTACGGTCAAGATCGTGGATCCGGTGATTACCCGCTCCGTTGTGCTTGCTGTAAACCCGAAAGATGAGCGTTCCGCCGCCGTGTCCGCAGTCCGCAAGCTCATTCCGAAGGTCGCTCGAGAATTGATTGAAATCCGGAGCTGGGCAGCGGTGGCGCCTGAGGCGACCTGACAAACTAACCTTTAAAGCTGGGCATGATCTTTTGCGGCCATTAGGACCAGCCCGATCTGGATTCCAGATGGATTTCGGCAATATTCGATATTTGACCCGCCGCGACCATCGCGATGAAACTGGCTCAAGCGAGTTCAGCAGTTTCGATATCGAAACTGCGCTCGTATGCAAGAATTCAGTCAAGTGGAGCCCGCGATGTCCGACGCCAAGAGTTACGAGCTCTTCATTAATGGCAAATGGCGAGCCGGTGGTAGCCGAGCCACTTTGCCGGTGATCAACCCGGCGACGGAGAAGGTATTTGCCTCAGTGGCCTCGGCTACGGTTTCAGACTTGGATGAAGCTCTTGCTTCGGCAGAACGCAGCCGCAAGGCGTGGTCCTCACGACCCGCCAAAGAGCGTGGCGAGATACTCGTCTCTGCCGCCAGCATTCTGGCAGAGAAAGCTGGCGCCGCAGCCAGGGACCTGTCGTCCGAACAGGGAAAGACGATTGCCGAAGCAACAGGAGAGTACGCGCGCGCAGTCGAAACGCTGGAATGGAATGGCCGGCATGCCGATGAGTTGTCGACCCCGATTCCGTTGGGTCCGAACAGGATGATCGTCCCGGAGGCCCTCGGTGTCGTCGCTGCCTTTACGCCGTGGAACTATCCAGCCGTTCTCATCGCCCGCAAGCTCGCCCCCGCGCTGGCGGCAGGCTGCCCGGTGATCCTCAAAGGGGCCGAAGAGACGCCAAGCGTGGCTGTCCATATCGTGGAATCTTTGCGTCAAGCAGGGATACCGGAAGGCGTGGTCAACCTGGTGTTCGGTGTTCCTGTGCATATATCACGGCATCTGCTCAGTTCGCCAATTGTCAAAGTCTTGACGTTCACGGGGTCGACCGCTGTTGGGAAACAGCTGGCCACACTGGCCGCGAATAATCTGCAGCGCTGCATCCTTGAGCTCGGTGGACATTCCCCGGTTATTGTGTGCGAAGATGCCGACCTGGCAACGGCGATACCGGCTATTTCGGAATACAAATTCGAGTGCGCGGGCCAGAGTTGTAATGCGCCCAGCAGGATTCTTGTCGCCCGATCCCGCTATGAGGAATTCCTGTTCCGGATGACGGAGGCGGTCCGAAAAATCAGGATCGGTCCACCGGATGACCCTGCAACGCAGATGGGTCCCATGGCAAACGCGCGGCGAATCGAGGCCATGCAACGCCTGACCAAAGATGCGGTAGAGGGCGGCGCCCAAATCGAGACCGGTGGCACCCCCCTTGACCGACCGGGGTTTTACTGGCCGCCAACCATCCTGACTGGCGTACCGAAGGAAGCGAGAGTGCTTCATGAAGAGCCGTTCGGACCAATTCTCAGCGTGGCTCCTTTCGATACGATCGAAGAGGCGATCGATGAAGCCAACGCCACGGAGTACGGTCTGGCCGCCTACTTGTTTACTGGCGCGGCCGATACGCAACAGAGGCTTGTGGGCGGTCTTTCTGCGGGCGCTGTTAGTGTGAATTACCTGAAAGGGGTTTCCGCTGATGCCCCTTATGGAGGAGTCAAGCAAAGCGGCTATGGATATGAAGGCGGCGAGCAGGGGGTGCGAAGCTTCCAGATTCTGAAAATGGTGAATGGCCTCGGGTCATTTGGATAAAATCCGGTGGGAAATAGAACACGGACCATCGCTGGCAAGGACATCACAAGAAGCGTCGCCGACGCTCTTCAGTACATCTCGTACTATCATCCTCCAGATTATATCCGGTCTCTTTCTCACGCATACACGCGAGAACAGAGCCCGTCGGCGAAGAATGCCATAGGTCAGATTCTGCTGAACTCCCGCATGGCGGCCTTTGGGCGGCGCCCGATTTGTCAGGACACCGGACTTGTGGTTGTCTTCGCAAAGGTCGGCATGGATGCCCGCATTAAGTCAACGGCCAGTTTCGCTGATCTTGTGAATGAGGGCGTACGTCAAGCCTATCTCGATCCGGACAATCCCCTTCGGGCATCGATCGTTGCGGATCCCCTCGCCAGACGGGTCAACACCCGCGACAACACGCCGGCAGTTGTCCATGTCGACCTGGTGCAAGGTAACCAGATTGAGGTCACCATCGCCGCAAAAGGCGGCGGGTCGGAGAACAAGGCACGTTTTACCACCCTCAATCCCAGCGCCTCCGTTTCCGACTGGGTGGTCAATACCGTTTCGACCCTTGGCAGCGGGTGGTGTCCACCTGGACTGATCTCTGTCGGCATCGGTGGTAGCGCTGAAAAGGCGATGCTGCTGGCCAAGGAGGCCATGAACGAGCCCATCGATATGGCGGAACTGATCGCAAGGGGGGCGTCAAGCGCAGAGGAGGGGCTGCGGATTGAGCTTTATGAGCGGATCAACGCGCTTGGTATCGGCGCCCAAGGCCTTGGTGGTCTGACGACAGTCGTTGACGTCAAGGTTGCGACCTATCCTACTCATGCAGCGTCCAAGCCTGTGGCGCTCATCCCGCAATGCGCCGCCAACCGGCACCTGAAGTTTACTTTGGACGGCTCTGGACCCATCAGCCTCCAGCCGCCCGATTTGCGCGAATGGCCCGACATCGGAGCCGACGAATTGAACCCAGCCGGCGTCCGGCGGGTCAATTTAGATACGCTGACGAAGGAAGAGACGGCATCGTGGCGCTGCGGTGAAACGCTCCTGCTGTCTGGAAAGATGCTGACGGGCCGTGACGCTGCCCACAAGCGAATGGTCGAACTGATCGATGCCGGCAAGCCGCTTCCAGTCGATCTGCGGGGACGCGTGATCTACTACGTCGGTCCCGTCCGGGCAGCGAGAAATGAGATCGTTGGACCCGCCGGTCCAACAACCTCCAGCCGCTTGGACGATTTTACGGACAAGGTGCTCGCCGAAACCGGCCTTTTCGCGATGGTGGGCAAAGCGGAGAGGGGACCGGCGGCCATCGCCTCGATTGTAAGACACAAAACGCCATACCTTGCTGCAGTGGGTGGCGCTGCGTACCTGATCTCAAAATCGATTAAGGCGGCGCGGATCGTTGCCTTTGAAGACCTGGGCATGGAAGCCATCTATGAATTCGATGTGCAGGACATGCCTGTTATCATGGCCGTCGATGTTGAGGGAAACTCCATTCACAATTCCGGGCCTCTTGAGTGGCGTAAGCGTATGGCGGCCGACAGCATCGCACGCAACATTGGCGTTTGAGTCTTTCCGTTGGGCGATTTCGGCCAGACTCCAGCGTCAAATTGCCGTGAGACGAGCGGCATTTGCGGTGCCTTGCGCCTCCGCGAGCCGGACGAGCAAGGCCTTCAATTCACCCCAATAGCTGAATGTGCCACTGAATACTGCATTGAGTATGCCGTCCACGCGATCGAGGCTCGAATGCTGTCGCACGTCTATCAAGTACGGCAGCGGAGATTCAAGAAAATGGGGTATCTATTTATTAGGAGGTCTTCGCCGCCGCCGACTATTCTCTCCAGCGGCATCATTGCCCCGTTAGGCGTCGGGGCGATAGCCAAAGTACTTCTGCAGCTTTTCTCAGCGGATCGCTCTCCCTCAGCTGATTGTCGTACCCCATTCTGGCACATTTCGGACCGAGAACGGATGCGTTCCACTACTACATTCGGTCATTCAAGATGGATAGAATTGATCGGCGCACAAGGCGCTGTCATCGCTGCTTGAGAGCAACAGGTTATGAAGTCGAAACCCGACCCCGTGCAACTCGACAGTTGGGACGTCCGGATTCTCTCCGAGATTCAGGCAGACGGTCGGATTTCAAAAAGTGAGCTTGCAAAACGAGTTCATCTTTCGGCGTCGGCCTGTTCGGAGCGGCTCCGAGCACTCAAGGCCGCAGGGATTATTGAGGGATTCTATGCGCGACTGAGTCCTGCCCTCATTGGCGGCATGATCTTTGTGATGGTAGAAGTCGTGCTGGATCGCCATCGTCTTGAGGACCAACGACACTTCGAAACTGCAATCCAAGAGATCCCGGAAATCCTGGACTGCTGGGCAATTGGGGGGCGCGTCGATTATCTGATGCGGGTCGCATCTCCTTCTATGGCCGCCTATCAGGATTTCATGGAGGGACTGCTGCAGGCAGGCTTGGGCATTGATCAATACTATAGCCTTGTCGTCACGAAACCAGTGAAGTCCAATTCACCGATACCTTTGTCCGCACTGAGGCAACGGTGAAACCGAAAGTTTAAGTTTCAACGGCGTTTGGCGCGGATCCCGTAGATTCGTCGGCAAAAGGCGCCCATTCCGACGAAACTCAAGGGACATTTGCGGTATACTAATTGCTGGAAAAAGGTGGCCGAGCGCTATCCGCCAGTTGATGGCGAGGAAGGACGATGCGCTTGAGCAATCTGGAACCGATCATTCCAGGAGACGGATCGAAGCAGCCATCGGACGCACTTGCCCAGCACGGTTACGGCGAGAAGCCAAACCGGATCGTGCCTGGTTGAGGAGGCGTCCATATCTAAGATGCGAAGTGCCGAAAAATGCCTCTACCGCTACTTCAAGGGGGGAACTTTCGCCCTGGATTGGCGATCAGTGGCGATTGAGCTTAGTCGCGGTCAGCGCATCCGTGTAGGGGGCGAAATCTACAGCGAGGGTTTGGCAAGCCGACGGATAGCGGGAGTGCAAGCTGGCCCGCTCGGCCTTGGCGACCAACCGGGCCCTCGACGCCTGCGGACATTCGGAGATCGCTCCATCGCGTTTTTACGTCCTAAGTTCGTTGCTGATCGAGATTAGGAGATCGTCTGTCCTGTTTGACATTGCTGGTCTCCGCAGCCTTCTAAGTGAGGAGCATGGCTGTGCCGGGGGCGCGTAGGTGGGTGACAAGGCCGGTCACTCCTGCCAGCCGACGTGGTCTTTGAGAAGGTGGAGGTTGCGCTACCCGGCTGGAGAGCATGGTGCCAGTTTTCACAAGACAAGGGTCGCTTAATCGAATGGGCGTCAAGTTCATAGATTGCGAACAGATCATGGGGGGATTTGAATAGTGCTACTGACCGAGGCAGAGCTGAAAAGAGTTGCGAATGCCAGTCGAGGACATAGAGCCGCATCGATCGTTCTAAAGGAAGAGACGGCCGCAGCTACAGCCAGATCGTCATTCGACGTTTTTCTGTCACATTCTTTCAAGGACGCAGAGATCATTCTCGGTGTGAAGCGAATTTTCGAGGAGCTTGGGTTCACTGCTTACGTAGATTGGGTCGAAGATTCACAACTGGACCGCACAAAGGTCTCCTCGGCCACCGCCGAGTTGCTGCGGACCCGTATGAGGCAGTCAAAGACGCTTATCTATGTGCATTCAAACAATTCTCCAGGATCCAGATGGATGCCTTGGGAGCTTGGCTTTTTCGATGGGTTTCGGACCGCGGTAGCGGTTCTGCCCGTGGCAAAAAATTCTTCGGAAACATTCTCCGGGCAAGAATTTTTGGGCCTATACCCTTACATTGATGGGACAGGACCTGCATTCCTGTTTATGAACAGAGGGACCGCGCCTCGCTCAAGAATAGGCTCTGTAAGCTCGACTGCTAACCTCACGTTTGCCAAATCCTGGCTTAAAGAATTTACCGCCACAAAATAGACTGGTGTGCTTCAAAAATGAAATATCCGGGACTCTATAATAGCGCCGACGTGGCATCCAACGAGCAGCAGGCGACGTTTCTGCGCCTGATCCGGGCAGAGTACGTTCTTCTTTTTTTAGCGTCGGTGCTCTCTTTGGACTTGTCGTCATCAAAAGCCTATTTCGGTGTCTATGCTGCGGTATTTCTTTGCTCAATGGGAGTCCTCATTTTCCGGTCGGTCACAAAGCCCGAGCAGGTCTGGTATCAGGCTCGAGCTCTGGCAGAGTCGGTGAAGACATTGACTTGGCGCTTCGCGATGCGAGCACAGCCGTTCGATGACGCGCGCGCGGCTGACGCCAGAGCTGATTTTCGAAAGCTCATGGAAGATATCCTTGATAGCAATCGTCACCTTGGTAGCGCGTTGAGCGGCACCGATTCAGCATCGCCCCAAACAACGGACGAGATGATGTCGATAAGGGACTCCCCGCGAAAAGAACGAAAAGACCTATATCTGCAGAGACGAATCTGCGACCAACGGAAGTGGTACGAGAAGAAGGCGCGCTCGAACAAGAGGTCCGCGAAAGTCTGGATGGGCCTTGGTATTTTTGCATACGCTCTGGGATTCTCGTTCATCGTAGTACGCATCGCTGACCCCGCGATGCCAGGCTGGCCGACCGAGCCGCTAATTGTCATCGCCGCCTCCCTTATCGGGTGGACCCAGATCAAGAAATTTAACGAATTGGCATCGGCTTACACGTTGACAGCTCACGAGATCGGCTTGACTGCCGACCTTATTACGGACGCCAACTCGGATGAGGCATTCTCCGCCGCGGTGAACGAAGCCGAACTGGCTTTCTCACGGGAGCACACCCAGTGGGTTGCTCGTCAAAACAACTAAGAGACAACAATGGCATACAGCGATCCGACCTATGTAATATTTGACGGCGATGAAGACGCTTGGGCATACCGCTTTATGAAAGGGTGGAACGCCAGCGAGAATGTGAGTTTTGAATTCGCGAACGCTCACGATCTGGACAATATGACGGGCCGAGCACAGGACGAAGATTATGTTAAACGCAATCTTCGCAACAGAATGAATGGATCGAGCCAGGTACTTGTCCTGATCGGTGAGAAGACGAAAAACCTTTTTCGCTTCGTGCGCTGGGAAATGGAATTGGCTCTTGATCTAGGTCTGCCGATAATCGCAGCAAACCTTAACGGCTCGCGGCAACAAGATGTGAGCTGTCCGCCTATCATCAGGGACAAATGTGTTGTGCACGTGCCGTTCAAGATGAAGGCCATCAAGCACGCGCTAGCCAATTGGCCGAGCGAATTTCATCGGCTTTCAAACGCTCAGCGTGGCGATGGCGCCAGGAGCTATGGCGAAAGCACCTATCGCGATCTCGGCTTATAATCGCCCACCTAAAAGCACTTAGCCGCCACAACATCCTCGCCATCCGCTGGCGGCGACTAGCCTTAGCAACGACCGCCAGCCTGTTCCGAGCTTGCCGAGCGATGATAAGAAGACGTCCGATTTGCTGAGTTTGGCAGAAAGCTGCAGGTCATGTGCAACCTATTTGAGGAGCCCCGCTCGAAGCGTCGGATCGTCAGGCACGATCACGTCGCGCGAGGGCGCTGGTTTCGCGAGGAAAAGGAGCGGCTGTTCGACGTTTGAGGCTTGATCCAGCGTTTCGAGACTGCACGAGCGGCGAGCATTGATGGAGGCAGCTTTTCAGGCCGCGCAATTCTGTCGGCTGCCCCCTCCTGCGAGCCGCAGCTCGGCTCGCCCTGCGCAGCAACCACGAATCTGCGATCGCAAGAAAGGCAACACGCTGACCGATAGAACTTGGCGGCGCTGGTCGGCTGCGAATCAAGATGTCGATGGCAAGGAGCTCTCGCCGCGCGTCTTTGCCGGGCCGAACCTTCTGGCTCTCGTCCAGCCGCTTGTTGATGGCCGAGATCGACGAGGCCGAGAACGCATGGCCGCACAGCTCTTCGGTGATCGCCTTGACCTTCCGGGTCGACACGCCCTGCACATACATCTCCGCAAGCGTCGCCACCAAGGCCCGCTCGGAACGCTGGTAACGCTCGAAAAGTTCGGTCGAGAAGCGGCCCGCCCGGTCCTGCGGAACCCGCAGCTCAAGCTTGCCGACCCGGGTGACAAGCGTGCGGCCATAGTAACCCGAGCGATAGCCGAGACGCTCCGGCGTGCGCTCGCTCTTCGAAGCACCCAGCGCCTCGTCCATCTCGGCCTCGAGCACCTCCTGCATCACCGCGCGGATCACCTCGTGCAATCCATCCGGATTCGAAAGCAGAATGTCTTTGACGGCAGCGCTGGCGGTCTTACTTTCTGTCTTGGTCATGGTGGCGTTCCTTCCAGGGAATCGGTGACGTTGAACATCACCAGCCTGCCATGACCGCCCTCTCTCAGCGAATTTGCAGAACCCTCAGCACACTACCCAATATCGCCCGCTAATCGGGCACTATGCTGGGCGCATGCGCGTCGTAAGCTGTTCGTGTTTGCAGGACGCGCCCCCGACCCTCGGCTAAGGCGAAGGTGACGCCTTAGTTTTCACGGCAATTCGGGCCGATCCCGCGAATTCCACGGCCAATAACCTGCATTCCCGAGAAACTCGAGGGACGTTTCCGGTATGCTATCTAAACAGGTGGCTGGCCGAGTGCCCTCCGCCAATTTATCGCGAGGAGAGGGACATGCGCTTGAGCAATCTGGGAACCGAGCAACTCCGGGAGAAGGATAGAAGCTTCGTCTTCCATCCTTCTACGCATTTGGCCAAGCACAGCCGAGGCGAAACGCCAAATAGGATTATGGCCGGTGCGGAAGGCGTCTATATCTGGGACACCGAAGGCCGAAGGAGCCTCGACGGTTTCGGAGGACTCTACTGCGTCAACATGGGATATGGATGCACGGAGATCGCCGAGGCCATTGCCAGGCAAGCACACGAATTGCCGTTCGCGCACGTCTATGCCAGCCAAGGTACGGAGCCGGTCGCCCTGTTGGCAGAGGCCGTGGTCGAGTATTTCGGTCAGAACATGCGAAGGGTCTATTTCGGCCTCTCCGGTTCCGATGCCAACGAAACCAACATCAAGCTGGTCTGGTACTATAATAACATTCTTGGCCGGCCCGAAAAGAAAAAGATCATCTCGCGAAATCGCGGCTATCACGGGTCTGGATTGGTCACGGGTAGCCTAACTGGCCTTCCCTTCTTTCACAATTTCTTCGACCTGCCTCTGGATTTGGTGCGCCATACAACCACGCCGCACTATTACCGCCAGGCGCGTGTCGAGGAGAGCGAGGAAGCGTTCTCCCGGCGCTGTGCCGATGAGCTTGAAGCCTTGATCCTGGCCGAAGGACCGGAAACGGTTGCAGCTTTTATCGGAGAGCCGGTACTTGGGACAGGAGGTATTGTGCCGCCCCCCAAAGGGTACTGGACGTCCATTCAAGCGGTGCTCGACAAATACGATATCCTTCTAATCGCGGATGAAGTGGTCTGTGGCTTCGCGCGAACCGGCGAGAAGTTCGGTTCCCACCTGTATAACATGCGTCCGGATTTCGTGACCATCGCAAAGGGTTTGAGTTCCGCCTACCTCCCCATCTCCGGGTCAATCATTGGCGACCGTGTCTGGTCGGTTTTGGAACAAGGAACTGAGAAGCACGGCGCACTCGGCCACGGCTGGACATATTCGGGGCACACGCTTTGTGCCGCAGCCGCGCTCGCCAATATTCGACTGCTTAAAGAAAAAAATATTCTGGAGCATGTCCGCGATGTTGGACCGTATTGGCAAGACCGGATGAAGGCCGAGCTGGCGGGACATCCCATCGTTGGTGAAGTTCGCGGAGTGGGTATCCTGTCGGCCGTAGAGATGATGCGGGACCCAAAACAAAGGATACCATTCGAACCCGACCTTCAGGTCGGGGTGCGCACTGCAGCTGCTCTGTTTGAGAATGGTGTCATCGGACGGGCCATGCCGCATGGCGACATCCTCGGTTATGCCCCCCCCCTGATCATTACCCGAAAAGAGATCGACATCATTGTCGACGCGACGGTAAAGTCGGTCGATACCACCTATCGCGCGCTGAAGGCCGAGGGTGCCGTATGATTTTGCGATCGCGAAGGAGCGAGTCCGGAGGCAGGCATGTCCCTGCGCGCTACTGCGCCGAGCAGACCCAAAACTGTTGAATTCCAGATATCTGATCTTGAGCATGCTCCGGGCTATTTCAGTCACGATTTGTAACCGAATCAATTCTGCCGCCGCTGTCCTGTTGCCCAACGACCAGGACCTCTGTGCGGCGCGCCCTGCGGGTGTACCTCCCCGCCGGCAGGGCGCCCTTTTTGACCCACGTAATCAGTATCATTATGGCCCGTGCGGAATCGAGGGTCTGGTAAAGGTCATCTGCACGTTCCGATGCAGATTGAGCTTAGACGTGCCCTTTACATCATTGCAGCGGGCCACGGTCGCCGGTTCCAAAGTGCGGCAATGCCGAAGATTATCTTCCTTCACATCACAAAGAGCAGAATAATCATTGCGGTGAATTTTATCACGTCAGGTATATAAAAGGACGATACTCACACGCCACCCCGTTCACAAGGAAAGGCATTTTAATATTGTTGAGACGATTTGCCTATCAAAGAAAAGAAAGCATCGCAACACTTCTTTGCGGATCACGGCGCCCCGGGTGGGGGATGAGCGGCTATCCGAATTGTTATGCTAATGCCGACCCAAATTCCTGCAAAAGCTGGGGTCAATGATGGCTTTTGGTCAGCGCAGGATGATTTCTCCTGGTTTGGTCGGTGCAGGGGCGGTCATGATTTAATGCATGGAGATTCTCTGATTGAGCTGTTGAGATCATGAGGCGTCTGCCAGACGCCCATCGGGTGAGCCCAGCATGATTGGGATGACCGACGAAGATCGAAAGTGTGGCAGCATTCTGGAGCCCGGTCAGCCCAGCGACGCCCGCGGATTCAATCACGTTTGTCGGGACATACACGACGCAGCCGGAAGGCGTGCAGAAAGAGGAAGAATCGAGCGCGACGATGACGAGGGACATGCCACTTGTTTTCGAGACATTCCTTGAAAGACTGTCACAGAGTGTCGATGAGGCAGATTTCCGGGATGCCATGGCTGAGGCGGCCGGACGACTTGACCTAATCTTCTTTGCCTACCTCTCCTTGCCAGCACGGCCTTCCGGCAAACCGAGGCTAATTTCAAACTATCCACCCCGCTGGACCAGACAGTATCTGGAAAATCAGTATGAGAAACTCGATCCTGTGGTCTTGCGTGCTCGAAATGGCGGCTGCCCGTTTCACTGGGGATCGAATTTCGGAGGCGATAAAATGTCGCCGGCTCAACAGCAGCTATTCGATGAGGCGGCTCAATTCAGCATCTGCTGCGGTTTGACGATCCCAATTGTCGATCTCCGCGGCCGCATCGCTGCGGTTACTTTTGCCGCCGATGAGCCTCGTCCAGTATTTCTTCGGGTCGCTGAGCGGTACGAACAAGCTCTTCAACTGATGGCGGCCTGCTTTCATCGTTGCGTTCGCCGCAAATTGCCGAGCGATCGAACAGTGGATGGGATTTCGCTGACATCCCGCGAATATGAGTGCCTGAGGTGGGCAGCGCGGGGTAATTCAGCCTGGGTGACCGGCCGCATCTTGGGTATCAAGCCACGCACGATCGCTTTTCATTTGGACAATGCCAAGAAGAAGCTAGGCGTGCGAACCCAAAATCAGGCTATAGCCCTTTTGGGGTCCGAAGGGTCCTCAATTCTCTGAGAAGCTTTTTGATCCCCTTGTGCTCGGGCCATTCGATCGCACGCCTTGTATCGAGCGTTGACTGGATGCCAAGATCTTCTGTTCCGCCGGCTCGGGCGATGCAGCCGTATTCTTCCAGTCCGCGCCGGTGCTCATAGTCTATGGGTGCTCGAGCGGGTGTTTCGTCGCTGACGAGCTAGTCGTGCGGTTATATAGTTTCCGAGGATGGCCCGCTTGCATACCTGCCTGCCGGTAATCTCTAAACCCTTAACTTAGGGCGATGGCTGTCGGTTATGCGGCTTGAAAGCGAAGAGGTGGACCCTTCGTCGAGCGCCGGCACGATATGGAGTGCTGCTCCGGGCTAATACCCATCCAGACAGAGCGGAACCTTCTATCACGTCAGACGCTCGGTTGCCAAACCCGATTTCCTGGGAACTTAATTGTGCTCGCCACTGGGGCCATTTTGCCGGGGCTGTAGTGCAGGTCCCGATCAGCCTGACCGTGGCTGCCACAGGAACTGCCTGCTTCTATGACCGAGCACTGCGAATTTGTCAGCTGGCGAACAATTCCTTGTAGCCGCTCGTCACCATCCAGTTCGCACGGTCAAGATGACTACGAAGCGCCTTCCTGGCGCGCTCCGGTTCAAGTGCCGGATCAATGCCGAGGATCAGTTGGGCCATTTCCTCTTCGGGCGCCTCATCGGCTGAGGCGTCCAGGAGCCTCATATAGATGGTAAAGTGCGCCCTGTCGTAGGAGGTAAGACGGTCAGACCAAGGGACTTCGTCGAGCAGTGTTGAGCTTTGAGTCCTATCTGTTCCCGGTGATCGATTCATGTCTGCCGCGAACCTCGCATGTTGATCGCTGGATGCAAGGCAGAATATCCCAAAATGGGATAATCCGAAACGGGGATTAGTCGCTGAGCCGGTCTCTACCTGACCGGTTCACCTAAATGCCCAAATCTCTTCGATCTCCCCGCCACCAGCGGTTTCTGGCCCAGTTGATCTCACTGCGCAATGTCAAAGGGCTGACGCAGGCGCAGGTGGCTGAGAAGCTTGGTCGTCCGCAATCTTTCGTGGCGAAATATGAGGGTGGCGAGCGGCGTCTCGATATCATTGAGTTTCTCGACGTAACTGCGGCCCTCGATGCTGATCCGTGTGAGATTCTGTTGAGCCTGCGCACGTAGTGGGCGCCCGCGCCCTCACCGCGCGTGCCGTGTGCCGGTGGATTGATCCCCGCTTTTCTTGGCTCTGGCGTCTCGACCATTCCGCTGCGCCTCCTAGCGCGTCGTTAGACTCTCGCAATTCTCTCTGTTTGTGCCTTTCCCAGCAGGTGGCGCCGTATCCTTCTAGGCCCGCCGCGGCGTCCCGCAACCCTTAGCCAGCTGTGAGCTTTCAGTAGGTCGTCCATCCGGTCCTCCGGATGCGGTGCGGCTCAGACGGCGCGCCCCTTCCTGTCATGACTCGCCGCCGCACCGCTTCCTGGGAAGCAGCCATTGGCGAGCGGAGGACAAAACGATGAGACCAGCGAAGCGCAGGGCCATCCGCGCCGACTGGAAGTCCTCGCGATCATCTTGGAGCGGCATTCGCGCTGTGGTGATGCGTCGATGCATGGTGGTTGCGCTACTTCGTTGCTTGAAGCGAAGCGACCGCACCGCCCATTTGGTCAATTGGCGAACAAATCCTTGTAGCCGCTCGTCACCACCCAGTTTGCACGGTCGAGATGACTGCGAAGAACGTTCCGTGCGCGCTCCGGTTCGCGTGCCGGATCAATGCCGAGGATCACATGGGCCATTTCCTCTTCAGTGGCGTTGTCGGCTGAGGCGTCCAGGAGCCTCATATAGGTTGTAAAGTGGTCCTTGTCGTAGGGCGTGATGCGGTCCGACCAGGGGACCTCGTCGGCGAACGGCGTGTTCGATCTGGGCTGCAACATCGCTAATTCTATCTCCGGCCGATGGACCCGCGAAGCCCTGTGCCTGCTAAATGTGGATTACATATTATAGTTGATAAACTCAAGCCGCCTGATCCGCTGGCTTGCGTGCATGGATATGCGCAAGTTGGTCGGACGGAATGTGCAGAGGATCAGGCAAAGGAAGCGCCTGACGCAGGAGCAGCTTGCGGAGATTTCCGGGTTCAGTCAGCAGTACATCAGCGGCTTGGAGAAAGGCCGAAGAAATCCGACAATTATCACGATCTATGAACTGGCATTGGCCCTCGGCGTCAGCCACATGGATCTGGTTCGGCCCGACAAACAGGCCTGATGCCCCCGCCCTCCAAGTAGCTGGCGGCCTGATGGCGCGCGCCGGGTGCTTGTGAGCCCACGCTTTTCTTAGGTCCCCCGGCAGCCCCTGCCATTTAGCTCGCCCTCGCGCGGGCGCACCCTATTGGACAGTCGGCCGCTGCGTTTTTGTCAGCTTTTCCTGGGACGTGGGGTGGTCGGCATTCCCTTTTAGGCCCGCCGCGGCCTGCCGCAACCTTCGCTCTCGCTTCAGGTCCTTCTCTTGGTTACGGTCCTTCGGATGCGGTCTGCCTCTTTCAGCGGGCCTAATCGCTTTCTGTCGCCCGCCCCACGGGGACAGGCACGCGAGACTAGTATGGAGCGTTGCGGTTAGCGCGCGAACAGCAAAGGAACCGAAAAAACAGGCAACTGTCGCAGCATGGCTGAACCAGCCATCGTGTCGGCATCTAGGAGCCGCGTGTTCGCCTTGCGCTGACACGAAGCTCAGACATAACGTCGGGGAGACGATGCTGGCAAATAGTCTGGCTGAAGCATTCCACCCACAATACCAAAGCCCGTCCCGATCCAAAGCGCTTCTAAGCCCTCCATCTCAGGCGCGAGGCCTGCTGGCCAGTGCACCTTCTTGGTCCGCCGGAAGAGAGCCCCGCCCTCTCGACAATCGGCTTCATGAGGTCTCGCCCTGCAGTGTCGACCGTAAAAAAGGGCGCGCGAGGCGCCCTTCATTTAAACCGGCAGTCGGGAAGCAGACTTCACTCTGATATTCAAAAGCGGTAGGTGACACCTGCGCCTATCAGCCAGGGATCGAGCTCCGCCTTCCCCGTCAGCTTCGCGCCGGCCACCGTGACGTCGAAGTCCGGCTTCAGGAAAAGCTTCTTCACGTCGAAGTTGAGGCCCCAGTGCTGGTCCACCATGTAGTCGAATCCGACCTGCAGCGCCGTGCCGAACGTGTTCTTCACCTTGAGAGCATCAGCGCTGCCAGTGTCCTGGTTGTAGAAGATCGTGTAGTTCACGCCTGCGCCGACATAAGGTTTGAACGCGCCGAGATCGGTAAAATGGTACTGCAACGTGAGCGTCGGCGGCAGCAGCCAAACTTTGCCGATGTTGCCCAACCCTCCGATCGTCCCTTGGCCCGCGATGTTGGCATAGGTGGTACCGAGTATGAGTTCGGCGGCGATGTTGTCGGTGAAGAAATACGAGATATCGAGTTCCGGCGTCACCGTGTCCGAATACGAAAGACCGGAGCCGGGAAGCGTATCAACGTAGCCCAGATCTTTCGTAACGACGCCCAACGCCCGCAGGCGGACCTGCCAAGGGATTGGCGCTTCGGTGACCGAGGCTCCCGTCTCCGCCAGGACGGTCTCTGCTTGCGCAGGCTCCGCGGCGACGGCCTGCTGTCCCACCATGATCAGGGCCACCGCCGCTGCTGTTGCCCGCGCTACGCCCATTCGCGTTCTCGCCATGAGATTCACTCCTTGATGTTCAGAAAGGATGCACTGCACTATTTCGTCTCCTGCTCGAATGAATTGTTGATGGATCTCAAATGCCCCTCTTGCGTTGCAACGCGTTCCGCCGTCTCCGGAAGGTGATCGTTGAAGCCGATTGCGCTGCGGAGAAAATTGGTACCTAGACTGATGAATGCGGCTTGCTCCCGATTGTCCTTGCCGCAGCCGTGCCCGCCTGCGCTGGCCTCGTAAAAGTAAGCGGGATAGCCAAGAGCCTGCAGTTTTGCGGCCATCTTGCGCGCATGGCCCGGATGGACGCGGTCGTCGCGTTTCGTGGTGGCGATCAGGATAGGCGGATAGGGCTGTCCCGGCGCTGCGGCGTGATAGGCGGAGATTTCCTTCAGGAAAGCCCAATCGTGAACCTTGTCCGGATCGCCATATTCGTCGATCCAGCTCGCGCCCGCCAAGAGCTTGGTGTAGCGACGCATGTCGATAAGCGGTGCTGTGCAGAACAGAGCCCCGAAATGCTCAGGATAGCGGGTCAGCATGTTTGCGATCAGCAGGCCGCCATTTGAGCCACCCTCGGCGGCAATCCGCCTCGGCAGGGTGATGCCCCTTCGCACGAGGTCGGCGGCAACGGCGGCGAAATCGTCATGGGCGAGACGCTTGCCCTCCCTGCGCCCGGCTTCGTGCCAGCGGGTGCCGAACTCGCCGCCGCCGCGGATGTTCGCCTCGACACACGTGCCGCCGCGCTCGAGCCACAGCTTGCCCAGCGGGGAGTTGTAGTAGGGCAGGAGTGATACGCCGAACCCGCCATAAGCGGAAAGGTGAATCGGAGCATCTCCGTTCCCGTTCGCCGGACCAACCTGCGTATAGGGGATCAGCTCATGATCGATAGAGACTGCCTCGTGGCGCGTGACCACCAGTCCGGATGCATCGAAATTCTCCGGGCTGCGCTTCAGGATTGCTGAAGCGCTGAGAGACGGCGCGGCATTCATATCGAACAGCAAGAGCTGCGGCGGCGTGATCGGATCCTGAGCACAGATCAGGACCTCTCCATTGGTCTCGTGAACTGCCGCATCGAATGACCAGACGTCGACAGTACCTTCGGCGGGCAGGGTGTTCAGGACTCGGCGCGTCCATTCCTGGTGGCCGGGAGTGAACATCTCGAAACGCGGTACGAGATTGACGAGGTAAGAGATAATGAGCTTCCCGTCATTCCAGAAGAATGACTGCATGGAGCGCCTTTCCCCTGGTTGAAACAGGGTCTCAAAATGGCGTCCGCCGGCGAGGAAAGAGGAAAGCGAGATGCCGATCAGCGCGTCGGCGGGATGGGTGGTGCCTCCCACCGTCCAGGGCTTGCGCGGCCTTACCGCCAGCCAGTCGCCGAAGACCCGCCACGAGGCGTCGCGAGGAAGATCGATCTGCCTCCTCGGCCCGCTCCTATCGCCGATCCAGCTGATCTTCTCGAAGAAGGCCGGCTGCTCAATGAACCAAAGGCGCTCGCTGCGGCCGGTGCGGTCCGAATGACCAGACACTTGGAAGCTTTCGAACCCGGCCTCGAAGATTGCCGGCGTGGTGAGGGGATCCGCGTCACGCTTCCACAGTCGAACGGTGCGCGCATAGCCGGAGCGGGTGGCCATGCCATTACCAAGCGCACTGGAAAGCAGAAGCGTGTCAGGGTCCAGCCAATTAACGTAGCCTTTGGCCTCGGGGAGGTTGAAGCCGTCCGCGACAAAGCTCAGAGAGATCAGGTCGAATTCGCGATGCACGACCGCGTCGCTGCCGCCGCGCGACAGGCGCAGAACGGCTCTTTCCCGTCTCTCCGGCTCGATGGACGCGCCGTCCCAGATCCAATCCTCTCCGTCGCTAGCCGCGAGAGCATCCAGATCGAGCAGTAGCTCCCATTGGGGATCTGCCTTCATGTAGGCGGCAAGGGTGGTCCGGCGCCACAGTCCGCGTGGATTTCCGTCATCTCGCCAGTAATTGTAGAGGTACTGACTACGGCGCGCGATCAGGGGAAGATTGTCGCGATTGTCGAAAATGGCTGTCAGAGCCGCGCGGTCGCGCTCGAACTGCGTTCCACCGAAGTGCTTGAGAGTCCTTGCCGATTGGCCGGCGGCCCAGGCAAGTGCCCGCTCGCCCTCTACATCTTCAAGCCAGACATAGGGATCGTCGTCGGGAGCATCCAGCGTTGGACGGACATCAAATGCGTTCATGTCCGGACAGCCTTCAGAAAGAAGGGATAGAGGCTTCCGTCGGCTCGGGAACGCTCAGTGCTGGTAGCGGCGCCCACATGTTCGAAAAGCGTGATCATTGATGAGTTCTTTCAGTCGGTGCGGCATCGCAGTGCTTTTGCGCATAGGACCGCAACCGTCGTGCCAACTGGGAAAATCGTTTCGGAACAATGCGATCGCTCTGGAAGCGTTGTGTCACATGTCCGACATCGTCGAGAATCCGACAACGAGTGCTCCTCCTAATCACCGGATCAACCTCCGGCGCCAGGCGGTGACACCGTGCAGAACTCGAGCAGTGAAGCTCATTGGTGAACCTGGTTGACGCCCAACATCTTCGCTCTGGAGCGCTTCACGCACACGGATTCATGGCAGACACCATGATGCGATCGATGCGGTTAGAGACCAAGCTGGCTGCGCCTGTGAGTTTCAGCCGCCAGCTGGAAGCAGCTGAGTTCTGACGAGAAGGGTGGGGCACCCCTTGGGCGACCTGATGGTTGCCCAAGCCCTGCCGCAATCTTGGCCTGCACCGTCCCCTTGATTGCTGTCGATCAAGCCAGGAAGCTGCATTCGGGCGAACGCATGGGGCTGGTCCCCATGGCAACTTGGGCTGATGTGGGGCCGTCCGATATGCGATACGAGGGTCTAGGATAGGGGAGCTCGGGCTCGGTAGTATCTCAGCGAGACGGCTAATGGTCGACGAAGTCTTCCTGACGCCACGCATTGTTATGCCGCAGCAACAGGGGCGTTCGGGCGCAAGTCTGGTTGTGAAATCGGCTGCTACAGGGGCATGCCGCGCTTCATATCCATACCGTCAGCGAAGAAAGCGCGGCGCGAGCATCACCAAAGAGAAGCGGCGCGCCGTTCGTTTGCGGTCCACTGACCAGTCGGCTTCACCTGTACAACACGGGCTGGCATAGCGTGAAACTTAGCCTCCAATGGCGGAAATTAGCTTATAGCACCCTGCCCACAACCAGCGTCGAAGCCACCCCCACGCCACCAAGTCTTCAGGGAACGTCCTGAACGGAACCCAGCCGGGCACTCCTATCAAAGCGACCCCCTTCGCATGCTCAGGCCGCGCTTGCTGTCGCTGCGCGGGACCGACAGCCTGCTTCTGCCCTGCACAGTGCCGACGACACATGCTTCGACGAAATGGCGTCATCGAGGTCGGGTGGCTTCGGCGCCGGTGCTTTGCCAAATTGCATGATGTTTGGATGTCCGTGGGGGCGGGCAAGGGGGCACAGTCGTGCCTGCAGTTCTCGTGACTGGCGCGGTCGAGGCTGATGGGCGGGATGAACGATCATATGACTGCACCACTGGTATGACGCCGCGCGAAAGGGCATGGGAGTTTTTGCGCCGCAATCCAGCATTCCAGCGTGAGGTGACCGCTGCAAGCCAGCAGGCCAATAGCTGGTCTTACCAACCCTTGCTTGACCTGGTCGCGTCGGCCGGCGACCTGTTACGCTGGGGTGTTCTGTTTCGCCGAGTCATATGGGCGAAATTCGATCGTTTCTGGTTCCGCTCTGGTGCGTCCATGTGTTGCCAGTCATTGCAGAACATCTGCCAGCATCGTCGGAGACAACGCCGTGCGAACTCTTGGCATTGCCATGTCGTGCGACGGTCCTGCCTGGCGCCCGGCAAAGGCCAACATGTTCTTCTTCGCAATGCCGAGCATACGCTCCAGCTCGCCGTCTCTGGCGTGGATATCTTGAGCCTGTCTGTCTCCGAACCGAGGCGATCTGGCCCGCGAGCTTTTGAGGCACCGCCTGAGGGCGGCTCGAGTGCCTCAATGCTCTAAGTGTGGGTCAACGTCTGCCTGCCCGCTGAATTTGGCACGCCTTACACCTACGTCACGACCAAGACCTTCCTGTTGCACTTCGGCCTCGACACACTGCGGGATTTGCCCGATTTCGAGGCGATTGAGGTTGCCGCGCTGCTCAGCAAGGAGAAGCTGCTGGCGGGCGATACTCCCGTCGGGCTGGTGAGTGGTGGAGGAGGTGAGGAGCGACACTCCAAGGCCAGGACGGGCTAGCGCAGCAGATACATGGAAGTAATCGCTTGATATGAGCGGTTGAGAGTCGAATCAGGGAACTATGCGATCACTATCGATAAGAGGTGGCAATATCGATCGTGATTGTATCGGGCCACTCTACGGCGAAGGAGGCGGCAACTTGTGTCTCCGACCCGAAACGATTACCTTGCGGCCTATGAGCAAGCATTTGGCATCCGTCTTGACGACCGTGAACGCGCCCTGCAGCGTACAGCTGGACGACGCGGCGCTGGCCGATTGCTTTGCGGATCTCGATTTGGCCAAGCAGCATCCCGCTCATGTCAGCGCCTTTCTCGGCGAGGTCCCTCTCGCCCAGCAAGTCGAGTTCGCAACCGCGCACCACATTCGCGGTCGACGAGATGAAGGCTTTTGCCGCCAAGTTCTCTGCCTGGTCCGGCGAAAGCTATCCGCTCGCCGCGTAATGGCTGGACATGATAGCCGACGCCCGTCCGAATGGCGGCGGCTTTTTCGTATTATATCGACCTGATCGACCAGCTTCGCGGGAATGCCGGGGCTACGACTTTGAATGGTCATTTGGCGGCGGAACGGCTATGATGATCCAGATCGGCCATCGCGAAAGCCACGACATCGATATTTTCCTCGACGACCCTCAATTGCTCGGTCATCGACCATCCAAAAGCCACCTGCACTTTGAAACGATGCCGTCCGACTATTTGGGGGACGGGCTTCGGTTCCAGAAATTCGCCTTCGAAGACGTTGGCGAAATCGACTTCATCGTTGCCGGAGCGCTAACAACGAAGCCGTTCTCGACCCGCGTGGTGGAAGGCAGGACCGTGCGGCTCGAGACCATCCCGGAAATCATCGCCAAGAAGGTCTATTACCGGGGATTTCGGAAGCCAACCCGCGCGACATCTTCGACATCGCCGCCGCAGCCCGGTCGCAATTGGACGAGGTCGTCAACGCTCTGCGTGCGCTCCCAGAACAGGTCGCTCGACCCAGACAGCGGATGGAAAAACTCAACAATGAATTCCTCGGCCGCGCCATTGCACAGCTGATGATCATGCCCTGACTACGAAGCGTCGGCCGCCGACAGTCTGGACGCAGCGTTCGCTGCGCTCGACGAGGTGTTGTCATCACTCAAAGAACCTGACCCCCACGACCTAGCGCCCAACCGAGGGAGGGGAGGGGTTTGTCAGAGCCCGGACGCCTTGGTGAGGTTGGTCCGGAATCTGCCGCGCCTCCGCTGATATTTGCGGGTCATCTCGGCCGAGGCATGGCCGAGCTGCTTCTGCACGTAACGCTCCTCGACGTCGGCCGACGAGGCAAGTCCGGCGCGCAGCGAGTGGCCCGAGAACAGCAGCGCCCGTTACCCTTCCGGGAGATCGGAGGGGACGCCGGCGGCGATCGTCACCTGCTTGACCAGGCGGGCGACGTGCTTGTCGGAGAGCCATTCGACGTCGACGGTCTTGTTGTCCTTGAAGATGCGGCGGAACAGGGGTCCACGTGCGATGCGGCCAAAGCGGATCCAGCTCTCGAGCGCGACTACGGGGTAGGTGTGGTCGCTGGAGCCGCGGCCGACCTCGACCTCGCGCCAGCCGGTCTTGCCGCGCAGGGTGACCAGCAGCCCTTGCCGTCAAAAATCTCGATCCAGCCGGCGCCATCGCTGTTGTCGTCGCGCATGACGTCGAGACCGACGATCTCGGAGCGCCGCAGGCCGCCGCCACAGCCCAGGAGCAAAATAGCGCGGTCGCGCAGGCCCTGAGGTCGTGGCCGAGCGTGGCGATCATCGCCAGTAGATCGTCGCCAGGACCGCCTCTTTCTGCCGCGGTGGCTTTGCGTGCTTGCGCGGCGAATGCCGGCAAGAACCTTATAGATATGCCGCTCCGCGCGGTCCAACGGCCGGCCGCGCTGGGTAAAGTTCCAGGCGAGGCCGGAAAGCCGCCGCTCGATGGTCGCAACCGAAAGGGCAGGGGCGCCACGCTTCGGATCGCCGGCGGCGGTGCCCGAGGCACAGGCGCTGATATTGAGCCTGATCACCTTCGAGCCCGGAGGCAGGGGATCGAAGCCAGCGCGCCGGCACCAGGAGGAAAAATGCCGCCAATCCTTGGGGTAGGCGTCGCGCGTGTTCTCCGAGGTGGCGTTGTAGCCCCTCGCGGTCTCGACCAGTTCCTGGACATGCGCCGGGACTCTTTGAGCCGGGTCTCCATCTCCTTGTAGAGCTTGTCAAGCTCGCCATCGACTGGCTTCAGGTCGTCGATTGAACATTGCGTCATCATAGGCTTTGTGCCTTGTTGTAGCAGGCGTCGTCCGTTCGCGCGGCGGACACAGACATCACCGTCGCTGAGCCGAGAACGACGGTAAAAGAAAATGCACTCACTGACTTCATAACCAATCTCTTTTGCGGGTGATTTAGAAACGGACGCCGAGCTTGGCGCTGAACCCGTGTGTCTGGGCATCCGAGGCGATCTGTCCCTGATAGCCGATGCCGAACGTCGCGTTCTCGGTGATGTTTACGTCCAGCCCAGCTTCGAGCAGAGCTGCGTTCTTTGCGATCGGCACGCCCTTGATGGCGAAGGAGGAACCGCCAGCAAAGGCAAGAGCGGTATCCGGCCTGACGTCGCCGAAGGCGTGGCGCCAGCCAAGACCGCCGCGCGCGGTAGCAGTCACGGTGCCGAGGGTCAGTACCGTCGACGCACGCAGACCTAGCGTGGTAAACGCCGTGTCGCTCGAGCGATCCCCGCTCGACAAGGCGGCTGCGCCGCCATTCTCGGTGAAGCCATCGGCGTCAAAATTCACATAAGCGAGATTAGCGTAGGGCTCGAAGGAAGCCGAAGCCGTATTGATACGGTAGCCGAGCTCGCCAAAGGCCTGGAACGTGCCGGCGTCGTAATCGGCCGAAAGGCTGTCGGCGAAGCCTGGAAAGACCACGGACCTGCCGGTCTCGATGCTGTGCCAGGTATAGGCAAGGCCGGAACGAAAACCGAGATTGCCGTTCTGCGTGCCGGCAAAAAGACCGAGATGGTAATTCTCGCTCGAGCCCGACGACGCGCGATCGTCCGCCTCCAAGGAGGTATGGCTGTAGCCGCTGATGAGGCCGAGCCGCCAGCTTTCGCCGACAGCCGCGTCACCGCCAGCCAGAAAGCCGCCTGTCGAGTGATCGAGACCGGCGGCATTGCCGTCGCTGTCGAGATGACCCCAGGCGCCGAAGCCACGGCCCCATACGGCGAAATTCTCACTCGTTGCCGGGGCCAGTTCCAGACCACCCAGCCCATAAGTCATCACCGGAACGCTGGAGGCACCGACGCCGTCGAACGCCGCACGGATCCGTTCGCTCGCGGCATCGCGTACAGAATGACTGTCCTCGATGAGGCCGCTATGAATGGAAGCATGAACCTCGCCTGATAGCATATCGAAAGCGTTGCGGGCTTCCGGCGCCGTCAGGAACAGGATGTTGTCCTGGATCGGATTACCGCTTCCAAGCGCCTGAGCCGCTGCGGCGACCGAGCGTTGATTGAAGGTGCTGGCTACATCGGCAAACGCCGTCGATGTGCGGCTGATATCGAGATAGACATTGTTGGCATCGTAGACGAGCTGGAAATCGACGAAGGGCGTCGCGTCTGTCGCCAGAGCCCCCGTCAGCCCGCCATAGGTGCCGCTTACGCCGCCTGCTGCGGAGAGCAGAGTATATCGGGCATCGACCGATAGCGTTCCCTGCCGCAGCAGCTCGATCTGCGCGCCGCTGTCGATCGCCGCTGCTCCGCCAACATCGATGAGATCGGACGACCTTGCGAGGTCGACCTGATAGATCGATCCGGACTGCTGCGCGAAATCGCCCGTGACAGTCAGTGTGGTGACGATCCTGCTCGGATCGGTCGCACTGCCAGGAGCGACCGTGCCGCCCTCGGAAATGGTGACCGCACCGTAGGTGCCGCCGCCTGCGACGACACCGCCGCTGTTTGCGATAGCCGTGCCCCCGATCTGCCCGTCATTCCCGAGAAAGCCGGACGTGGTCGCATCATGGGAAAGCACACCTGTATCGGCAAGCAGCAATCCCGCGCCGGAACCGACCGTCGTCATGCCGGAAAAATTGTTCTTTCCGCTCAGCGTTTGCACGCCACCGGCAACGAATAGTTTGCCGCCCATATTATTGTTATCAACGTCGAGGTCGTTGATGCTGCCGGCGAAAGTGTCGTTCGAAGCCGTTAGCACCAGGGTACGCTTGCCCAGTTCGACCGTTCCGCTGCCACTCAGGCTACGAATACGGGCATCGTTGTAGGCGTCGGAGATTCCCCAATAGTCGCTGCCATTTCCATGTTCGGAGATATCGAACGTGCCGTCTGCAACGACTTTCGCTGACCGTTGGATGTTGCCGAGCCCCGCAAGCGAGAGATAGGCATCCTGAGCAATATTCGTCTCGCCGGTGTAGGTGTTGACATTCGTCATCCGGACCACCGTCTTTGTATCAAGCGTCAGCGATCCGGAGCCGGAGACGACACCCGCTATGCCGAACCCGCCCTCATTCCCCATGCTCGTCGTGATCCTGCTCAGACCGGTCCCTTCGGGTGCGGATGAATCGGTAGAGAAGTTGCTGGCAGTGACGAAATGTGACGTATAAGCGGTATACTTCTTCTCCAGATCGAAAATGACCGATCTGTTTTTGAAGAAGTCAAGACCGGCAACAAAACTGGTCTGGTCATTGGGTTGTTCCGTCGTGCCGCTGGTGTAGGTGAAGTCGATATTGTCCAGCCTTACCGGATCGCCATCCGTTCCTGCGATTGTAACGCTCGGGATGTTGCCCGATGCGCTTACGATCTCGCGTTGCTCATTTCTCCGAACATTTTTAAGTTTGACGCCCGCATCCTGAAATTGCTTCAGCATCGCATCACTGATCTCCAGACTGCCACCGCCCGGTGTGCCGGTGTCGAGCAATACCGCGGTCTTGTTGGGGTCGGTGATTGGTGGGGCTCCATCCTTAACCGTGTACTGCAGATTGTAGCTGCCTTCGTATTCGGTCGAGGCATTGGCGCCAGAGCCAGGAAAATTCTGATAAGAATCCTGATCTTTTTCCTCGGGTTCTCCCCATGGCATGGCATTAGTATATTGGGCCCGGAGGCTTGGATTGAGGTTGACAATCGTGCAGGGGGAACAGCCAGGCGTTTGGTCGCTCTCGGAATCCGGATTCACATTGGCGGAGACCACGTAGCCAGACCTGGTGACACTGCCCATCATGCCCCAGACACTTGTCTTGCCAAGAAAATCGCCGGCCCCGAATGTACCTGCGAAATCGCCGCCTTCGTCTGCCATCTTGCCAGCGGTCATTTTCGCCCGCTGCTCCTTATCGGCGTGATAAGGTTCTTGGAGATCCTGACCATACATATCTTTAAGTCCATCCGTCACGGATCCCGGCGTGCACTTAAGATTGTTGTCCTTGCAATACGCAAGGGTATAGACAAAATCGAGAATGCGAGCAGCCCGGTATTTCTTATCGCTTACAGACGGCCCGTCGATTGTTATCTTTTGATCTGGATCGACATATGTAAATTTATCAATTTCCACGTTCTGAAGCTTATTACCATACGTTCCGTCCCCGTACGTATATACGTAAGGCGTGTCGGCAATCGGGCGGACCCCGGTCACCTCTGACCCGATCTGCGTGTTGAGCTGGTCCGAGCCCGTGTCGAATACGTATCGCTGCGCGTTGCCATTGTTGATCTTGGCCCAGATGCCCAGGCGGTCATGGCCTTCCCCGACATACTCCAGCGGGATCGAAATCGGGTCGTCGGCCAACGCTTCTCCAGTTGGAAATGCTACCAGACCCACCCCGAGAGACACAGCCGGCAGGAATACCGTCGTCATCGCGGTGGTTGCCGCCAGAAAGTTCTTTGTCCTGAAACAAGCCTGCATACCTGGTCCTCGAAAAAGTCTCGCAAACTGATTGATCATTGGAACGGCCTCCTGAATGTTGTTTAACGAGACCCTTTATGGCGGCCCTGGCTGACAACAGCCTGAAAGCTGCAAGCGGCATGCGGCATGCGAAAATGGGGCGATCCTGACTGACGACAGATGCTGTCAACAATGGAAGAGTGCTCGGCCTGAAAGCTGAGCACGCTTTATGCTCAGGCTGCTGACAAGGCCAAAGCAGCGTAAGTGCGGAGTGAAATCCAGGGTCCACATGGGTCGTCGCGCTTCCCGTGCGCCTGGGAAGGCGCCGGCCCGGCCAAGCTTTCCCAGATCGTCCGGATGGCGCACAAGATACCGGTTCAGGTCGATCGAGATGGAGCCGAGGCGTATGCCAAGGCGGTCGACTGCCTGACGAAAGATCAGAATGCGTCGCTGGCGCTCTACGATTTCCGCCGGCAGCGAGCTCAGCCTCCTGCCGGGCATCCGTGTTTACTGGCGACGAGACACAAGATGTGCCCAAATTGCCACCAGACCGTCACCTGCGATGAGTTTCGGCAACGGATTTTGTCCTTTCAATCGTCGCCACTTCCTGGCCGCGGCCAACATGGGCCACTCGAAGGCAGCAGACTGGCGGCTATATGGACGGGCTGTGAGCCCGAACCGGAGACATTGGCGAAATCTACGATCTCTATAGCAACGTCAAGGAGAAGCGCGAGGTGTTGCAGATGTGGTCAAATCA
>NZ_SUEG01000055.1:0-28342 GCF_005063415.1 Mesorhizobium sp.
CTTGCGGGGGAGATGCCCGGCAGGGCAGAGGGGGGTGGGCGGGAACGCAAGCTTCGCCTCTTTGCCCAGCGGCCTCAATCCGTCCACTTCACCTTGGTCAGGTCGTTGGCCTGGATCGGGGCGTTTTCCCACAGGCCCTGCAGTTTGGCATCCCAGACGCCGACCTTCGGCAGCTCGTAGAGGAAGCCGACCACGGCGTCATCGGCCAGGACCTTCTGCGCCTCGCCGAGCAGCGTAATGCGCTTGGCTTCATCGGAGGTAAGGTTCAGCTCGTCGATGATCTTGTCGAAGGCCGGATTGTCGTAGTTGAAATAATAGTCCTTGCGCGAATAGATATCGATGTCATTGGGCTCGGTGTGGGAAACGATGGTCAGGTCGTAATCCTTCTTGGTGAAGACCTGATCAAGCCACTGCGCCCATTCGACTGGGATGATCTCGAGATCGATGCCGATTTCGCGAAGCTCGGAGGCGATGATCTCGCCACCAAGCCGCGCGTAGGAGGGCGGCGGCAGCTTGAGCGTCGCCTTGAAGCCATTCTCTAGGCCGGCTTCCTTCAGCAATTCCTTGGCCTTCTCCACATTGTGCGGATAGAGGCCGGTGAGGTCGACATAGGCCTTGCTGGCGGGCGACATGTGCGAGCCGATCGGCACGCCGAGGCCGGCCGAGGCGCCGTCGATGATCGCCTTGCGATCGAGCGCAAAGGAAATCGCCTGCCTGACCTGCAGCTTGTCGAAGGGCGGCTTCTTGTTGTTGATCGACAGGATGGTTTCACCCTCGGTCGAGCCGATCACCACCTTGAAGCGTGGGTCGTCCTTGACCTGGGCGAAGCTGTCGGGGTCGAAGAACGGAAAGGCCTGGACGTCGCCGGAAAGCAGCGCCGGAACGGCGGCGGCAGCATCCGGAATGATGCGGAACTCGGCCTTGTCGAGAAATACCGGGGCGCCCCAGTAATTGTCCGACTTGACCAGCGTGATCGATGAGCCCTTAGCCCAGTTCTGGAATTTGAACGGGCCGGTACCAACAGGCTTTTCCTTGTTGGTGTCGGCTGTCTCAGGCGCCACGATCACCGCGTCGCCCCAGCCCATATTGTAGAGGAAGGAGCCCTGCGGGTTCTTCAGCGTGACCGTCACCGTCGTGGGATCGACGACCTCGACCTTGTCGATGGCGGCAAACAGGCCCTTTTGCGCGTTGACGGAATTGTCGGCGCGGGCGCGGTCGAGCGAGAATTTCACGTCATCGGCGTTGAAGTCGGTGCCGTCATGGAATTTCACACCGGTATGCAGCTTGAAAGTGTAGACCTTGCCGTCGTCGGAAATGCTCCAGCTTTCGGCCAGATCGGGCAGCACTTCGCCGTTCGGGCCGATGCGGGTCAGGCCCTCGAAGACATTGGCGTAGAGCACCTCGTCGATCGCCGCCGCTGCACCCGCGGTGGGATCGAGATGCGGGGGTTCGAGCGTAATGCCGATGACGAGGTCGGTGCGTGCGGCCATCGCCGAGGTTCCGGCGGCCAACACCAGCGCCGCAGCGGCCAGGATGGTTTTCCACAATTTCATCGTGCAACTCCCCATATCTAAAACACGTGCTCAAACCCGGGCGGATAGAAGCGTGAATTCGCCGCCGAGTAAATTGCGTTTCGTACCGTCCGCGGACGCCGGGAGGAATGTTTTTCCGCCCACGGCCGGATCATCGCGGGCCGGCGCCCCTCAGCAGAACGTCGAGGCCGATCGCCATCACCTTTGCCGAGTCCAGCATGTCGGCAATGCCGACCCATTCGTCGGGCCGGTGGGCGAGGTCGAGAATGCCCGGGCCATAGGCGATGCAGTCATAGATGTGGCCGATACGGGCGATGTGCTTCTGGTCGTAGGTGCCGGGCGAAATCACGTAATCCGGCTCGCGGTCGAATATCTCCATGATGCCTTGCGCGACCGCCTTAACCACCGGCGCATCGCGCTCGGTCATCAGCGGCAACACCTCCATCAGATCGCGGATTTCGTAATCGAACTTTTTGCGCTCGCGCTTCAGCCGTTCCAGGATATCGGTCACCTCGCTTTTGACCGTAGCGAGATCCTCTTCGAGCAGGAAGCGGCGGTCGATGGTCAGCCGGCACGAATCGGGCACGTTGGGCGAGGGCAGGCCGGGCCGGAAATCCTCCGTCTGGCCACCATGGATCGAGTTGATGTTCATGGTCGAACGTTTTGCGCCTTCGGGCACGACCGGCATGCGCGTTATCTTGCGGTCGAGCGCCGGAAACAATTCATCCTCGAAGGCCCGCAGCACGGCGCCCATATGGCGCACCGCATTGTCGCCGAGGAACGGCATCGAGCCGTGCGCGATCTCCCCCTTGGTCTCGATCTCCGCCCACCAGACGCCGCGATGGCCGAGGCAGATGCGGTCCTTGTTGAGCGGCTCAGGAATGATGACGTGGTCGACCTTCGGCCTGGAGAAATAGCCGAGTTTCGCCAGATGGGCGACGCCGCCAAAGCCGCCGGACTCCTCGTCGACCGTGCCCGAAATCTCGATGGCGCCGGGAAAATCGGGAAAGACCTCCATGAAGGCTTCAGCGGCGATGATCGAGGCGGCAAGACCGCCTTTCATGTCGCAAGCGCCGCGGCCGTAGACCTTGCCATCCCTGACGATGCCGGCGAACGGATCGAGGCTCCAGCCGTCGCCGGGCTCGACGACGTCGATATGCGAATTGAAGTGCACGCAAGCACCCGGCGCCCGGCCATCGAAACGGGCGACGACGTTGACGCGCGGGTAACGGTCCGTGTCGCCGGGGGTGCCTTCGGCACGGATGAATTCGATCTCAAAACCACGCTTCTTCAGCCGCGCGCCGATATATTCGGCACATGGCCGATAGGCTTCGCCGGGCGGATTGATGGTCGGAAAGCGGATCAGATCCGCGGTCAGCGCAACCAGATCATCGGCTCGGTCATCGATAGCCTTGAGGAGCCGTTCGTTCGGTTCGTTCATTCGGTGAATTGAGCAGCGGATGAGGCGGTTTTGCAAGCCCGATGGCGAATTGCCGGGCGATTGCGTGTCGTTACGGCAACTATTGCGGGAAATCGTTCAAATTCGCTGCTTTGGATTGGTGAAATCGTCAGGGAGTGGGTGTTAGCTCGCTGGCTTGCCATCAAAACGCTGGAGAACAGCGTGACGGCAGGCAGGCAAGGGGCATCAAAGGGGTTTGATTGCATGAAAAACACTGTTCTCATGGCAGCGGCATTGATGGCGATGCTGTTCGGTTCGTCGTTCGAGAGCCGGGCGGCCAGCCTGGTCGCGAACATCGATATTTCCTCACAGACGATGACGGTAAGATACGGGCTTTCGTATTACCGGTGGAGCGTTTCCACCGCCCGCAAAGGCTACATCACGCCGCGCGGCAGCTATCGTCCACAGCGGACGGCCCGGATGTGGTATTCGCGCAAATACGACATGTCGCCGATGCCCTATTCGGTGTTCTTCCGCGGCGGCTATGCCATCCACGGCACCGGCGCGATCCGGCAATTGGGGCGCCCGGCATCGCATGGCTGTGTGCGCCTCCACCCCAGCAACGCCGCCGCGTTCTATTCGATGGTGCGCAAAGCCGGCTTCGGCAATACGCGGATCCTCGTGACGAATTAGGGCCTGCTCCTCGGCCCGCAATAAAAAACCCGCCGGAGCGGCGGGTTCGTCGGGGCCCAATAGCACCATACCGAAATTAGTAGCATAGCTGCCGGCACAAAGCAAGAACAAAATAGGGCTTGTGCCAAAAAGATGGTCCGCTCAGGCGGCTTTGTCGCGCACTGTCGCCGGCCGACGCTTTTTGCGGCCGCTGATCTCCCAGCGCTTGTGGAACCACATCCACTGGCCGGGGTCTTCGCGCACCCAGCGCTCGACCACGTCGTTGAGAAGCTGGGTGGTGGCGCGGACGTCGACACTGCCGCCGGCGGTGCGCGGCAAGGTGAGCTTGTCCTCGATCTCGAGCCGGAAACGGTTGTTCGGCAGGCGCACGCAGCGCGCCGGGTAGACATCGCAATCATAGTGCCGCGCCAGGGTGCCGAGAACCCGGTTGCTCTCGCAGGGACGGCCGAAGAATGTCGTCTCGAGCCCGCCGGTGAATTTCTGGTCGACCAGCACGCCGATATTGCCGCCTTTCTCCAGGATGGCCGCAAGTGCGAACGAGGCACCGGTCGAAGACGGCAGCAGCGATCCCATGCTCGAGCGGCGGGTCGAGAGGATGTAGTCGGCGAGGTAAGGGTTGTTGGGCGGGCGAAACAGCGCCGTGATGTTCATGCCGAAGGTCGCCGCCGCCACTGGCAGCAGCTCGAAATTGCCGAGATGCCCGGTGAAGACGATATGCGGCTTGTCCTCGCCGGCGATGCGCACGAAATGCTCCACGCCCTTGACCTCGACACGGCCGGGCTTCGTCGCAGTGGGATCGTAGTCGAACAAAGCATCGAGGAAGATGTATTCGGCGGCGAGGCGAGCCATGTTGCCCCACATGTCGGAAGCGATCGCCTCGATCTCGGCATCGCTTTTTTCGGGATAGGCCTTGCGCAGATTGTCGACAGCAACCTGATGGCGCGCTACCCAAGGGCCGATGCGGCGGGCGGCGCTGTCAGCGAAATTGAGCGCCCTGTCGGGCGGCAGCAGGCGCAACGCGGAGATGATGATCATCGCGACCCGCGCGACCAGCCAGTAGTTGAACTGGCGAAGCCGCCTGCCATAGCGGAATCCCACGTCCCTGCGGATCTTCCTGAAGGCGTTGCCGATCATTCTCAGCCGACGCGCAGGATGATCTTGCCGAAGACGTCGCGGCCTTCCATGCGCTTCAGCGCCGCATCGATGCCGTCGAAGCCGACCTCGGTGTCGATCACCGGCGCGACCAGGCCCGCCGCCATCTTCTGCATAGCGTCGGCCATGTTTTCCATGCGGCAGCCGAACGAGCCGAGCAGCTTCAGTTGCTGCTGGAACAACTGCATCAAATTGATCTGTGTCGACACGCCGGAGGTCGAGCCGCAGGTGACCAGCCGGCCGCCGCGTTTGAGGCACAGCATCGAGGCGGCAAAGGTGTCGGCGCCGACATGCTCGAACACCACGTCGACGCCCTTCTTCTTGGTCAGCTTGCGCACGACGCCTTCGAAGCGGTCGTCGCGGTAATTGATGACGTGGTCGGCGCCGAGCGCCTTTGCCTTGTCGATCTTGTCGTTCGAGCCGACGGTGGTGATGACCGTGCAGCCCATCTTCTTGGCCAGCTGAATCGCGGCGGAGCCGATGCCGGAACCGCCGGCATGGACCAGTATCGTCTCGCCGGGCTGCAGCCGGGCATTGTCGAACAGCATGTGCTCGACCGTGCCGAAGGTGACAGGCGCCACCGCTGCGCCGATTTCGCTCACGCCGGGCGGAGCGGGGACCAGAAGGCGCGCCGGCAGGTTGATCTTTTCCTGCGCAAAGCCGTCGAGATGGAAGCCGTGCACGCCCGAAACATGCTCGCAGAGATTGTCGCGGCCTTCGCGGCAGGCGCGGCAAAGACCGCAGGTGCGGGCGCCATAGATCGACACCAATTGGCCGGGCACAAGGCTGGAAACGCCGGGGCCGACCGCCTCGACCTCGCCCGAGGCCTCGGCGCCGACGACCAGCGGCAGCTTGCGCTTGGCGAAGGCCATGCCGCGCCAGCCCCAGACGTCGATATGGTTCAGCGCCACGGCCCTGATGCGCAGCGTCACCTCGCCGAGCGAAGGCGGCGGCGGCGGCGGCAGGTCCACCGTTTCAAGCCGGCGATCCTCGATAAGTTGCAATGCGCGCATGCCAGATCCCAGGTTGCGCAGGACCGAGAACCGTTTCGGAAAGGACCATGCGCACGACAACAGTGCTAGAGCGGAACGGTCGCTTAGACCGGTTCCCGCGCCATGACAAGGCAGGTGTTCTGGCCGCCGAAGCCGAAGGAGTTCGACAGGACGGTGTCGACCTCGGCGTTGCGCTTGGTGTTCGGCACCACGTCGAGGATGATCGCCGGGTCGGGATTGTCGTAGTTGATGGTCGGCGGAATGACGCTTTCGCGCATCGTCATCAGCGAAAATGCAGCCTCGACGGCACCGGCAGCCGATAGGGTGTGGCCGATCATCGACTTGTTGGACGAGACCGGCATTGACGAGATCCGCTCGCCGAACACCGTCGACAGCGACAAATGCTCCATCTTGTCGTTTTCGGGCGTCGAGGTGCCATGGGCGTTGACATAATCGATCCCGTCCTCGCTCAAACCGGCATCGGCAAGAGCGGCGCGCACCGCCGCGATCGCCGGCGAACCGTCCGGCTTGGAGCGGGTGCGATGGAAATCGTCGGCCTTTTCGCCGCAGCCGCGCAATATGCCGAGAATGGTGGCGCCGCGGGCAAGTGCTGCCTCCAACGATTCCAGCACGAGAGCTCCCGAGCCTTCGGCCAGCACGAAGCCGTCGCGATCCTTGGAGAAGGGTTTTGAGGCCTTTTCGGGGATGTCGTTATGCGTGGAGAGCGCCGACAGAAGCGAGAAGCGGATCAAGGCTTCGGCGGTCGCCGAGCCGTCGGCGCCAATCGACAGCGCCCTGTCGCATTCGCCGCGGCGGATCGCCTCGACGCCGAGCTGGATCGCCGTGGCGCCCGAAGCGCAAGCGGTCGACAGCGTGATCGGCAGGCCGCGCGTGCCGAAACGGTCGGCAAGCCGGTCGGCAATCGAGCCGAACTGGGTGGTCTCGAAGATGTCGAGTTCCCTGAGGCCGCGCGCCACCCGCAGCAGCCTCTCTGCACCGGTATCGTGCGTGTCGGAATTGTAGAGCGAAAAGCGCTCGCTCCAGTCGAGCTCGACCGGCGGCGAAGCGAGGAAAAGCGGTCCGCCGAAATCGCCGGCATCGAGGCCCGCCTCCGACATCGCTTCCTGGGCGGCGGTTTCGGCAAGCTCATAGGTGAGGAGACTGGCGCCCTTGGAGCTCGACGGCAGGAAATCGACCATGCCGGAGATGCGAGTGTTGAGATGATCGACCGGGAAGCGGGTGATCGGATGGATGCCGGATTTGCCTGATGTCAGTGCAGCCCAATTGTCGGCCTTGCCGACACCGAGCGACGTCACCACGCCGATGCCGGTGACGGCGACGATGGGCCTGCCCATGTGGTCGTTCAGATTGGCCATTTGTTGTCCAAAAACCTGTTTCTCTTGGAGCATCGGATCGCCCGAAAACCGCGTCACACTTTTCGGTCCGATGCTCTAGGCGGCTTTGATCAGCGCCATGCCCTCGAATTGGTGATAGCCGATCGCCGTTGCAAGGACGGTCTTCGGGACGCCGGCAAACGGTTTTTCGACTGTGGCGTCGAAGACAGGATAGGCGGCCTTGCGGTCGACAGCCAGGGCCGCCAGCGCCACGGCAAAGGGGAACTGCGCTTCCTTCATGTGGCCGGTCAGCGTCGAAAAGCCGCGTGCGGCGATCGCCGGATTGGCCTCGAGTGCCGATTTCTCGGCGGCGGTCGCGGCGTGGGCGCCCGAAGCGCCGGAGATCGCCAGCAACTCACCGTCCGGCAATGCGGCTTGCTTCAGCAGCATGGCGATCTCACCATCGAGTTCGCCTCGCCGGCGCCTGGCGCGACGGGACAGGACCGGGCCGAGTTCCGCATAGATCTTCCGGCCACGGCTTTCCGCGTGCTCGCGCTGCTCCAGGACGAGAAACGCGCCGCCGGATCCGGTCACCACACCGCCGCCTTCGGCACCTTGCCTTTGCCAGACCGGCCGCCACGGACCGCGATGCAGGTAGCCGGCCAGTTCATAGCCGAGCAGCATGTCGGAATGTTCGGTCTGGAAAGCGCCGCCGACCAGTATATGCGTCGACTGGCCGGAGCGGATGCGCGCGGCCGCCGTCTCGACTGCGGCAACGCCCGCACCTTCCTCGCCCATGAAGGTGCGCGACGATCCCGTCACCTTGTGAACGATCGAGATGTTGCCGGCGAGCAGGTTGGAAAGCTGTGCCAGAAACAGCGTCGGGCGCAATTCGGTGGTCAGCTTCTCGTTGAGCAGCACGTCGCGGTCATTGCGGCTTTCCGATGCCGCGAGAATGGCCGCATCGACCGCCTCGTCGCGCTCGCCGCCGCCGGCGGCCACCACCATGTCCATGGTCGCGCAGAGTTCGTCATTGCCCTTGATGCCGGCATCGTCGAGCGCAAGGCCGGCCACATAGGTGCCGAGCCTCTGCCAGGTCTCCATCTGCCGCTGGTCGCCACGCTTGGCGATCTGCAGGTTCCAGTCGATCTCCGGCAGCGGGTGGACCGTATACGGCGAGAAGCGCGAGGCATCCAGAACCGGCTCAAGGCGCGGCTGGACGAGCTTTTGCCAATGCGCATCCGGACCCTCGCCCAGCGACGAGACAAGGCCGATGCCTGATATGACGACGTCGTGGGGGTTCATGGGGGGCTGTTGTGGGTCGGGCGCGTCAAGCGCTGTGCTCAGGTAGCGTTCTTGGCGGCGACGAGCGCGTCGATCTTGGCGCACAGGTTCTTCATGACGAAATAGTCGTCGGTCGAAGCCTTGCCGTCGTTGACCTCTTGCGTCCACTTTTCCAACGGCACCTTGATGCCGAATTCCTTGTCGATGGCAAAGACGATGTCGAGGAAGTCGAGGCTGTCGATGCCGAGATCGTCGATGGTGTGGCTTTCGGGCGTGATCGTCTCGATATCGATCTCGCTGGTGTCGGCGATGATCTTGGCGACTTTGTCGAACGTGGTGGACAAGGGCTTTTCCTTCGATTGCGGGCGGAATCTGTCCGCATGTGTTTGGCGCTGTCTAATCGGTTTTTCCGGGCAGGAAAAGGCCTGATACGCGCAGATGGGCTGGCTGCCCAGGCAGAGCAAGATGAGATCGGAATCCAACCACGACTTCTCGTGGCAGTGGCATTTCGGCAACAGCTATCTCGCTCGACGTGAGGAGCGCGCCTCAGAACGTAACGCGGCCGAGTACCCGCAGACCGTTGCCTTGCGGCTCGACGATCACGGCTTCGCCTTCACGCGGCGAGATGCCGGTCAATTCCTTGATGTTTTCGAGATGTGTGACCATGACCAGATTGTCGGATCCGGAATAGCCACGGATTTCGGCTACGATCGCGGCGATCTGGGCGGCCTTCTCCTTTTCGTCGGTCTTCAGCAGGTCAAGCGGTGCGAACGGCTCCGGCTCGCTTTCGAAAGCGATGCGGGCGGTCTCGAGGCAGCGGCAATAGCGGCTGGACAGCACGCGCTCGACCGGTGCCGCGCGGGCGCCAAACAGCGCGCCGATCTTGCGCGCCTGTTGCTTGCCGCGCTCCGAGAGATTGACCTGGGTCGCGCATTTACCGAGGTCGAAATTGGCTGCATCGGTGGTGCCTGTGACCATGGCATGGCGCAGCAGGACCACATGCCCGCCGTCGCGCAGCAGCGCCCAGCCGGCTTCCGTCGCATGGGCTGTGGCGGAAACGGCAAGCAACAGCAGCGCCAGCACAAATCGAAACATCAGATATCCTTTTCGGGTGACCGGCAGGCAGGTCCCCGGTGACCGGCATATAGGGACGGCAAAGCCGGCTGAAAGACAAGCCGAGTGCAACCTGCGGCCGAGACGCCTATTTCTTCGCTATCTGCTTCTTCACCAGATCGATCTTGCGGTCGGTCAGCGGGATGGGGATTGTGTAGCCGGCTTCGGTAAAGCCCTGCTTGGCGTTCTCGAAGAATTCGATCGCCTTTTGGTATTCGGCATTGCCGCCGCCATAGCTGCCGCGGTTCCAGTGGACGTCGCCGAGATTGTTCTGCTCGAAGGCCCATTGCATCGGCTGGCTTTCGCGGGTGAAGACCTTGAGCGTTGCCTTGAAGGCGGCTTCGGCCTCGTCCAGATATTTGCCGGTCCGTTCGAGATTGCCGAGATTGATCAGGCTCATGCCGATGCCGTTCTGCGCGTTCGCCCAGTCGACGGGCGAGGTCTCGAAGGTCAGCACCTCCAGCGCTGCCCGGCGCGCGGCGATCGAAGCGGCCAGTTTGCCGGGATCGGCCTCGCTCATGCTCAGCCATTGCAGCGCCGAGCCGAGGCCGGCCTGCGCCAGCGCCCATTGCCGCGGCGTCGTCTCGCGCTTGTATTCGCGCAGTGCATCGCGATATGCCTCGATCGCTTCCTCGTAGTGCACCGGCTTGTCGGTCACGCCGCCGAGCAGTTGCAGCGTGTTGCCGAGATTGTAGTGGGTCATCGCCCAGTCGAGCGGAAACTCCTTTTTGGTATAGACGCGCCGTGCCGCCCGGTATGCGGCGGCCGATTGCTCAAGCTTGGCAGCGTCGCGGGTGCGCTGGCCGAGCGTCTGGTAGATCGAGCCGAGATTGTTCTCCGCCGAAGCCCAATCCGTCGGAAAACGCTGGCGTGTGAATATGGTCAGCGCGTCGCCATAGGCGGCAGCCGCCTCTTCGAGCAGGCCGGTGCCGAGGTCGAAACGGGCAGCACTGCTCAGCGCGTTACCCAGATTGAGACGGCTGCTCGCCCAGGAGAGCGGGAAGGTGTCGCGGGTGCGGATTTCGAGCGCGGCGCGGAACGCCGCGGCTGCCTCGTCGATTTTCGCCTTGTCGTTGCGTTGCGTGCCGAGCGACACCAGCGTGTTGCCAAGATTGTTCTGGACCATCGCCCACTGAACGGGAGCCTTTTCGCGCGTGTATTCTCCAAGCGCCAGCCGGTAGGCGGCCTCGGCCTCGGTCAGGCGCTCGCCGCCCGGTTCGCGTTCCGAAAGTGCGTAAAGCGCAAGGCCAAGGTTGCTTTGCGAGGCGGCCCAGTCCAGCGGAACTTTATCGCGCGGCCGCTTCTCCAGCGTGGCGCGCATCGCCACCACTGCTTCGTTCAGGCGTTTCGGGTCGCTCTCGCGTTCGCCGATCTTCAGCAGCACATTGGCCAGGTTGTTCTGGGCCGCGGCCCAGTTGAGGTCGTCCTTCTCGCGCTCGAACACGGCAAGCGAATCGCGAAAGATTTTCGCTGCCTCTTCCAGCCGGTCGGTTTGGCGCTCGCGCTCGCCGATCGTCTGCAGCACCACCGCCATGTTGTTGCGGGTGATCGCCCAGTCGCGGTTCTGCTCGCCATTAGGGATGAAGTTCAGGATGACGCGGTAGGCGTCGATGGCGCGCTGCAGCGCTTGCCTGTCGCCGGTGGCGTTGCCATGCGCGTTAAGCGCTTCCGCCTCCTGGTTCTTGTAGTTCCAGCGTAGTCTGTCGTCCCATTTCTCGACCAGCGAGAAGGCCTTGCCGTAATCGTTGGCGGCCGACAGATAGTCGAAGACCAGCGCCGAAGCGTCGGCGCGCCTGGCATAGATCGCCGCGTCGGCAAGACGCTTCTGCCTGACCAGATCCTCTGCCTGGTCGACCACGCCGCTGGCCTGCTCGACCCGGCCCACCGCCTGGTCGAGGAAGTTGCGCGCAGTGACGATAGCGCCCTGGCCGATCGCCTTGTCGGCCGAGGCGACAAGGCGGCTGATCTCGGGGTCGTCGGTGCGCAGCGCGTTGCGCTCGGAAATCATCTTCTTCAGGCGCTCGGCCTGCGCATCGAGCAGCTTTTGCAGGTCGGTGGGATCCTCGGGCATCTTTTCGGTGCCGAGCGCCTTCAGTACGCCATAAAGCGCGTCGAGCGGCACGCCGTCCTGCAGCGAGGCTAGTTCGACCTGTGCCCGCTTGGGGTTCGGCAACTCGGCGATCGTCAGCAGCAATTGCCGCCGCTCGCCGGTGATCAGCCCGTCGTCGCCGGTCGGTTCCTGCGGTGCTACGCCAAAATAGAGCAGCCGGCGCAGGCTTTCATTGACCCATGGCCGCTGCTTTGCCTTGGTGTCGAGATAGACCTCCTCGGTCACCATGCGCATGACCGCGCCGAACTCGGTGCCCTTCATTGCCGCGAGGTGGCGCAGAAGTGCTGCTGCGTAGGGGCTGTTTTCACCGACGAGGCCGTCGAGTGCCGGACGGCCGGGCTCGGCGGCGAAGCCGATCACCGTTCCCAAATTTTCGCTCGCCGGCGCATCGGCGAGTGCCCTGGCGCCGCGCACCGGCTCCAGTCCGCCGGCGCCGATCGGCGAGGCCGAGGCCGTGGGCGCCCGGCGCAGCACCGCGTCCGCCGGAAACGGGTTGGTGCGGCAGGCATCGAGCAGCATGATCGTTACCGGCACGGTCGTCTTCAGTTCGTCCATGACGGCCGAAATCGGCACCAGGGCCTGATCGGCGTCCTTCAATGAAGAAACGTCGGCGTCGACCGGCACCAGATAGTTTTCGCCGCCGGCCTCGATGCCGTGGCCGGAATAGTAGATCAAGGCGACATCGGCGTCCTCGGCATCCTCGGCGAAACGGTCGAGGTCGCGCTTCAGCTTTGCCGCGTCGCGATCGGTGACGCTGCGCGCGTCGAAACCGAGATCGGTCAGCATCTTGGCGATGTCGCGGGCGTCGTTGGCGGGGTTGGGAAGAGCCGCTATGTGCTGGTATCTCGATTGGCCGACAATCAGCGCCACGCCCTTGAGGCTCGCCGGCTCCGCGCGAAGCAAGGTCGTGACCAGGCAGAGCAGGGCGGCTACGAAAGCCGTCCGCCACGCCTGCTTGAAGAAGTGCCGATTTCCGATAGCGCCCATTCGCCGCGCGTCCCCCCTACAGCCCTGTATAGCGCTGGCATCAAACCATGAGCAAATTCGGGCAAGATCCGAGCGGCCGGATTGTTGGCCGGTACATTCGCGAGGGAAGGGCGATTGCGCCGCGATCAGGGCTCGCCTATCACGGGAAAAATGTCTCCGCTTACCGAAACCGTCCTTTTCGTCTTCAGTCTCGTCGGGCTCGGCTATCTTGCCGGGTTCACCGGCTATCTGAAGCCGGCGAGCGGCGAGGGCGTATCCGAATTCGCCATCAACGTGGCAATGCCGCTGTTGTTGTTCCAGACGATGGTAAAGGCGGATTTCCACGGCGTTGCGCCCTGGTCGCTGTGGGGCGCCTATTTCGCGGCGGTCGCGCTCACCTGGGCTGCCGGCCATCTGGTCATTACGCGCATCTTCGGGCGGGACGCCCGCGCCGGCGTCGTCGGTGGCGTGTCGTCGTCCTACTCCAACGTTGTCCTGCTCGGCGCGCCCTTCATCATCGGCGTGTTCGGGCCGGCCGGGTTCGAAGTACTGTCGCTGCTCGTTTCCATTCACCTGCCGGTCATGATGATGGCCTCGATCATCCTGTTCGAGATGTTCGGCCGCGGCGGCAGCGAGCCTGTGCATCCGCTCCGCGTCGTCAGGAGCTTTCTCAGGAGGGTATTCATCAATCCGCTGATCATCGGCATACTGGCCGGGCTCGCGTGGCGCTTCACCGGTGCGCCGCTGCCGGTGCTTGCGACGCGGCTGAGCGACGCGCTGGCCGGCACGGCCGCCCCGGTGGCGCTGTTTGCCATGGGGCTCAGCCTGCGCCGTTTCGGCATCTCCGGCAATGTAAGGCCGGCGCTGGCGCTGTCGGCGCTGAAACTGTTCCTGATGCCGGCGCTGGTTCTCGGCCTGGTCTGGCTGATCGGCCTGCCGCCATTGACGGCCAAGGTGGCGGTCATGGTTGCGGCGTTGCCGTCCGGCATCAATTCCTATCTCATCGCGGTGCAGTTCAACACCGGCCAGGCGCTGGCGTCGAACCAGATGACCATCGCCACCGCCTGTGCGGTCGTGACCACTGCGTTTTGGCTGACCGTGGTCGTCCATATTTTTGGATAAGAGCCCGGCTGCATCGCTCTCGCTTTGGCTGGCCCAAACCCTATATGCCATCTTGTGATTGCTTGCGGGGCTTGCCCTGGGCTAAGAGCAGTGGCTCTAGCGATGCTATCGCGCACGTCCATTCACGAAATCAGCGACCGGCCCGCCAGGTGCCGAACGGAGGCGAGATCATGCTTCAGAAAACCAGCCATTTCATGCGACAGGCCAATCTCATCAATGGCGAATGGGTGCAGGCCGATTCAGGCCAGACGGTCGACGTCAACAATCCTGCCACCGGCCTCAAGATCGGCACCGTGCCGAAATCGGGCAAGGCCGAGACCCGCCGCGCCATCGAAGCCGCCGACGCTGCCTTCAAGACATGGCGCACGACCACCGCGCTCGAACGCTCGAAGCTGTTGCGCAAGCTGCACGACGCGATGATGGACAAACAGGACGTGCTGGCCGAACTGCTGACTATCGAGCAGGGCAAGTCCCTGTTCGAATCGAAGGGCGAGATCGGTTCGGCCGCGTCCTACATATTGTGGTTCGCCGAGGAAGGCCGCCGCACCTATGGCGACGTCGTGCCGTCGCCCTGGGCGGACCGCCGTATCCTGGTGACCAAGGAACCGGTCGGCGTCATCGCCGCCATTACGCCATGGAATTTCCCGTCCTCGATGCTGGCCCGCAAGCTCGGTCCGGCGCTTGCCGCCGGCTGTACCGCCGTGGTCAAGCCGGCGTCGCAGACGCCTTATTCCGGCCTTGCCTGGGGCGCGCTTGCCGAGGAAGTCGGCTTCCCCAAAGGCGTGATCAATATCCTGACCGGCGCCGCCGGTGAGATCGGCGACGAGATCTGTGCCAACCCGCTGGTCAAGAAGATCACCTTCACCGGCTCGACCGAGGTCGGCAAGATCCTGATCCAGAAGTCGTCGGTGACCGTCAAGAAAGTGTCGATGGAACTCGGCGGCAATGCGCCGTTCATCGTCTTCGACGACGCCGATATCGAGCGGGCAGTCGCTGGCGCCATCACCGCCAAGTACCGCAATTCCGGGCAGACCTGCGTCTGCACCAACCGCTTCCTGGTGCAGGCCGGCATCTATGACCAGTTCGTCGAAAAGCTGGCTGCAGCGAGCAACGGGCTGAAGGTCGGTTCCGGCCTCGAGGACGGCGTCCAGCAGGGACCGCTGATTGATGAGAAGGCGGTGGAAAAAGTCGAGGAGCTGATTGCCGACGCCACCGCCAACGGCGGCAAGGTCGTCGCCGGCGGCAAGCGCCACGCGCTCGGCGGGTCGTTCTTCCAGCCGACGGTGATCGCCAATGCGACGCCGAAGATGCGCTTCATGAAGGAAGAGATCTTCGGCCCGGTAGCGCCGGTGTTCAAGTTCGAGACCGAGGAAGAGGCTGTAGCACTCGCCAACGACACCGAGTTCGGCCTGGCCTGCTATTTCTACACCGGCGATCTCGGCCGCGCCTTCCGGGTCATGGAAGGGCTCAAATACGGCATGGTCGGCGTCAATGAAGGGCTCATCACCACCCCTGAGGCGCCGTTCGGCGGCGTCAAGGAATCGGGCCTCGGCAAGGAAGGCGGCCATCAGGGCATCGAGGATTATCTCGACACCAAATATGTCTGCATCGGCGGACTTGGTCTCTAGAAGCCTCATGCGGTAATACCGAAAACGATCCTGGGCCGCTTCGGAAAGGCCAGGCTGGCGTCGAGCAACGAACTTGCGAGCATGGCTATGAAGGACGGCGAGGTTTTCGGCACGACGCAGGCGGGCGAGGAAGTCCGCCGCTTCACCATCCGTGGCGGCGGCCTCACCGCCAACATCATCGGGCTGGGCGCGATCATCCAGGATCTGCACCTGGCCGGGCACGAGGCGCCATTGGTGCTCGGCTATGATCGTTTCGAGCACTATGAGACGGATACCGCCTTCTTCGGCACCGTCGTCGGGCGCTACGCCAACCGTATCCGCGACGGCCGCTTCACGCTTGCCGGCAAACGCTACCAGACCGAGCGAAATTTCCTCGAAAAGCACACGCTGCATGGCGGTTCGCAAGGTTTTTCGCGCCGGGCCTGGGCGGTTTCGCTGCATGGCAGGGATTTTGTCACGCTGACCCTGCATGACCCGGATGGCACGATGGGCTTTCCCGGCGCGCTCGACGTGACCTGCACCTACCGGCTGAAGATCCCCGGCACGCTCAGCGTCGAACTGACCGCCACCTGCGAGGAGCCGACGCTCTGCAACCTCACCCAGCATTCCTATTTCAACCTGGATGACGGCGGCACAGGCGACATTCTCGACCACCGGCTGATGCTGAATGCCGGCGCCTATCTGCCGGTCGATGCGGATCTGATCCCGACAGGCACGGTCAAGCCGGTCGACGGCACTCCCTTCGATTTTCGCCAGGCGCGGCCGCTGCGCATGGAGACCGAGGGCGAACAACTCCCCTATGACCAGAATTTCTGCCTCGCTTCGACGCGCGGGCCGCTGAAGCAGGCGTCGTGGGCGCAAGGCGCGAATTCCGGCGTCGAGATGGAACTCTGGACCACCGAGCCGGGCGTCCAGCTCTATACCGGCCAGTATCTGGCGCCGTCCTCGCCTGGATTGGGCGGACGCCAGTACAGGGCGTTTTCAGGCTTCTGCCTGGAACCGCAAATCTGGCCGGATGCGCCCAACCGGCCGTATTTCCCGCAAGCCACGCTGTGGCCGGGCCAAATTTACCATCACGTGACGGAATACCGGTTCAGGCTGCCTTAGGGCAGGAGTGCCCCTGCCGAGGCACGACGCGAGCGTCGGGAACATGCCCAGCGCGGCGCCCTCGGGATCCCTGGTCGGCGGCAGAGCCTCAGCTACCCGGCGCGCCAGAGTTATCTCAGAACCGGCTGGAGCGTTCTTTCGGCTGGGGCGACTTCAAGCCGTGACAGGAGCATTCCGGATCAGCGGGAAGTCGCGCTGCGGTCTCCAGCGCGACCCGCGAGGCCGTCATGGAGAGACTGGGCAGCACGTCCTCCTGCAGCAATTTCTGGCGATTGCGATCCATATAATCGTTGAAGCCCGCCGTCACGAATGCGCAAGGCACGAAACACGCGCCGATCTCGCGCGACAAGGTCGCCTCAGGGGCGATGGAATGGTTGAGTACGTCCGCCCCCATGCCCCGATATGCCAAGGCTTCTGCTGGCGTTGTCAGCCGGGGCCCATAACAATGGGCAGCCACCAACTGCTGTTCGACGCCATAAACGCGGCATTCGGCTGGCCAATGACGGCGGGCCGTTTCAACCAGAACCGCCGCACATCTTGGACACACGATTTGCTTGCCCGAACAGTCAAAGCTCTGGCGGTCAGGAAGCAGTGAAAACGGGGTCTGCGTCAGTTCGATGATATCGGCGGCCACCACCATGTCGCCCGGCTGGATCGCCTTGTTGACGGCGCCCACAGTCGAGCAGGCGAGAACTTGCCGTACACCCGCCCGCATCAATACCCAGAACGCGCGGCGATGGCAGGAATGGTCGATACGGTCGCGGGGATTGCCGTGCGAATACATGCACAACGCGCGCTTCGCTCTCCCTTCCGCTGTGATCGACGCATCGAACTCGAGCAGCTTCCAGTTGTCGGTGCGACCGAAAGGCGTTTCAAAACTCATGTCGCGCCGCAAGGTGCGCACACCATCGAATTCGACATCTTCGGGGAAGGCAAGCCCCCAGTTTGCCGACCCGGTGATGATGGCCAACCCTACCTGAGGGATGTCCGTCGAATGATCCGTCAGATCGTCGGCTGGATGGTGATTGGTGGGCATGTTTCCAGTCTCGGTCAGGATTTTTGCCGAAGGGTCACAATCAGGACCACGGCCACGACGATGACGGTCCACAATGTCGAGATCGCCGCAATGGTCGGATCGATCTGATCGCGCAGCGACAGGAACATAAGCTTCGGCATTGTGCTGTTGCGACCGCTTGCGACGAAGATCGAAATCACAGACTCGTCGAGCGAAGTCAGGAACGCCATCAATGTCGCCGACAGCAAGCTGATCCGAAGTTGCGGAACGATTATTTCGCCAATGGCCCTGGCCCAGTTTGCACCGAGGCTGCGCGCCGCCTGAACCTGGTTCCAGTCAAAGCGGGCGAGAGCGGGTAGCAACACAATGCAGGCGACCGGAACGGCCAGTACCACATGTCCGACCAGCACACCGAATAGCGTTCCGATCAGATGTTGTGCGGCCAACACAAAGAAGAGACCGATCGCAAGCAGGATTCCTGGGGTGATCGAGGGGGTCAGAAGGACGCTCTGGATGGCCGCAGAGGTCTTTCCGCCCAGCCGATTCATCGAAATGCAGGCGAGCAGCGCAAAAGGCACCGCGATCAACGCCGTCAACGTCCCAAGGACCAAACTCGTTCTGAGCGCGGCCATCCACGTTGCCGAGCCGAAGAAGTTCTCGTACCAGCGCAACGAGTAGGCGTGCGGCGGAAACTCGAGGAGATTCGACGCCGAAAAGGAAAGCGGCACCACCACGAGCGTCGGCAGCATGAGAAATGCCATGACGAGAGCGGCAAAGCTCCAGAGCAAAATGCGGGCGAGCCTGTTTTGCGGATAGGCTTCAAGCATGGGAGGCTTCCACGGTGTTCTGGGCCACCAGGCGGCGCGCCGCCAGCAACATCACACCGATCAGCGCCATAAGAACGAGGAGCAGAATGCCCAGGACGCTCGCCGACCCCCAGTCCTGAAAGGTCGATAGTGTACGCTCGATCCGGGTAGAGAGAGGATTTACCTTACCGCCGCCAAGCACCGCCGGCGTGATGAAAAAACCTATGGCGTAGATGAGGACGATGATCGAACCCGAGAAGATGCCGCCCGCCGAAAGCGGCATAATGACTGTGCGGATGACCTGCCTGAGAGTGGCTCCCATGCTCGCTGCCGCGCGAATGAGATTTGGGTCGATATCGCGCATCGCAGCATAAACAGGCAGCAGAAAAAGTGGCAGCATGTAGTGCACCATGCCGATGAGCGTTCCCGTGAAGTTGTAGACCAGCGGCAATGGCTCCGCCGTCAGGCCTGAACCGGTCAAAGCCGCGTTGATCAGGCCATCACGCCGCAAGAGCACGAGCCAACCATAGGTACGCACCAGAATAGAGGTCCACAGCGGCAGCATGACGAACGCCATGAGCACGTTGGCCAGCCTTGGTCTGACGCTGGCCAGCGCCAGCGCCAGAGGGGTGCCGAGAAGAATGCAGGCCGCCAGCGTACCCAAGGATAGTTCGAGGGTCGTGACGAGCGCCGACCACGTCAGTCCGCTCGAAAGGACCTTCTGGTAATTGCCGACGGTGTACTCACCCGCGGTGGTCAGGAAGGATTGCCGGATGATCCAAAGGATGGGCAGTATCGCCGCCAGCCCAACGATGAACAGCGCCGGGAGCGAAAGTGAAAGAAAAAACCGCCGCTCGCGCCGCGCATCCGCCGCGAGCGCCGGATCCCGGACGACGGTCACGCCATCGCTCCCGGTATCGCGTGAACCTTCGCTGCTGGGGCATATGCGGTCATCCGCTGACCGGCGGCAAGCTCGGCGCAGCCGCCGGCCAGCGCTGCCGGAATGCAGACAAGAACCTCTTGCCCACCGTCAAGCGCCAGCGTCAAAAGCCAGTTCTCGCCGCGGAACGCTTTGGCGCGCAGTATTCCTTCGAGAGCCACTCCGTCTCCCCCGACGAGCTTCGCATCAAGATGGAAACTTTCGGCACGGATCATCAGTGTTTCGCGTGATGCTTCGGCGCTATCGATTCTGCGCGCTGAGCCCGGGGCCACAATGTTGGCCTCGCCCATGAACTCCGCGACGAAGCGGGTCGATGGACGATCATAAATCCGCTGCGGCGTATCTATCTGCTGGATGCGGCCAGAATTCATCACCGCAATCCGGTCAGACATAATCAGCGCTTCGCGCTGGTCGTGGGTTACATAGATTGTGGTGATCCGTAGATGATCATGCAGACGCCGGATCTCATACTGCATGGTCTCGCGCAGGTTCTTGTCGAGTGCCGACAGCGGCTCGTCCATCAACATCACGCGCGGTTCGAAGACGATAGCCCGCGCCAATGCCACCCGTTGACGTTGGCCGCCGGATAGTGCGGCAACGTTGCGCTCCGCCAGACCATCCAGCTTCACGCGGGCCAAAGTATCAAGCGCCCGCTGACGTGCCTCCGCTCTCGGTACCTTGCGCAGCACCAGCGGATACGCGACATTCGCCAGGACATTCATGTGCGGAAACAAGGCGTAATTCTGGAATACTATGCCGATGTCTCGTTTGTTGGGCGGCAGGCGGGTGATGTCTCGATCGCCCAAGAAAAGTTTACCGGAATCCGGCCGGACAAACCCGGCCAGAGCCATGAGTAACGTGGTCTTGCCCGATCCCGATGGCCCTAGCAGCGTGAGGAATTCGCCAGCCTGAATGTCGAGCGAAACATCATCCAGTGCGACGTAGGACCCATAAGCCTTGTGCACGCTTTCGATGGTGATCGCGAGCGACTTCATCATGTGCTCCAGCCTTGAAGCGCGTCGCGTTCGACCGGCCTCACGCGACGCGCTTCAGGTTCTTGTTTTCATGCATGTCGTTGTCGCGCGCTGCACATTTTTGCGCGACATGCGTCAGAGCTGAAAGTCAGCGGGCCATCATTTCATCGAAGGCTCTTTGGGCAGCCTCGCCATTCTTGACCCACCATTCTGAATTGGAAAACACCGAAGTGCCAGCATTTTCAGGCGCGGTCGCAAGGGTCTTCAGACGGTCCTCGGGAATAAGACCACCCTCATATGCCGCAGGATTGACTGGGCCGTAGGCAATGAAATCGGTCAGCTTCGCAACCCGCGCAGGCTGCGTCATCGCTGCGATGAGCTTCATCGCGGCTTCCTTGTTCGGCGCTCCCTTCGGCACCCCAAGGCAGTCCGTGCCGATGACCGAACCCTTGAACGTGTAGTCAGCCGCGCCGCCATCTGCTTTCACGGTTTGGGCGCGTCCGTTCCAGGTAATGACCAAATCCGCCTCGCCATCTTTCAGCAACTGCGCGGACTGGGCGCCCGAGGTCCACCACACGGCGACATCTGGTTTGATCGCTTCAAGCCGCTTGATGGCGCGCTCTAGCCCTTCCGGCGCGCTGAGCACGGAATAGACGTCCGCCGGTGCCACGCCATCGGAGAGAAGCGCGATCTCGATCGAATCTTGCGCATTGGCGCGCAACGCGCGACGGCCAGAAAATTTGGCAACATTCCAGAATTCCGCCCACGTCTTCGGCGGGTTCTGGCCATAGGTCTTGGTGTTCCACGACATGACGGTGCCATAGGAGTCGAACGGATAGCAGTAGTCGGATTTCGCACCCTCCGGCACGGATTTCGGATCGATGATCTTGTAGTCGAGCGGCTCCAGCAGCGATTGTGCGGCCGCCTGGGCACCTTCCGGTGAGCCCAGGTGAATGACGTCGGTCGTGACCGCACCCGAGGTGACCTGCATCTTCAGGGCGGCCAAGCCGTCGCTTAGGGTCTCCTCGCGGACATCATAGCCAAGCTCTTTTGCAGCAGGGCCCCACATGGCTTCCTTCATGGCGTTGCCATAATCGCCACCTGCGGTCGTGATGGTGACCGTCTGCGCATGCACGGGCAGGGCAGCCGAGATTGCGAATGCTGTTAAGGAAATGCGTAGCCAGGACATAGGTTCTCCTCCCCAACTTTTATGGAATATCGCTTGAAAGAGCCATTATTTTGTAATCGTAACGTTACGATTGCACCTGAATAGGCTAGAGTCAAGCTGCTTCCTATGGGAGTTTGGATTGACCGGGATGTCGAATTCGGTAACGTTATGGCAGTCAGCAATCAGCCGGCGCTTTCGCAAATGAAGTCGGGCGAACAATGGCCAATCTGAAGCAGATCGCCGCGGAACTTTCCCTCTCGGTGACCACGGTATCCCGCGCTCTGAAGGATGGACCGGAAGTGCAGCCCTCGACCATAGCCCGCGTCAAGGAGGCGGCGAAGCGGGTCGGCTATTTACCAAATCATCATGGTCGCGCGCTCAAGACCGGTCGAACGCAGACGCTGACGGCCGTACTCCCGATGGAGACACGAGACCATCTGTCCGATCTGTTGAAGCTTCCTTTGATCGAAGGCATGACGCTGGCGGCGCGGCAAGCCGGTTATAGTCTGTCCATCTATTCCACCACGCCCGACGACGATCCCGTCGAGAGTGTACAGCGGCAGCTTCAGGCGCGTAGCGCAGACGGCCTGATCATCACGCGCCTGGTTTCGGCTGATCCCCGCGTCAAGCTGCTGCTGGATAAACGCATGCCATTCGTCGCGTTTGGAAGAACCGACCTGGATATCGCGTATCCTTATGTCGATGTCGACAATGAACAGATTGCCTACGAGGCGACCCGGCGGCTCATGGATATGGGCTGTCGACGCATTGCGCTGCAACTTCTCGTTCCGGAGGACCAGGCGAGTGCCATGCGTCTTTCCGGGTATGGAAGGGCAATGGCCGAAGCCGGTATTCCGATCGACCAATCGCTGATCGGTCATGGCATGTTCACCATGGAATCGAGCGCGGGCTGGTTCGATCGCTTGCTGGCGTCGTCAGATCCGCCGACGGGCCTGGCGTGCGCCAACGAACTGGGCCTTCTGGGAGCGTTGCACGCTCTCGGCAAGCGGGGTCTTACACCAGGCCACGACGTTCACATCGTCACCCGTGACAGCACGCGGCTGGCACGCTTCCTGCCGGCAAAGATCGGAGTTCATTCCGTGGATATGGCGGGTGTTGGACGCAAACTTATCGAAGTCCTGGAGAGTCGGATCATTAACCCGCTTGGGCCGGTGGAGACAGTCTTGGTGCAAGGCAGTTTCGAGCCGGCCGAATAGTCCGGACTGCCCTCAGGAGGCCACCTCGTCTTGAACCGGCCGGATCAGCGCCTTTGCGGCAGCTGCTCCCGCCGCCAGGATGCGATCCGACAATTCCGTTCCTTGCACGGCGCGCGCGAGTTGAAGCGCGCCGATGAGCGTTGCAAACATGCCCAACGCAGCGCCCTCGGGATCATTGGTCTGCGGCAGAGCTTCGGCTATCTGGCGCACCAGGGATTGAACGCGCTCGGCGTAGAGGGCCCGCGTTTCAGGCGGCTGCCGCGCTATTTCCGGCAACAACGCGGCCGAAGCGCAGCCCTTTCCAGGATTGTCCCGGTGCTCGGCCGATAGATACGTCTCTATGGCCATTTCCGGGCCGCCGGCGGCCAACGCTTCCTGCACTTGATGCGACTGCGCGTCCAAGGCCGCCGCCACGCTCTCACGGACGAGCTCCGCCTTGGACTGGAAGTGCGGATAGAAGGCGCCGTTCGTCAGCCCGGCGTCGCTCATGATGGTTGCCAGCCCGGACGCCGCGATGCCGTCAGATCGAAAACGTTCGGCGGCGACCTCCATGATCCGGCTGCGTGACGCGTCTTTTCGGCCCTTTTCGTAGCGCATGGTGTTTCTTTCCTGTCCTGCTATTGCATTATGCTTATAATCTGATATTACGACCATAATTCAATTCGTGGAAATAAGCTAGACCTCTCGAAGCTGGAACATCAAAAATGAATGGGAATTCTGAAAAAACCGCAATCGTGACCGGAGCCTCCTCCGGTATCGGCCGCGCCAGCGCCGAGGCCCTGGCGCGGGCGGGATTCACTGTCTTCGGGACAAGTCGCCGCAAGACCAGTAATGGCCCGAATGGAGTGACCATGCTGGCATGCGACGTGACCGATGATGCGGCCGTCAATGCGCTCGTTGCCACCGTGCTCGCGCAGACCGGCCGGATCGACCTCCTGGTCAACAATGCCGGTGTCGGTCTGCTAGGCGGCGCCGAGGAATCCTCGGTCGCACAGGTACAAGCCCTGTTCGACGTCAATCTGTTCGGCGTCATGCGGATGACCAATGCGGTGTTGCCGTCGATGAGGCGGCGCGGCGAAGGGCGCATCATCAATATCGGCTCGATTCTGGGACTGGTACCCGCGCCATACTCAGCTCATTACTCGGCAGTCAAGCACGCGCTCGAGGGCTATTCGGAATCGCTCGACCACGAGGTGCGCGCCTTCAACGTCCGCGTTTCCGTCATCGAGCCGGCATTCGTCCGCACCGTCTTCGACCAGAACGGCATCGAGCCGGATTCGCTGTTGAAGGAATACGATCGAGCTCGAGCCGGGCTCAAGGCGCTGCTGGGCGATGTGATGCCCAAGGCCGATCGGCCGGAAGTGGTGGCGGATGTGGTTGTCAAGGCAGCGACCGATGCCCGTCCGCGACAGCGCTATACCGCTGGCAAGGCAGCGCGCCAGGTCAGCCTGCTGCGCCGCTTTGCCCCCGCGGGGATTTTCGACAAGAGCCTGCGCAAGCAGTTCCGGTTGCCGGTCTGAACGACAGCGAGCCAGAGGATTTCACGCACATGCGACCAGCAACAACGACACATTTGGCCAGGCCCTACGAACGGAGGCGCCAAGCATGACACATACATCCAATCGGTCGCCGCGTTCACCGGCATTGTTCCAGGACGCGCCAACGCGCTCGGTCGATGTCGGCGGTACTGCCTTTGCCTACAGGGAACTCGGGCCCAGGACGGGCGTGCCGGTGATCCTGCTCAACCATCTGGCTGCTCAGCTGGACAATTTTGATCCGCGCATTGTCGATGGCCTCGCTGCGACCCGGCGGGTGATTGCCTTCGACAATCGCGGCATCGGTGCTTCGGGGGGCAAGACTCCGTCGACCATTTCCGGCATGGCCAGGGATGCAATCGCCTTTATCCGGGCGCTGGGGTTCGAAGAAGTCGATCTCTTCGGCTTTTCACTCGGCGGCTTCGTGGCGCAAGAAATTGTGCTGACCGAGCCCAAGCTTGTGCGCAAACTCATCCTGGCTGGCACCGGGCCGGCCGGTGGGCAAGGCATCGACAAGGTGACGCCGCTGACGATCGTGGACATGATCAGGGGCGCACTGACTTTGCGGGATCCGAAATACTATCTCTTCTTCACAAGAACGCCGAATGGCCGCCGCGCCGCAAACGCATTTCTGGGACGGCTAAAGGAGCGCCGGAATAACCGGGACAAAGCGGTATCGCTGAGCGCGTTCGGCGCGCAACTCAAGGCGATCAAGGCCTACGGACTCCAGGCGCCACAAGACCTGAGCACCATCCGCATTCCCACTTTGGTTGCGAATGGCGACCAGGACAGGATGGTGCCGAGCAGCAATACCTACGATCTCGCCGGGCGTATCCCTGGGGCGCATCTGGTTATCTATCCGGATGCCGGGCATGGCGGGGTATTTCAGAACTACGCCGATTTTGTCCCGAAAGCCCTGTCCTTCCTCGAGGCTGAGGCCTTGCCGCAGGGCGGCTATGCAGCTGAAAACGTTCGGCTTGTTTCGTCCCGAACACCAACAGACATTCTTACAAAGTAACTGCCATGAAGGCATTCGTTGTCGATAAATATAATAAAAAGGGCATTCTGCGGCTGGCCGAAATGCCGGAGCCGGAGCTCCAGGACAGCGATGTTCTGGTCGAGGTCCATGCCGCAGGGGTGAACCTGCTCGATTCCAAGATCAGAACCGGAGAATTCAAGCTCATCCTGCCCTATCGCCGGCCCTTCATCCTGGGCCACGACGTGGCTGGGAAGGTTATCCGCGTGGGATCGAAAGTCAGCAAGTTCAAAGCCGGCGACGAGGTCTATGCGCGGCCGCGCGATGGCCGGATTGGGACATTCGCCGAATTCATTGCCGTGAATGAGGCCGACATAGCCTTGAAGCCTGCGAATCTCAGTATGGAAGAGGCGGCGTCGATTCCCCTGGTCGGTCTCACCGCCTGGCAGACGCTCATCGAACGGGCAAACCTGAAGAAGGGACAGAAGGTCTTCATTCAGGCGGGTTCCGGCGGCGTCGGAACATTCGCCATTCAGTTGGCCAAGCACCTCGGCGCGACCGTTGCGACAACAGCGAGCGCAGCGAGTGCCGATCTGGTCAAAAGTCTCGGCGCCGATGTCGTTGTCGACTACAGGAAAGACGAATTCGAGAAAGTTCTGTCGGGCTACGATGTCGTCTTGAACAGCCAGGACGCCAAGACACTCGAAAAATCCCTGAGCGTGCTGAAACCGGGTGGCAAGCTCATCTCCATCTCCGGTCCACCGGATCCCGAATTTGGCAGGGAAAAGGGACTGAATTTGATGCTGAGGCTGGTGCTGCGCCTACTCAGCCGCGGAATTCGGGCCAAAGCCAAGCGCCGTGGTGTGCAGTTTTCGTTCCTTTTCATGTGGGCGCAGGGCGATCAGCTGAGCAAAATCACCGCTCTCATCGAAGCCGGCGCGATCCGCCCGGTTGTGGATCGGGTCTTTCCATTCGAAGCGACCAATGACGCTCTGGCCTATGTCGAAACAGGACGCGCCAAGGGCAAGGTCGTCATCAAGGTCAGATAGCAAGTCCTTCGAACGCTGCCCTCAGCGTCTCGAACGGCGCCAGCGCGCCGCGCACCTGCACGACGGCGGCGGCGACGCGATGGGCGCGCTGCACCGCCTCAGTCGGCGCATGGCCGGCAAGGCGGGCGGCTAGGTAGGCGCCGTTGAAGGAGTCGCCGGCGCCGGTGGTGTCGACCGGGTTGGCCACGTGTACCGCCGGCACCGATTGCAAGGTTCCGCTTTGCGCGATCAGCGCCGGTTCCTCGCCGTTCTTGACGACGACTTCGCCGACCAGCTTTCGCAGCCGTTCGGCGCTTTCCTGCGGTGTCATATCACCAAACAACATCTGCTCGTCGGGAAAGGTGGGCAGCGCGATGTCGGCGACGGCGAGCGCCTCGAGCATCGCGGCCTGCGCTTCCTCGCGCCGGCGCCACAGCCGCGGCCTGTAATTGGGATCGAAGGCAATCAGCGAGCCGGCCGCGCGCGCCTTGGCCACGGCCGTCAGCAGCACCTTGCATGCATCCTCGTCGAGGATTGCCAAAGTGATGCCGGAAAAATAGACAAGCGCCTGGTTTTCAAGGCTTTTCTGCAAAGCGGCCGGGTCCGAGGCCAGCTGCCTTGCGGCCGCATCGGCCCGCCAATAGGTGAAAGAACGTTCGGCGCCGGTCAGCGTGATCGCATAGAGGCCGGGGCGGGCGCCCGCTATCACCGGGCTGTCGCCGACGCCGATGCCGTTTTCGGCCAGGAATTTGATCTGGTCGCGTGAGAACGGGTCGTCGCCGAAGGCCGACACATAGGTCGCCGGCCGCTCGCCGCTCAAGGCATGCAGCGCCCACAAAGTGTTGAACGTGTCGCCGGCAAAGCCCATGCGCCAGTTCGGCCCGACCTGGCCCGAAAGCTCGAGCATGCACTCGCCGATCGAGGCGATGCCGTTTCCTGCCATGAAGTACTCCTCCATCCGTGCAATTGCGGTGCTGTAGCTTTTTGCTGCCGGCAGCGCCATGCTTGGCGACGGCGGATTCTTGCACTGGGCGCGATTTCCCACAGGGGCGTGGGACGCGATCAGCCCAGCGAAACGTTATCCGCAGAACAGGAATGGGTTTGGCATCGTTATGGCGTTATCTTCTTGGAGGCCTCGGCCTGGCTGCCTTGCTCGCTGGCGTGCTGGCCGTCGTCTATCTGACGGCGCCGCATGCACCGCAACCAAGCTCGGACGTAGGCCGTTCCAAGACGACGGCGAACAAGCTGTTCGTGGCGACTTTCGAGCCGGAGAAAGGTGTCATCCTGCAGGGCGAACTGGAATCCTGGCTGCTGACGCTGAAAACCGTCGAGGGTGCGCCGGTGGAAGGTGCTGCGATAACGATTTCCGGCGGCATGCCGCAGCACAAGCACGGCCTGCCAACCAGCCCGCAGGCGACCGATTACCTCGGCGCGGGGCGCTATCGCATCGACGGCGTCAAATTCACGATGAGCGGGTGGTGGCAGTTGCATTTTGCCATTTCCGCTGCGGCCGGTTCGGACACTGTCGTCTTCAACGTGGTGCTGTGAGGCACTGATGAGCCGGTTTTCCAGCCTTCTCGCGTTGGTGATGGTGGCCGTGCTCGCCGGCTGCAGCAGACCGGAGTTTTCCGATGCCGAAAAGCAGACCATCGCCTCGCTGGCACTGTCCAAGCTGCCGCCGCTGAAGCCCGACACCACCAACCGCTTTGCTGACGTGCCGGCCGCCGCGGCACTCGGCTCGACGCTGTTTTTCGACACCGGGATGAGCGGCGGCGGCACGGTATCATGCTCGACCTGCCACAAGATCGACCGCCAGTTCCAGGACGACCTGCCGCAAGCGGTCGGCGTCGGCCGCACCAACCGGCGTACCATGCCGTTGGCCGGCGTCGCGCATGATCCCTGGTTCTTCTGGGACGGGCGGCGCGACAGCCTGTGGGCACAAGCGCTGACACCGCTCGAAAATCCACTGGAGCAGGCCGGCAACCGCGCCGCCTTCGCGCATTACATCAAGGCCCGCTTCGGCGAGCGCTATGAGCGCATCTTCGGGCCGTTGCCTGACCTTTCGAGCGTGCCGGCCAATGCCAGCCCGCTCGGCACCGATGCCGAGAAGGCGGCATGGAACGCCATGCCCGCCAGCCAAGCCGAGGAGGTCAACCGCGTCTTTGCCAATATCGGCAAGGCGATCGCCGCCTTCGAGCGCTCGATCGCGCCGCCGCAGACACGCTTCGACCGCTTTGCCACCGATCTGGCC
>NZ_SUEG01000055.1:28352-32585 GCF_005063415.1 Mesorhizobium sp.
GAGCCGAAAGGCGACGCCGCCTTTTCGCCGGAGGAAATCCTCGGCCTGAAGCTGTTCATCGGCAAGGCCAATTGCGTGACCTGCCACAATGGCCCGCGCTTTACCGACGGCAGCTTCCACAACACCGGCGTGCCGCCGGTCGCCGGCCTGCCGCCAGATCGCGGCCGCGTCGACGCGGTGCGCCAAGTCGAGGCCGATCCGTTCAACTGTTTCGGCGCCTTTCGCGACGGTGATGCCGCCGCCTGCCGCGAGTTGCGCTTCATGGTCAAGACCGGGCCGGAACTCGTCCGCGCCTACAAGACGCCGTCGCTGCGCGGTGCCGCCACCCGGCCGCCCTACATGCATGCCGGGCAGTTTTCCTTGCTCGACGAGGTGGTGGCGCATTATTCCAAGGCGCCGGCAAGCGTCGAGGGCACATCCGAGATACACCCGCTGCAGCTTTCGGATCGCGAGCGCGCGGCGCTGGTGGCGTTTCTGAAGACGCTGGCGGAGTGAGGCCGGGTTAGTCTGCGACAAGAGCGGACCATCGTCTTGGGCCGCCAAGCAACGTTGACACGATGCAGGGTCGCTGCTCATGATAACAAAGGCGCAAAGTGCGATACCTCAGGCTGTGGGAGGATAAAAATGCAGCCACTTGTCATCGACGCAAAACCTCAACCTGTTTCAATTGACCCCGCCAAGACTGCAGTTCTCGTCGTGGACATGCAGAATGACTTCGGCTCGAAAGGCGGGATGTTCGACAGAGCCGGCATCGATATCTCCGGGATTCAAAAGGCTGTCGGCCCTACTGCAACCGTAACAGCGGCCGCTCGCAAGTTGAGACTGCCCGTCATCTACCTGAAGATGGGGTATCATTCCGACCTTTCGGATCTCGGGACATCGGATGCCCCCAATCGTCTCCGACATCTCCAGATCTTTGGGGTCGGTGAGAAAATGACAGCGCCGGATGGCCGCGAGAGCCGGATTCTGATCCGCGACACCTGGGGAACAGACATCGTCAACGACCTAATGCCGGAGGCGGGGGATGTTGTCCTCTACAAAACCCGGTTCAGCGGCTTCTACGAGACCGAACTCGATGCTGTTCTGAAGGCCGCAGGTATCAAACAGCTCATCGTGACTGGGTGCACGACGAGCGTGTGTGTGGAGTCGACAATTCGGGATGCCTTCTTCAGGGACTATCGCTGCATCCTGCTGACGGATTGTACGAGCGAACCGATCGCATTGGACGCCCCACGGAGCAACCATGACGCCTCGATTACGCTCGTGCAGATACTCTTTGGATGGACATCGACGTCCGACCATTTCCTGAAGGCGATCGAGGACCAATTTCAGGAGCGTCTTGAACGAGCCGGATGAGCTGACGAGCTCGGTGAGCGCCTATCGATCCTTCACCGTCTCCATCGCGACAAACGTCGAGGTCTGGGCTACGTGCGGCAGGGCAGAGATACGCTCGCCGAGGACGCGGCGGTAGGCGGCGATGTCGGTGGTGCGGACCTTCAGCAGATAGTCGAAGCTCGACGCCATCATGTGGCACTGCTCGATCTCCGGCACCGCCTGCACGGCGCGGTTGAAGGCGTCGAGCGCGGCCGAGCGGGTGTCGGACAGTTTCACCTGGACGAAGGCGACATGGCCTTCGCCCATGCGCTCACGGTCGATGATCGCCTGGTAGCCCCTGATGAAGCCGTCCTTCTCCAGCCGTTTGACTCGTGCCTGCACCGGTGTCTTCGACAGGCCGACTTTCGCCGCCAGTTCCGACATGGAAAGCCGGCCATTGCTGCCCAGAGCCGACAGGATGTTCCTGTCGATCCGGTCCAATTGGTCTTCTGCCATCGGATTCCTGGTCGAATTGGAGGTGATCAGTCCTAATGATAGATCGATCGATCTGTTCTGTCGACTTCTTTGGACCGACTGGAATCCCTACTTATGTTAGCTTGCGCCGTTCGGTCCGGTGACCGCCGGCCCGCTCCCTTATGCTCGCTCCACAGGACCGCCATGCCAGCGCTCGACACCATCCGCCAGCAGATCCGTGCCAATTATTTGCCCGACGAAGATCAGGCGGTGAAGCGGCTGGCCGAGGCGGCCGGGCTGTCCGTGCAAGACCGCAAGGCGATTTCGGCCCGTGCCGCCGATCTGGTGCGCGCGGTGCGCGGCTCGTCTGATCCGCGGCTGATGGAGGTCTTCCTGTCCGCCTATGGCCTCTCGACCAAGGAGGGCGTGGCGCTGATGTGCCTGGCCGAGGCGCTGCTGCGCGTGCCCGACACCGAGACGATGGACGACCTCATCGCCGACAAGATCGCGCCGCACGACTGGTCGGCGCATTCGGGCGGCTCGAGCTCGATCTTCATCAATGCGTCGACCTGGGCGCTGATGCTGACCGGTCGCGTGCTCGACGAGGGCGAGGGCGGCATCGAAGGCACGCTGCGCGCCATGGTGCGCCGGCTGGGCGAGCCGGTCATCCGCAAGGCGGTGGCGGCGGCGATGCGCGAGATGGGCGAGCAGTTCGTGCTCGGCCGCACCATTGCCGAGGCGGTCAGGCGCGGCCGGCCGATGACGCAGAAGGGCTATCTCTATTCCTTCGACATGCTGGGCGAGGCGGCCCGCACCGAGGCCGACGCGCTGCGCTACCTCAAAGCCTATGCCGACGCCATCTCCTCCCTCGATGCCGGCGCCAACGGCCCCGACATCCGCCAGAATCACGGCATCTCGGTAAAACTGTCGGCGCTGCATCCGCGCTATGAAGTGACGCAGAAGGAAAAGATGCTGCCCGTCATGGCCGAGCGGCTGTTGTCGCTGGCGCTGGCGGCGCGCCATTCGGGCATGGGCCTCAACATCGACGCCGAGGAAGCCGACCGCCTCGAGCTGTCGCTCGACGTCATCGAGCGGGTGCTGGCGGAGCCGGAGCTTGCCGGCTGGAACGGTTTTGGCGTCGTCGTGCAGGCCTATGGCCCGCGCGCCGCCTTCGTCATCGACTGGCTCTACGCGCTGGCGAGGAAATACGACCGCAGCATCATGGTGCGGCTGGTCAAGGGCGCCTATTGGGACACCGAAATCAAGCGGGCGCAGACGCTCGGGCTCGACGGCTATCCGGTTTTTACCCGCAAGGCCAACACCGACGTCTCCTACCTGGCCTGCGCGAAGAAGCTGTTGGCAATGACCGATCGCATCTATCCGCAATTCGCCACCCACAACGCCCACACCGTCGCCGCCATCCTGTCGATGACGACGGACCGCGACACATTCGAGTTCCAGCGGCTGCACGGCATGGGCGAAGCACTGCACGAGACGGTGCGCAAGGCCGAAGGCACGCGCTGCCGCATCTATGCGCCAGTCGGCGCCCATTCCGACCTGCTCGCCTATCTGGTCCGCCGGCTGCTGGAGAACGGCGCCAACTCCTCGTTTGTCCACCAGCTCACCGACGAGGAGGTCGAGCCCGAGGACATCGCCCGCGACCCGCTCGAAACGGTGGAGAAACAAGGCCCCGCCGCCAATCCGGCGATCGTGCCGCCGTCGGCGATTTTTGGCCCCGGCCGGCGCAATTCCAAGGGTTTCGACATCACCGACACGCTGACGCTGGCGGCGATCGACAAGGCCAGGGCCGAGTTCTCCGGGCCGGAGCGCTGGCACGCCAAGCCGGTCAGCCGCGCTGCCGGCTATGGCAAGCAGCGTCCGGTCGTCAATCCGGCAAAACCTTCAGAAGTGGTCGGCACGGTCAGCGAGGCCGGCGCCAAGCAGGTCGAGACCGCCGTGCGCATCGCCGTCGAGGCACAACCGGCATGGGCAAGACGCCCGGTCGCCGAGCGCGCCGCCATCCTCAACCGCGCCGCCGACCTCTATGAGGCGAACGCCGTCGAGTTCTTCGCGCTGGCCGCCCGCGAGGCCGGCAAGTCATTGGCCGACGGCGTCGCCGAGGTGCGTGAGGCGGTCGATTTCCTGCGCTACTATGCTGCCGAGGCGGCCAATGCCGAAGCTGGAACGGAGGCGCGCGGCGTCATCGCTTGCATCTCGCCGTGGAATTTTCCGCTCGCCATCTTCACCGGCCAGATCGCAGCAGCGCTCGTCACCGGTAATTCCGTCATCGCCAAACCGGCCGAGCAGACGCCGCTGATCGCTTTCCGCGCTGTCCAGCTGCTGCGCGAGGCCGGCGTGCCGGAAGACGTCATCCAGCTTCTGCCGGGCGACGGCCCCTCGGTCGGCGGCCCGCTGACGGCCGACCCGCGCATTGCCGGCGTCTGC
>NZ_SUEG01000055.1:32595-33719 GCF_005063415.1 Mesorhizobium sp.
CCGGCTCGACCGAGGTCGCCAAGCTGATCGAAAAGCAACTCGCCGAGACCGCCGCTCCCGACGCCATGCTGATCGCCGAGACCGGCGGCCTGAACGCCATGATCGTCGATTCCACAGCACTTCCCGAACAGGCGGTGCGCGACATCCTGGCCTCCGCCTTCCAGAGTGCCGGCCAGCGCTGCTCGGCGCTGCGCATTCTCTACGTGCAGAAGGACGTCGAGAAGAAGATGCTTGAGATGCTGAAGGGCGCGATGGAAGCGCTCAGCCTCGGCGACCCCTGGCGGATATCGACCGATGTCGGCCCGGTCATCGACGACGAGGCACAAGCGTCGATCCGCGACTATTGCACGAAAATGGGCCTGCAGGGCCGGCTGATCGCCAAGCTCGAAGCGCCGAAGGACGGCCGCTTCGTCGCGCCGCACGTCTTTCGGGTCAAGGGCATCGAGGAGCTGGAGCGCGAGGTGTTCGGGCCGGTGCTGCATGTCGCCACCTTCGATGCCGACGAGATCGATGCGGTGATCGCCGCGATCAACCGCAAGGGCTACGGCCTGACCTTCGGCCTGCACACCCGCATCGAAGGCCGCGCCCAGCATTTCGTCGACGGCATCCATGCCGGCAACATCTACGTCAACCGCAACCAGATCGGCGCCGTCGTCGGGGCGCAGCCGTTCGGCGGCGAGGGGCTTTCCGGCACCGGGCCAAAGGCCGGCGGGCCACATTATCTCCGGCGCTTCCGCAAGGGGCCTGAGGCCGGCACCCATCTTGCCGAAGGCCGCAAGGTGACGGCGACCGAGCTCGCCGATAATCTGCCGGACCCGGCGCTTGGCGGCTGGTCGACGCGTCCGGACCGCATCGCCATCCTGAGGAAACATCTGCGCGGCAAGGGTGCCGCGGCCATCGGTGCCGCCGCCGGCATCGATTTCGGCCAGGTCGACCTGCCCGGGCCGACCGGCGAGGCCAACACGCTGTCGCTGTCGCCGCGCGGGCGCGTGCTGTGCCTCGGCCCGGACGCCGATACGCTGCTCGCGCAGACGATCCAGGCGCTGGCCGCCGGTAATGCCGTGCTCGCCGTCACCCCCGGCGCGCCGGCGGCGCTGTCGGCGCTGACCGGCAAGGGCCTGCCG
>NZ_SUEG01000056.1:0-9192 GCF_005063415.1 Mesorhizobium sp.
GTGCCGATGACATAGAGTACCGACGCCTTGGTGCCGGAGACCAGCCCCTCGAGCTTGCGGTTCAGCACATCGATTGCCGCGGCATTTTTCTGCGACAGCGCGTCACGCACTTGCTGGTCTGCGGACAAAAGCAGGGGCAGGGCGCGCGGGCTTTCGAGCACGGCGCGCAGCAGCGCAACCTTCAGATTGGCGTCGGTACGCCCCTGCGCCGCCAGGGTCTCGACCTCGGCCTTGCGGCCGTAGAGGCCGGCGCCGTAGAGCGCTGCCGTGACGATCAGCAGGGCGACGGCCGCAAACAGCAGCCAGGCTCGGCGCGCCCGCCTGGCGAGTTGCTCGGGCGTCGAAGACAAGGCACCGGCGGGGCGTTGCAGCATCGCCCATTTGTGCATGAACTCGCACAAAACACAATTCGACCTATGCGGAGAGTCGCACTTGACCATGCGTCCGGCAGTGCGGACGTTTGCGAATGCTCAACAAAATCAATGACGAAGAAGTCTTCTGCGTATCTGGCACGGCTGTTGCAAACACGAATTCAGCAGTCGCGAGGCTGCTGGTCAAAACAACTGCCCCGGGGAGTCGAGCTTTCGATCGGGGCGCCATGGAGGACGTCATGCAGACAGCAATCGCTGCCGCCGAGCCGCGCGGCAAACTTCCCTTATACCGGCATCTTTATGTGCAGGTGCTGGCGGCGATCGCCGCAGGCGTGCTGCTCGGCCATTTCTATCCGGAAACCGGCGAGGCGATGAAGCCGTTCGGCGATGCCTTCATCAAGCTGGTGAAGATGGTGATCGCGCCGGTGATCTTCCTGACGGTGGCGACCGGTATCGCCGGCGTTTCCGACTTGCAGAAGGTCGGCCGCGTCGCCGGCAAGGCGATGATCTATTTCCTGGTGTTCTCGACGCTGGCGCTTGTCGTCGGCCTGGTCGTCTCCAATGTCGTCCAGCCCGGCGCCGGCATGCACATCAATCCGGCCACGCTCGATACCACCAAGGTGACGGCCTATGCCGAGAAGGCGCACGACACAACCATCGTCGGCTTCCTGATGAACATCATCCCCGATACCATCACCGGCGCTTTCGCGCAGGGCGACATTTTGCAGGTGCTGTTCTTCTCGGTGCTGTTCGGTGTCGCCCTGGCGCTGGTCGGCGATCGCGGCCGTCCGGTCGTCGATTTCCTGCAGGCGCTGACCACGCCGATCTTCCGCCTCGTCGCCATCCTGATGAAGGCCGCACCGATCGGCGCGTTTGGCGCCATGGCCTTCACCATCGGCAAATACGGCATCGGCTCGATCGCCAACCTCGCCATGCTGATCGGCACGTTCTACCTGACCGCGCTGCTGTTCGTGCTGGTAGTGCTCGGCGCTGTCGCCCGCTACAACGGCTTCTCGATCCTGGCGCTGATCCGCTACATCAAGGAGGAGCTGCTGCTGGTGCTCGGCACCTCGTCCTCGGAAGCGGCACTGCCGGGTCTCATGGCCAAGATGGAGCGCGCCGGCTGCAACCGCTCGGTGGTCGGCCTGGTCATCCCGACCGGCTATTCCTTCAATCTAGACGGCACCAACATCTACATGACGCTGGCGGCGCTGTTCATCGCCCAGGCGACCGACACGCCGCTCACCTACGGCGACCAGATCCTGCTGCTCGCCGTCGCCATGCTGAGCTCCAAGGGTGCCGCCGGCATCACCGGCGCCGGCTTCATCACATTGGCGGCGACGCTGTCGGTCGTCCCCACCGTGCCGGTCGCCGGCATGGCGCTGATCCTCGGCGTCGACCGCTTCATGTCGGAGTGCCGGGCGCTGACCAACTTCATCGGCAATGCCGTGGCGACAGTGGTGGTGGCGCGCTGGGAGGGGGAACTCGACCAGACGAAGTTTGCCGCCGCCATGGCCGGCGACTTGCCGGAGGAAGTCGACCTGTCGCTGCCGGGTTTGCAGGCCGCCTGACTGTTTAGGCCAATGACTATAAGGCCCGGAGGCGGTTCGCCGGCTCCGGGACAAGAGCACCGGCCGTCGCGGCATGCCGCCTGAAACGCAACCTGAAGTGGCCCTGTTTTCGATGCGGGGCTTGTTCCAGCCGCATTTGAAGGTCAGTATCCGCCATGCCTTCATGGCACCCGTCCGCTTCGTTCCCGACCTGATCGCGAGGCGAGACATTTCCGTCGGGCTCGGTTGCGATTCATCTTGCCGAAATCGTCGGAGCTTTGCTGCCGCCGACCCTGACCATGGCAGCAGCCTCGAAGGCAATGGCGGCCTCAACACGAAGTCGCAAAGCGAAACGTGACTCGTCTCCTGTTGGAAAGCGCAGGCTTTTCCCCGGGGAACTCGTCGCGCGCCAAGAGGGGCGCTTGAAGGGGGCGGGCCCATGAGGGCCTTTGCCGAACCAAAGCAAGATGCGAGGTCAAACGCGATGCAGTCTGTCCAAAACAGGATTCCGGTATCCATCATCATCCCGAACTACAACTATGCGCGGTTCCTCAAACGCAGCATCGACAGCGCGCTCGAGCAGGACTACGCGGATGTTGAAGTCATCGTCGTCGACGATGCATCGCAGGACAATTCCACGACAATCATGGAATCCTATCGCGACGAGATCCTCGCATGCCCGCGAGCGCAAAATGGCGGACACGCGGCGGCCTTCAACACCGGCTTTGCGGCGAGCTCGGGCAAGATCGTCCTGTTCCTCGACGCCGACGATTATCTCTATCCGACCGCCGTCTCAACCATCGTCGACACCTGGGACGAGGCAACCGCTCAGGTCCAGTCCAGACTGCATATCGTCGACGAAGGACAGCGCATCAAGGATGTCTTTCCGCCACCCGAACTGCCTTTCGACAGCGGCGACGTCATGCCGAAACTGCTGCACAAAGGCCGCTATCAGACGACCGTGACCAGCGGGTTGGCGTTCGACCGCGCAACGCTGGAATCGATCATGCCCATCCCGGAGCCGGAGTTCCGCCAGGGCGCCGACGGCTATCTTGCAACGCTGGCGCCTATGTACGGGCACGTCCAGTCGATCGACGAATGCCTCGGCGCCTACCGGATCCATGGCGCCAACCATTCGGTCTTCGGTGAAAAACTCGCCGAGCGGGCACGCTGGCGGGTAACCCACGATTTCCGCCGCATGCAGGCGCTGTCGGACCAGGCCTCCGGGATCGGCCTGACCATCGTGCCGTCGGATGCTGTCCGCCACGATCCGGTCCACCTGGAGGAGCGGCTGGCGTCGCTCTGCGCCGACAGAGACCGACATCCGGTGGCCGATGATTCCCGGCTGGCGCTCGGGGCGGCCGGCGCGGTCGCCAGCCTCGAAATGACCGCATCCCTGCGGCGGCGCGCCATCCTTGCCGCCTGGTTCCTGTCGGTCGGGGTGTTGCCGCGGAAAATGGCCACGGCCGTGCTGTCGTGGAAGCTTGACGCATCGTCGAGGCCGGCATTTTTGAGCCGCCTGTCCAAGAGAATCCGCCACGCGATGGGGTAGGTTACGAAGCGACTCCGCCAGGTATTCTGCCAGGTCTGCAACCCGGCTGGATTGCGAACAATGCCATTGTGGAACATGGTGATCCAAACCAAAGGACAACCAGCCCATGACCCCTTACGAGCCCATGCGTCCGATGGAGCGCTGCCCATCCCACCCTGGGGCGCTGCTCGACGACATTATCCCGGCAACCGGAAAGACCAAGGTGGAAATCGCCAATCTGCTCGGAATCTCGCGCCAGCAGCTCTACGATATTATCCGCGAAAAGAAGCCGGTGTCGCCGGCCGTCGCGGCGCGTCTTGGAAAGATATTCGGCGACGGCGCCGCGATCTGGCTCAGGATGCAGGCCGCTTACGATGCGTGGCACGCGGAGCGCGAGGTCGACGTCAGCGCCATTCCAAGGCTCCATGCTGCCTGAGATGCAATAAAATCCGCCAAACACCGAGGCTCACAAATCGATCACGGCCCGTGCTGCCGGGATCGGCCCTCCGGTTCGACGGCTCGCTCGACCAGGACATGCGCCTCTCGCGCGGCCTCGACGAACGCATCCCTGGCGGCTTCGGTCCAGCGGTCGTCGCTCATGGCGCGGCGGCATGTGCGCAGTGCCAAGCCGTGTTTGGCGCTGCCAGCGTCACGCCAGTGGGCTTCCAGCAATTCGACAGCCTGCCGTGCGTTGGAAATGTTGCGGATATCTCCCACGATGCCGACCGCAACCGCAACCGGCTTGGAAAACCATCCTTGGTTCATGGCGAAGCCTTCGACGTGTTGAACTACCTATAACGAAAATCGTAGCGCAAGGTTTCATTCGCGCCAGTCACCACGGCGTGAGGCGGCCCTCACTGCGCCGCGCGCAGCCTGACCACGACGCCGCGCGCCACAAGCACCAGCACTGTGATGACGATCAGGATCACCGAAAGTGCGGCGATCGCCGGGTCGATGTTGTCGCGCAGGCCCATCCACATCAAGCGCGGCAGCGTGATGGCGTTGACCGAGGTGATGAACAGGGTGACGCCGATCTCTTCCCAGGACAGCACGAAGGACAACAACGCCGCGGTGACGATGCCGAACTTGATGTTGGGCATGATGATGCGGGTGGCGCGCTCCCACACGGTGGCGCCGAGGCCGCGGGCGGCAAGATCGATGCGGCGGTCGAGCTGGCTGAGCGACACCAGGATCAGCACCGTGGCGAAGGGCACCGTCATCACCGCATGTGCCATGGCGACACCGAGCCAGGTGTCATAGCCGAAGAACGACGAGAAGCCCGAGATCGAGGTCAGCAGGAAGTAGAGCGTGATTGCCGAGACCACCGGCGGCACCACCATCGGCAGCAGCACGAAGCCGACGAGAGCGGCGGTGAAGCGCGGCTGGAACATCCAGACGCCGAGGCTGAAGCACAGCGCCAGCACCGTGGAAAAGGCGCTGCTGACGACGCCGATCCTGATCGAGAGCAGGATCGAATTGATCCAGCGCGGATCCTCGATCAGCGCCCGGTAATGGCGCAGCGACAATTCGCCGGACGGCATCGCCAGCATGCGGCTCGGCGTCAGCGACACCGGAATAACGGCGAGCAGCGGCAGCAACAGGAACAGCGCGACCAGGGCGGCGAGGACCAGCGAGACGGGACCGGGGCGATAGGTCGGCATCGCGCTACACCAATTGCTTCGGTCTGACATAGCGGAACAGCAGCGCCATCAGCGCGCCGACGAACAGCACCAGCACCACGCTGATCGCAGCGCCCAGGCCCCAGTCCGGGCTCTGGAAGATGCGGAGATAGATCAGCTCGGCGATCATCACGCTGCGGCCGCCGCCGAGGATCGCCGGCGTGACGAAGAAGCCGAGGGAAAAGACGAAAACGATCAGCGCCGAGCCGATGATGCCGGAGCGGGTCATCGGCACGAACACCGACCAGAAGGTGCGCATGCGGCTGGAGCCGAGGCCGCGCGCCGCCAGCAGCACACGGTCATCGAGGCTGCGCATCGAAGAGGCCAGCGGAAACACGGCGAAGGGGATGAGGAAATGCGTCATGCCGACGATAACGCCGAACTCGTTGCGCACCAGCGCCAGCGGCTCCGAGATGAAGCCGACCGCCTGCAGCCAGGTGTTGATCAGGCCGCGATTGGACAAAAGCGCCACCCAGCCGAAGGCGCGCGTCAGCACCGAGATCCAGAACGGCACCAGGATGCAGAACTCAGCCACGACGCGCTGCACCGGCGTGCCGCGCACCCAGACAACGGTGATGGCGTAGGCGGCGGCAACCGAAACGATCGTCACGATCGCCGCGATGCGCAGCGTGCGGATGAAGACCGACTGCACCAACTGATCCGTGAGCAGCGCATTGTACTGCCCCAGCCCCGGCGTGGGCAGCGTAAAACTCCATTTGACCACGCCAAGGAATGGCCAGGCATAGGCCAGCACAAGAAAGAGGAGCAGCGGCGCCATCAACAGCGCCGCGCCCATCCTGTCGGAGAGGTATGCTCTCATCCGGCTATCCCGGCTTGTCAGGCGGAGATGATCTTCGTGTATTCGTCGAGCGCCGCCCCGTAGTTCTTGGCGTACCAATCCATGTCGAGCGGGATCTGCTTTTTCATGTTCTCGGGATCGACGGGGTTGATGCGCTTCTTGTCGGCGGGGATTAGCGCGTCGGCGGCCGGGTTGGCCGGACCCTGGCCGAGCTTTTCGAACATGATGAGTTCCTTCTCCGGGTCCTGGGTGCTGGCGATGAACTTCATCGCCGCGTCCTTGCCGCCGGGATTGCCCTTAAGCACGGCGAGCGCGCCGGGCGAGATCAGGCCCTGGTCCCAGATGAACTTGATCTTGCCGCCGGAATCCTGCTCGATCAGCGAAGCCCGAGTCGACCAGACGATCGCCATCGAGGCCTCGCCATTGAGCAGCACGCTCTGGCTTTCGGCGCCGCCACCCCAATAGGCGACGACGTTCTCCTTGAAGGCGGCGATCTTGTCATGCGCGCGCTTGAGGTCGAGCGGGTAGAGCGAGGCCGGCGCGATGCCGTCTGCAAGCAGTGCCGCTTCCCAGCTCGACACGCCCCATTTGTAGAGCGAGCGCTTGCCGGGGAATTTTGCCACGTCGAAGAAATCGGCCATGCCGGTCGGTGCCTGGCTGCCGTATTTCTCGGCATCGTAGGCGATGACGTAGGAGAAGAAATAGGTCGAGGCGGCGTATTCCCAGCCGAAGCCCTCGCGCATCTTCTTCTTGTCGACGATCGCATAATCGATCGGCTCGAGCATGCCTTGGGCGCCGAGCGTGATGGCCGAGAACGGATCGACGTCGACCAGGTCCCAGGTCGGCGCGCCGCTCTTGAACTGCGCTGCGATCGCACCTTCGGTCGGGCCGGAGCCGTCCATCTTGACGACAATGCCGGTCTCCTTGGTGAAGGCCTGGCCGTAAGCCGCATCATAGGCGGTGATGGCGTCGCCGCCCCAGTTGACCAGCACCAGTTCCTTTGCCGCGGCAAAGGCGCCGGTCGAGCGCAGCAGCATCGGCGTGCCGGCCAGCACCAGTGCGGCCAGCTGCGTGAACTGCCGGCGCGAAATCTCGCCGCGCACTGCCCTGGCGGACAGCGCCTCGATGGAATTTTTCTTGGTTTGGTTTGTCATGTCAGTTCCCCTTTTTTGTCGTTGGTATTTCCTGAAAGTCAGCTTGGCGAATTCGCCTCGCCGATCGTCATTGTCCTCCGTCCGGAAGGAGGAAACCCTTTTCCGCCGGCCAGGTCAGCCAGACGGAATTGCCCTTGCTGAGCGCAGAGGCGGCGACCTCGTTCGGCACCGACACCGTCACCTTGGCGCCTTGGCGCGTCGTCAGATCGAGCCGCGTCGCAGCACCGAGATAAGTCGAGGCGACGGCAGTTGCGGCGATGCCGTTCTCGCCTACTGCCGCTTCCGGCGCGATCGACATGTATTCGGGCCGGATAGCCAGGATGGCGTCGCCCCGGACCTTCTCGGCCTTGCAGCGCATGCTGATCGCGCGGTCTTCGCAGACCCCCGTCGAGCCATTGTCGGCCGGGCGCACGCCCTTCAGCGGCAGCATGTTGATCTCGCCCAGGAACTCGGCGACGAAGCGGTTGTCCGGCCGGTCGTAGACCTCGTCCGGCGCGCCGACCTGCAGCAATTTGCCATGGTTGAAGATGGCGACGCGCGACGACAAAGCCAGCGCCTCGCTCTGGTCATGGGTGACGAAGACGAAGGTGGTGCCGGTCTCCTGGTGCAGCCGCTTCATCTCGGCCTGCATCTGGCCGCGCAGGCCCTTGTCGAGCGCCGAAAACGGCTCGTCGAGCAAAAGCACGCCCGGCTCGAACACCAGCGCCCGCGCCAGCGCGACCCGCTGCTGCTGGCCGCCGGACAATTGCGACGGCAGTTTCTTTTCGTGGCCCTTGAGCCCGACGCGCTCGATCATTTCGCCGACGCGGCGCTTGATCTCGGCCGACGATTTCTTGCGCACCTTGAGCGGGAAGGCGATGTTGGCCTCGACGCTCATATGCGGGAACAGCGCATAGCCCTGGAACACCATGCCGGCGGCGCGCTGCTCGGCCGGCCGCTCGGTGATGTCGACGCCGTCGCTGTAAAGGCGACCGTCGGTCGGCTGAATGAAGCCGGCAAGGATCATCAGGAAGGTGGTCTTGCCGGAACCGGAGGGGCCGAGCAGGGTGAGGAACTCGCCACGGCCGATATCGAGCGTCAGATCGTCCAGCGCACGGAACGAGCCGAAGCTCTTGCCGATCCCGATTGCCTTGATCTCTGCGGCCCGGCCGGGTTGCTGCATCCTGCCCTTTCCTTAGCGTAGGCGAAATCGTAGGCAGGGCGGCGGCTCACCGCAACCGAATAGTTTTCGCCTGATCGGCAAATTTGATTCATCTATGGTGCCAATCTCCCCCCTGGAGGGGGAGATTAACGCTGGTTCTCCGACAGCTTCGACCTTAGCCACCGCCCAAACGCCTCCAGCACCGGATGCGCCGCCTTGGCGTGCTCGGAAACCAGAAAATACGAGCGCGGGGAGTTGATCGCTATGTCGAAGGGGCGGACCAGCCGGCCTTCGCTCAATGCCCGGCCGCTGGTCAGCTCGTCGCCCATGGCGATGCCCTGGCCGGCGATCGCCGCCGAAAAGACCAGGTTCATGTCGGAAAAGAAGATGCCGCCTTCCGGGTCGGGGTTCTCGACCTTGGACAGCGCCAGCCAGCGCGCCCAGTCCTCGGTGTCACCGAGATGCAGGAGATTGGCGCGCAGCACGTCTGCCGGCTTGGAGAAGCCGCCGATCTTGTTGAGCAGGGTGGGGCTGCACAGCGGCGTGAACGAGATTTCGCACAACAGCTCGACCGCGCGGTTCGGCCAATTGCCGACGCCAAAGGCGATGAAGGCGTCGGCCTCGGCATTGCTGACGTCATCGAGACGGCGCGGCGTCAGGATGCGGAGCGCGACATCGGGATACATCTGCCGGAACTCGCCGATATGGGTGCACAGGAACAGCGAGGCGAAACCCGGCGTGCAGCTGACACTGAACGAGCCGCCGACGCCGGTGCCGGCATGGCGCGTCACCGCGTCACCCAACACCGTCAGCGCCTTGCGCACATCGCTGGCATAGCGCTGGCCGCGCGGCGTCAGCGCCACGCCCTTGCCGATGCGCTCGAGCAGGTCGAAACCGAGATCGCGTTCGAGCAGGCGCAATTGATGACTGACGGCGCTTCGGGTCAGATGCAGTTCGTCGGCGGCGC
>NZ_SUEG01000056.1:9202-33268 GCF_005063415.1 Mesorhizobium sp.
GCGCCAGACGCTGCCATGGCGGGCAAAACTGTCGAGGGCGCGCAGCGCTTGAGTGGAGGGAATTCGCAAGAGGTGAACCGAATTTGCATGAGCCGGGAAAACATATCACTTTTTGGCGGGGCGCTTCACTGCTTTCTTTCCGCCATGGAGAAACCGGTGACCTCGGCGCAAGCGACCGCGCTTGCCTGTCTGGACGACATCCAGCCGTCGCTGTCGGCGTGGACGCGGACCATCTTCGATTTCGGCGAGACCGCCTGGCGCGAATACCAGTCGGCCGCCTGGTATGTCGAGCATCTGAAACACGAAGGGTTTTCGGTCGAGGAAGGCTCCGGCGGTATGCCAACGGCCTTCTGCGCCCATTGGACAAACGGTGCCGGCCCGACGATCGGCTTGTATGCCGAATACGACGCGGTGCCGGGCAATTGCCAGGATGCGGCGACCGTAAAGCGCCCGCGTCCGGGCCTCGGCGAACAGGCCGGCGGCCACACCGATCCGCATTCCGGGCTCGGCATTGCCAGCCTTGCCGGGCTGCTGGCGACCAAGGCGGCGATGCAGTGCCACGGCATATCAGGTACGCTGCGCTTCACCGGCGAGCCGGCGGAGAAGGTGAGGGGATCGAAGCCGATCCATGCCGCGAAGGGCTATTACGATGGGCTGGCGGGCATGATCTCGTTCCATCCTTTTTACATGCTGCCGCTGTGCAATACGGCGCGCTGGGACACGCATTGCGGGGCGGCCTATGCGATGATCTACCGCTTCATCTGCGACGAGCCGGAACATTGGGCGAGGGCGGCCGGCACCGCAGCGCCCATCCCGCAGGCGCATTCGGCGGTGCGTGCGCCCGGCGCCAACGACGCGCTCATGATGATGTACATGGCGTCCAAGGCGCTGCGCGATTCCATGCTGCCGCATCAGGGCGGCTGGTCGATCAGCGAGGCGATCCTGACCGCCGGGCAGGCGACCGCCGACAATCTGCCGGCCGGGCTGGCCGAGATCCAGTACATGATCCGCGTGCCGACGCTTGCCATGGCCGAGCAGGTGACAGCCTTGCTCGACCGCAATGCGGAGGCCGCCGCCAAGATGAGCGGCTGCCGCCATGAGCGGCACTGGGTGTCGAAGTCGCGGCCGGGGCTGGCCAATCACGTCATGGCCGGCATTGCCTTCGCCGCGCTGGCGGCGGTCGGGCCGCCGCGCTGGGACGAGACGGCCAAGGCGATCGCCCGCGAAATCCAGGTCAATGCCGGCGCCGAGGCGACCGAGGAACCATTCATTGACGAACTGGAGCGGCTGATTGCGCCGCAGGCGGCCGAGGCGCTGCTTCGCCTCGATCTGCCGCCATCGCAGCTCAATTCCACCTCCGACGATTACACCGACATGTCGTGGCATGCGCCGACGGCGCGGTTCTACGTCGCCCGGCCGGCACTGCGCTCGGAGAATGGTCACGCCTATCCGGCCTGGGCGATGAACGCGCTGGGCGGCATTCCCGCGACCATCGACCCGATGGTCATCTGCGCGGCAAAGACGGTCGCGCTCGCGGCACTTCGCCTGTTGGAAGACGAGGCCGCGCGCGACGCGGCGATGGACGAATTCGTCGCCCGCACCGGCGGGGGGATCGGCGGCACGAGCTGGATTGCGCCGCTCTGCGACTACGAGCCGCCGATTGGATTTCGCTGGCCGGAATATGTCACCACCCCGCGCGGACGGGATTGGTGGATACCAAGCAACCAAGCCGCATGATCAACCAAGGCCGCCCCCTTCACGAGGAGAACCCCATGACCGTCCACGACCGCATCGTCGCCGAGCCGTTTTCGCTGCAGCGCCGCAACCCGGCCGGCGGCACTAAGCCGCTGACCGCCTGGGGCTTTGCCAACGAGACCGATGTGCTGACCGACGTGCTGCTCGGCTCGCCGAATTTCCTACGCCATCTTTCGACCAGCTCGCTGTCGCGAAAACATCTGCGCGAGGCGCCTTGCAACGTCCAGATCGCGCAGGCGCAGCACAAGGACCTGGCCGCCGCCTATGAGCATTTCGGCGTCAACATCCACTGGCACGAGCCGACGCCGGAGCTGCCGATGCAGGTCTATTCGCGCGATTCCAGCGTCATGACGCCCTACGGCGCCATCATCACCGCCATGGCCCAGTGGTGGCGGCGCGGCGAGAACTATGCGGCGATCCGCACCTATGAGAAGCTCGGCATCCCGATCTACGACATGGTCACCGCCGGCACGTTCGAGGGCGGCGACTTCAATGTCATCGAGGACGGCGTGGTGCTGATCGGCTGCGGCGGCGCCCGCACGCAGGAGGAGGGCGCGCGCCAGGTGCAGGCCTGGTTCGACAAGGAGGGCTGGGAGACCCGCATCGCCTTCATCGACGAGTATTACGTGCATATCGACCTGATGGTGGTGCCGATCGCCGAAAAGCTGACCGCCGTCTGCCTTGCCTGTACGGAGCCGGGCATCGTCGACTGGCTGAAGGGCAAGGGCCACGAGATCATCGACGTGCCGTTCCAGGACACGATGGCGCTCGGCTGCAACTTCATGTCGCTGGGCAAGGACAGGGTGATCGCGCCGACCTCGAGCCAGACATTGATCGGCCAGCTCAAGGCGCGCGGCTTCGAGGTGGCGGCCATCGACATGAGCGAAATTTCGAAGACCGGCGGCGGCATTCACTGCATGGCGCAGGCATTGAAGCGCGAGCCGGCCTGAGGGGCCGGCCTTTAGCCCCAGCGCTCCCACGAAAGCGCCATTGTCAGCAACGTCGATCCCGCCTGGCTCGCGGCGCGCGCCTACAGCACGATGAGCTTTCCCTTGCGCAGACGCTTGGCGCAACGATAGGCGAGGTCGGCGGCGACCATGTCTTCCATCGCAATGCCCATCGCCTTGTAGGTGGTGATCTGTTGATTCGAAACGCGACCCGGCGCGCGGTCGAGCAGCATGGCGCCAAGCTCGGTGCCGAAATCCGGGTCGAAGCCGGCAAGCTCGCAAGAACCGACCGGGGTCGGTTTGAACGCATCCTTGGTTTCGACAAAAAGACTGGATTTGCCGATGAGCTCGATCGGCATTTCTCCGCCAGGCGGCGCCACCCCGACCGACGAGACATGCGTGCCCGGCTGAACCCAGCCTGCGTCGATCACCGGCTGGTAGGAGTGGGTCGCCAGGCACACCACGTCGGAACTGCGCACTGCCGCCTCGAGGTCGGCGACCGCCACCACCGACGGATGCAGCCGGGCAAGCGCTGCCGCATCATCGAAGCTCTTCGAAACGATCCGGATTTCGGCAAAGTCGCGCACCAGCGGCAACAGATGCAGGTGCTGGTTGGCCTGCACGCCGGCGCCGATCACTGTCGCTATCCTGGCATCCCGGCGGGCAAGCGCGCGCACCGACAGCACGGCGGAGCCGGAGGTTCGCACCGCGGTTATGAAGGTGCCGTCCATGATGCAGACCGGCAGGCCGGACAGCGGATCGCACAGACTGATGGTGGCGAGATGGCTGGGCAGGTTCTTGGCCAGGTTGCCTTCGAAGACATTGACGATCTTGACGGTCAGGTTCATGTCCTCCATCCAGGCCGGCATGGCGAGGCTATAGCCGGCTCCGGGGACGTCGAGCTGTGGTCGGGGTGGATTGACGACCTTACCTTGTGACAGCGCCTTGAAGCCGTCTTCCAGAACATCGAGAAGCTGGCTGAGGTCGATGCACGCCATCACGTCGGCTTCGCTCAGCACCAGGATCTCGGTCGCTCCCTTGCTGATTTCCGCCGCACTCTTGCCGGCTGGGCTGAACGCTTCCTTGGTCATCCTGCACTCCTGTGTTCGTCGAAATCGGCTCACCACATCTGCTTTGAGTGGGTGAGGGAAGCGCAGGCTATTGCGAGGTTTTATGTGATGAAATACGTGGCATCTCTGCGTGAAATCAGCACACATATCCCTGAGATAGAGTGGATTGTGAAATGGACGACCTCGACCAGATAGACCGCAGCCTGCTCCGGCTGCTGCAGGAGGATGGGCGCCGGATGACGCTTGATCTTGCCGGGCGTGTCGGGCTGTCGCCGACCGGAACCAGCCAGCGGGTGAAGCGCCTGTTCCGCGACGGGTTCATCACAGCGGTCAGGGCTATGCTCGATCCGCGCAAGGTCGGCAGGGGAACGCTGGTGTTCATCGAGGTCAGGCTTGACCACACGGCGCCGCATGTCTTTGACCGCTTCGCCGAAGCCGTGGCGAAAGCTCCGGAGGTTCTGGAGTGCCATATGGTGGTTGGCGGTTTCGATTATCTGGTCAAGGCGCGGATCGCTGAAATGGCGGTGTTCCAGGATTTCCTGCAGCGGGTCATCCTGCCTCTGCCCGGCGTGCGCGAAACGCACACTTTCGCCTCCATCGCCGATGTCAAGCCGAACGCCCTCTTGCCGGTGTGATCAGATGGAGGAGGGGAATGCTGTTCAGGGCGACCTTGAACGCATCTTCGCCACCTTATCGCTCCCCCTGGCGCGCCTTCCGGTGCAGAGATGCCGGAGACCGGCTCTAGCCTTGCGCAGTCAGCAGGTTCGCATCGCGGGCCAGCCGCCACTCACCGTCTGCCTCCTTGCGCAGGAGCGTCAGCGCATATCCCGATCGATGGACCGGCTCGCCATTCGGCGGGGTCGCGGTCATGTCGATGCGGCTGCGGATAAAGGCCCAATTGCCGAGAAGCTGTAGTTCCACGATATCGCTCGTGCCGTCGATATGAACGCCGGCCGTCTCCTGCGCGGCTGCCGCGAAGATCTCCTTGTCGAAGGGTTCCCTGCCGGGAACCATGAAGATCGCGTCGTCCGTCATCAAGCTGAGGACGGTCGCAATGTCTCCACGCTTGCTGGCATCCATCCACGTCCCGACCAGCTTTCGGATTGCTTTTTCGTCGCCCGTCATCCGTTACCTCCCTGGCATTGCGCCGTCATCGATAGCGCGCGGCGCTCCTCCTCGCCGCAACATAGGGCCTGGATCGCTCTCGTCATCGATTGCAGTGCGTCGCGCGGCGTGGGGCATGGTCCGCGAAACGGCAGGTTCGCGCGTCCATGCTACCGCCAGCCGCCCGAGGCGGTGATGCGCTCGCCGGTCAGCCATGACGCTTCGTCGGAGGCGAGGAACACCGCGACGCGGGCGACGTCGTCGGGCAGGCCGAAGCGGCCGAGCGGTGTCATGGCAATAATCTGCTTCTCGAATTCGCTGCCGACGATGCCGATGCGCGCGAGGCCTTCGGTATCGACGCCGCCGGGCGCGATGGCGTTGACGCGGATGTTGCGGGCGCCGAGCTCCCGCGACATCGACAGCGTGATCGTGTCCACCGCACCCTTGGTGGCGGCGTAGACGAGCGAATTCGGCTGCGGATTGCGGCTGGCGACCGAGCTTATGTTGATGATGCTGCCGCCGCCCGGGCCAATATGGCTCACTGCTTCTTGCGTGGTCAGAATGATGCCCAACACATTGGTGTCGAACTCACGATGAAACTCGGCCTCGGTCACCGCTTCCAGCGGCTCGAATGCGAAGACGCCGGCATTGTTGACCAGTATATCGAGCCCGCCAAACGCCGATTTTGCCGCCTCGAACAGGCGGCGCACGTCGGCCGCTCGCGACACGTCGCCCTGGACGGCGACGGCGCGGCCGCCACGGTTCTCGATCTCGGCGACGACGCGGTCGGCGCCTTCCCGTGACGAGGCGTAGTTGACGACCACCGCGGCACCGGCCGTGGCAAGACCCTTGGCAATGGCGGCGCCGATACCCTTGGACGCGCCGGTGACGATGGCGACCTTGCCGTTCAGCTTGCTCATCAATCTCTCCTTTGTCGACGATGAGCGGTATTTAATGATGATCAAAAAGCGTATTAGGATCATCATGAACCATTCTTTCGTGCCTGGAATTCCGGAATGACCACCATCCTCGAAAAGACCGCCGGTCTCGTCGCCTTCGTCCGAACCGTCGATGCCGGCTCGTTCCATGCCGCCAGCCGGCTGGTCGGCTCCAGCCCGTCGGCGGTGTCGAAAAGCGTGGCGCGGCTCGAGCGCCGGCTCGGCGTCAGGCTGATCCAGCGCTCGACGCGTCGGCTCGGGCTCACCAGCGAAGGCCTCGCCTATTACGAGCGGGTGGCGCCGCTGCTCAGGGCGCTGGACGATGCCGAAGACATCGTCCAGATGGCCGATACGGCGCGTGGGCTGCTGCGCGTCACAGCGCCGGTCGAACTCGGTCGCGGCCTGATCGCGGCATGGGCGCAAGCGTTCCTTGCCCAGCATGGCGAAGTGAAAGTCGAGCTCAGCGTCACCGATCGCCACGCCGATCTGATCCGCGAAGGCTATGACGTTGCTGTGCGCATGGGGCCGCTCTCAGACACCGGGCTCATCGCCCGCAAGATCGCCAACCTGCCGATCGTGCTGGTGGCCTCACCGGTCTATGTCGAGCGGCGCGGCCGTCCGGCATCGGTCGAGGATTTACGGAACCACGAATTCGTCTGCTACCAGATGGCCGGCCGGCCTTATCCGGTCATGTTTGCCGACGGTACGGTGATCGTGCCGGTTGGCCGGTTAGACACCGACGACGGCGGCGCCATCCGCAATGCAGCACTTGCCGGTGCCGGCATCGCGCATCTGATGCGGTTCGCCGTACAAGACGATCTCGACACGGGCCGCCTGGTCCGCATCCTGCCCGAGGTGGCGATGCCAACCATGCCGGTGCACATCGTCCATGCCTACGGGCGGCAGCTACCGGTCCGGGCGCGGCTGTTCGTCGATTTCCTGGCGGGCCAGATGGCGGCACTGACGCGATAGGGCGGGGCGGAATGACCTCCGCAGCCGATCCGACGCCGTCGCAAGCAAGATTCTTGCCCCCATCACCCGATCATCAGAACGTGATCTTCACCGAATCGGCACTGCGGTTCGCTGGGCCGTGGTGGACGGCCTCGATATTGTTGCCGTCGGGGTCGAGCAGGAAGGCGGCGTAATAGCCGGGATGGTAGGATCGCTCGCCCGGCGCACCATTGTCGGTGCCGCCGGCCTCAAGCCCGGCCTTGTAGAAGGCATCGACTATCGCACGGTCCTTTGCCTGGAAGGCTAGATGATGGCGGCCGGTCAGCTTTCCCTGGGCTGCCGGGCTGTCGGGGCTGGAGATGAACAGCTCGTCGGCCCAGAAATAATCATTGCCGGCGCCACCGATCGGTACGCCGAGCACGTTGAGAACCGCCTCGTAAAAGCGCCGGCTGGCCGGAAGATCCCTGACCACCAACTGGATGTGGTCGATGAGACGGCCGCGATGAAGTTCCATGCCCGATAGCTCCTGATCGCCAGGCTGGAAATCTAGCTCAGGACGATGCACGGTCAATGGAATGGAACAATTGAGCGGCGCAATTTCCTGACTGGATAAAAAATGCAACCGGATTGTCGGATTCAAAAGTTGTCCAACGTCCTTCGGATGCAAGCGGCTCGGCGAAGCTCGAAACGGTCGTGCCGTATCAACGCTTCCGGCATGGGAGAAAATTGAAATGAGCCTTCCCTATCGTTGGGTTATCGTCGCGGCTGGCGCGCTGATGACCTGTGTCGCCCTCGGGGCGATGTTCTCGCTGGCGATCTTCCTCGAACCGATGGCGCTCGACACACAATGGTCGCGCGCCGGCATATCGAGCGCGATGACGCTGAACTTCCTGGTAATGGGCCTCGGCGGCTTCGCCTGGGGCGCCATTTACGACCGCTTCGGCGCCCGCATCGTCGTCATGACCGGCGCCGTGCTGCTCGGCCTGGCGCTGGTCCTGGCCAGCCGCACCGGTTCGCTGCTCGTTTTCCAGTTGGCCTACGGCGTGCTCGTCGGCCTCGCGGCAAGCGCCTTCTTCGCGCCGATGATCGCGCTCACATCCGCCTGGTTCGACACGAACCGCAGCCTCGCCGTCTCGCTGGTCTCGGCCGGCATGGGCGTGGCGCCAATGACCATCTCGCCCTTCGCCCGCTGGCTGATTTCGGCCTACGACTGGCGTACCGCGATGTTCGATATCGGCATAACGGCGTGGGTGCTGCTACTGCCGGCCGCGCTTCTTGTGCGCCAACCGCCCAAGCCCGCTGCCGACGGCGCTGCCCCAAGCGTTGCCGCCGAGGGCGCCGGCATGACGGTTCCGCAGGCGCTGCGCTCGCCTCAATTCATCGTGTTGGGACTGACCTTCTTTGCCTGCTGCGCAGCGCATTCGGGGCCGATCTTCCATATGGTGAGCTATGCCATGCTGTGCGGCATAGCGCCGATGGCGGCGGTCAGCATCTACAGCATCGAGGGCCTGGCAGGGCTGGGTGGCCGGCTGCTTTACGGCGTGCTTGCCGATCGGCTGGGCGTCAAACTGGTGCTGATCACCGGGCTGGCCATACAGGCCGTGGTCATCGCAGCCTATCTGGCGGTCAGCGAGCTTGGTCAATTCTACACGCTCGCTGTCATCTTCGGCGCCACCTATGGCGGCGTCATGCCGCTCTACGCGGTGCTGGCGCGCGAATATTTCGGCCAGCGCATCCTCGGAACGGTGTTCGGTGCCGTAACCATGCTGTCCAGCCTCGGCATGGCTTTCGGCCCGCTCGCCGGCGGCATGGTGTTCGATGCCTATGCCAGTTATTCCTGGTTGTTCATCGGCTCGGCCCTTGTCGGGCTTGGCGCAATGGCGATTGCGATCGCCTTCCCGCCGCTGCCGCGCAGGGAGTTGCAGCCGGCCTAAGCAGGATCGACGGAAAAGGGCGGCCGCTTGGATGGCAAGCGGCCGCGATCCAAAATAGCTCGCGCGTTTCGCGGGAGCGGTCTGGCCAGTGCTCGGTTCGATATTCTGAAAAGAGAATTGCTAAGCTTGCAGGGCCACCACCTCGGCGCCGTCAAGCGTGTAGCGCGCATAGCGGAAATCGCGAATTCTTGCCAATCTGTCGTCCGCCCATTCCAGCAGGATAAAGTATCTTGGTCCTCCGGCTGGGTCGTCCGGATCGATCACCAGGATGGCTGGGCGCCGATCGACCAAGCCTGGAAACAGCCGCCAATCGTGGATACCCGCGTAATTGTGGAAGTACCGGCCCACTTTCGTGCGGCCGCTCGCCCGGAGCCGGTTGACGAGGTCAAGCCGCACGTCCTCGGCCAGCATGTCGCGGATCATATCGAAGTCGCGGGCGTTGAACCGCTCTACATAGGCTGCCAGACGCGCCCGCTCGGGCTCGGCCAACAACGGCACGGGCCTATCGTCAGGCTCGCCGGCGACCTCGCGCAGGCGCAGACGGCCGCGATGAAGCGCGGCCTTCACCGCCGGAACGCTGCTGTCGATAATGTTGCCGATTTCTTCGATCGTATAGCCGAGCACATCCATGAGGATGACGCTGCTACGCTGCGCGGCGGGCAGGCGCATGAAGGTCTGCAGGCTTGCGGCTGCAGTGTGCCGACCCTCGGCCGACATGCCGGGGTCAGGTATCGTGTCGATATCCTCGACGGCATGCGCGGCATCCACCCTGGCGCGACGGCGCAGGTGGTCGAGCGCTGTATTGTGCGCGATGCGAAACAGCCAGCCCTCGACATTGGCTATCGGCCCGGTCCCGGGGAACGCCTCGAGCGCCTTCACCGTAGCTTCCTGGACGACATCCTCGGCATCGATCACTGAACCGGTCATGCGGGCGCAATAACGGTGCAGTTTCGGCCGCAATTCGCCGAGCAGCCGGTCAAATGGCTCCCGTCCTTCTGGCGTGCCGATTGCGGATCCGGTCATCGCACAAGGGTCGATTTCATGCGTATCTCCCAGGCAGAGGCGCCCGCCATCGGGCGCAGCGTCCTATAGACGCTCGACGATGGCAAAAGGATTCGGTCGAAAAAACTTTCTTTGGCTGGAATCCTTTGGTGGTGCCTCCGCGTCACTGGATCACGGGCCCGCGAGACTGGCGGGCCCTCTGTTCAAGCCGGAGGCATCATAATCATGAGCAAGCAAAATGCAGGATCAACGAAGGCCTGGGTTCTCGCCCTCACGTCGATAGGCTCCTTGATGGTCGTTCTCGATGCGATGGTCGTGGCGACCGCATTGAGTACGATGCGGGTCGAACTCGATGCCTCGCTGGAGACGCTGCAATGGACGATGAACGCCTACAATTTGAGTTTTGCCGTCCTGCTCATGACCGGGGCGGCGCTCGGTGACAGGTTCGGCCGACGCCGCATCTTCATCGCCGGATTGGCGCTGTTCGTCGCAGCGTCGGTTGCGTGCGCGCTCGCCGGAAATGCCGGATTGCTGATTGCGGCCCGTGCGGTTCAGGGCGCGGGCGCTGCAATGGTCATGCCGCTGGCCATGGCGCTGCTGAGCGTCGCTTTCCCGCCGGAGGAACGAGGCAAGGCGCTGGGTATCTTCAGCAGCATCACCGGCCTGGCCCTGATCATCGGCCCGATGGCGGGCGGTGCGATCTCCGAAGGCCTCTCCTGGCACTGGATCTTCTGGCTCAATGTCCCGGTCGGCATCGTTCTCATGCCGCTGGTGATGCGTCGGATTCCGGAGAGCCACGGGCCGGGCACGGCAATCGATGTCCTCGGCGTCGTGCTGGTAACTGCGGCGGCATTTGGAGTGGTCTGGGGTCTGATGCGCGGCAACATCGTGGGCTGGAGCAGCTCTGAAGTGCTGTCGGCGCTGACGGCCGGGCTGTTTCTCGCCATCGCATTCGTCGTTTGGCAGTTGCGTACCCGTGAGCCCATGCTGCCTTTGCGGTTTTTTCGGGCGCGCGCATTCTCCTCGGGCGTAGGGGCGAACTTCCTGCTCTGCGCCGCCATGTACGGCCTCGTATTCCTGTTGCCGCAGTTTCTGCAGTTTTCTCAGAGCCGTGGGCCGCTCGGCGCCGGCATGGGATTGCTGCCCTGGACCGCCACGCTTTTTGTAGTTGCACCGATCGCCGGCAGCCTGATCAACCGCGTCGGCGAGCGCTGGCTTGTTGTGGCCGGATTGACCCTGCAAGCAGCTGGAATGGCTTGGCTGGCGCAGATCGCAGCACCTGATCTGCCTTATATCCAGCTAGTCGCGCCACTGATCATTACCGGTGCCGGCGTGTCGATGGCCATGCCTGCCGCGCAGAATGCGGTCCTCAATGCGGTCGCGCGGCCGGAAGTCGGCAAGGCCGCCGGCACATTCAACACATTCCGCTTTCTGGGCGGCGTGTCCGGGATCGCGATCGCCGGTGCGGTGTTCGCCGGGACTGGAAGCTTCGCGTCCACCGATGCCTTCAGCGATGGTTTCACCTCGGCAATCGACGTCTCCGCTCTGCTCTCGCTCGCCGGCGCGCTCGTCGGAATGGGTCTCCCGGAGCGTCGCACAGTGGCGCTCGCGAACGCGAGCAAGGAGGCGTAACTCGGAGGCGGGAAGCTTGCGCGAAGCGGGTCCCGCTTCAACACGTCATCTACTTGCCGGCGGATGCGAGGGTGCCGCTCGCCATGAGGCTCCACAACTGGTCGGCGCTAAGGTGCCTGGCGGATCCGTCATAGGCCACGCGTCCAAGGCTGAGAACCACGATCCTTTCGGCCAGCGCCCGCACCGTGGAGAGATCGTGTGTGACGAGGATGACGCCGGTGCCGCTGGCGGCGATCGAACGGATGAGCTTCACGCGTTCCGTGATGACGGCAAGCTTGCTGCATCGCAGCACATTCGACACTGATATCGGCAGGCCAAGGTAGGGGCGCCAAAATCGTCAGAAATGGACAATTCAGGCTGTTTCCTGCAGTTTCTGAGCCTCTATTAGCCACGCCTCACGTTCCTGTTTCAAATGTGTCAACTATTTGTGTTGCGTTGCACAATGGTGGACCTATTCTGCGTGAGGGGGGCGCTTCCGATTGGAAATGCGCCGTGAACGACGACGCCATGTTGATCGATTGGCAGTTTCGCCGTCCCGCCGGCATACGCCGCTAATGGGAAATGCGCGCGACACCCAATTGGACGCGCTGAGGGCCATCGCCGTGACGATGGTGCTGTACTCCCACTTCTTCGCGGCGGCCGGGTCCTCGTTTTGGGGCCAGATCGGTGTGCGGCTGTTCTTCGTGCTGAGCGGCTTTCTGATCACCCGCCTGCTGCTGGAAGCCAGAGCGGCCGCCGAATTCGAAACCGGACCGGCGCTGAAATCCTTCTATGTCAGGCGGGCGCTGCGGATATTCCCGCCCTATTTCGCCGTGCTTGGTTTCGTCTGGCTGGTGGACCTGGAGCAGTCGAGGGGTTCGCTGGTCTGGCATGCGCTCTATCTGTCGAATTTCTGGTACGCAGCGCAGAATGAATGGACGCCCTGGCTGCTCTGCCATTTCTGGAGCCTGAGCATCGAGGAGCAGTTCTATATCGTCTGGCCGCTGATCGTCCTGCTGGCGCCGCGCCGGCGCCTGGAATCGATCTGCATCGGCGTCATCGTGCTGTCGCTGGCCTATCGCTTTTATTGGCCGATCGCTGGAACGCCCGGTTTGGCGCGCGACCTGCTGCCGCCGGCGTCCATGGACGCATTGGCGTCAGGCGCTCTGCTTGCCGCTTACCGGTCAAGAGCTGCTGGCTTGCCGCAATGGCTTCGAGGTGGCTGGCCGGGGCTCGCGGTGGCGTTTTTCGTTCTGCAGTGGTTTGCGCCGGCGCCGGCAAATCCGGTGCAGGAATGGGGCCTCTGGCTGCTGTTGCAGATCCTGCCTCTCGTGCCGCTGGTGGTCATCGTTGCAAGCTGTTCGACAGGCGTTGGCGGCAATATCGGAAAAGGTCTCGAACTGCCACCGCTGCTTGGCCTTGGCCGCATCAGCTACGGCGTCTATCTCTACCATCCGATAGTGCTGGCGTTGGTCGTCAAGTCGCAGCCCTGGATCCCGCTCAACGTCTCGGAACAAGGGCCGGGACGGTTCCTGGTGGCGGGGACGGCGACGCTCATGCTGGCCTCGGTCTCGTGGCTGCTTTTCGAGAAGCCGCTCAATAGCCTCAAACGCCACTTCCCCTATGTTGCTCGAAAGGGCCGCGGCGCCATCCCGGCAGGCATCGACGCCGGCAATGCCGGATGGGTCGCGGCGGGAGCATATCAGGGCAGACCGCTCGATGGCGCATCACGCTTGCCTCGCAAGCTGCACCGAACCGATCGGAGCTGATCATGGCTGCTCCCTTGGTGTCAGTTCTGCTGCCGATCTACAATGCGGGACCTTACCTCGCCGCTGCGCTGGGCAGCGTCCTGCGGCAGGATTACGAGCGTGTGGAGGTCATCGCCATCAATGACGGCTCGACCGACAACTCGCTGCAGATCCTGCAGAAATATCGCCAGGCCGACAGCCGCATCTCGATCATCTCACGCGAAAACCGTGGCCTGATCGCAACGCTCAATGAAGGCTTGGCCGTGGCCCGCGGCGATCTGGTCGCCAGGATGGATGCCGACGACATCGCCTATCCCCGGCGCCTGTCGCGACAGGTCGCGCTGTTTAACCAGCAGCCTGACCTTGCGCTGTGCGGTGCAGGCTTCGACACCTTGCTCGGCAACCGCGTCGTCAGGGGGGCGCCCGATCCGATATTCCAGGATAACAGCCTGCGGATATTGTCGATGTTCTTCACGATCTTCATGCACTCCACGGTGGTATACAACAGGAATGTCATAGAAGAAGACGTTCTATATTATGACACGAGCTACAAGCATGCCGAGGATTTCGACCTGTTCAGGCGGCTGACCGACCGTTACCCGGCAGCCATGATCCCCGAAAGCCTGATCGCCTATCGTATCCATGACGAGAGCGTGACCAACAGGCACAAGCGCGAAATGCGCAGGACGCATTTGAAGATCGTCGCCGAGAACCTCGAGCGCGAAGGGCTCGCACAAGAGACGCAAGGCCTCCACGAAATCGGTGACGTCCTGTCGATGGGCACGGTCCGCCGTGCCGCCGAATGGATCCTTGCGCTGGAAGAAAGGATTGCCGCCCTGCCGGCCGAGACGAGGCCGAGCTACCAGGCTGGCACGCTGAACCTGTTCTATTTCCTCTATCAGCTGATATCGGGGGAAAGACAGCCGCTGCTGATGCACGAATTCCTGACACAGACCGCGAAATGGAAGCTCATTCGGCGCCGCGAGCAATACGTGTTTCGCACCGGTGCCTTCGCGCCGCGCTTCAGTCTCGTCTCGATGTCGGTCACCAGGCAGGTGGATGCCCTGTCGCGTTATCTGCAATCCGTGCCGGCCGCGGCGGTTTTGCCTTCCCCTGAGTTGAGCTAGCAACGCATGTTCGTCAAATCGCACCAGCTCCAGCAGCGCGGCCGCTCGATGATGCCGGCGGCCATGTCGCCGCGGCCGCAGCAAGGACCGGCGCCGGCGGTCAGCTTCATCGTCTGCACACGCGACCGTGTCGCCGTACTCGAGCCCTGTATCAGCTCGATCCAGGCTGCGTGTCGTGCCCATGCCGACTTTGCCGCCGAGCTGGTGGTTGTCGACAACGGCTCGACCGACAGCACGGCCAAACGGCTGGCCAGCATCGCCGAACTTTCGGACATTCCGTTCACCGCCATTTGCGAGCCGCGACCCGGATTGGCGGCCGCGCGCAACGCCGGGCTGGAGCGGGCGCGGGGCCGCGTGCTGGTCTTCGTCGATGATGATTGCGCGGTCCACAAGGATTATCTGCGCGATCTGCAGCGGCACTATGCGGCCGGCGAACGGGTCATCCGCGGTGGCCGCGTCGAGATCGGCGATCCCCGCGACCTGCCGTTCACCATCAAGCGGTCGCCGCTGCGCGCGCGGCTTACGCCGGATGTCCATCCCGGCGGCTTCGTACTCGGCTGCAACATGACGATGCACCGCGATGTCGCCGCCCGCATCGGGCGTTTCGACGAACGCTTCGGCGCCGGCGGCCCGCTGCGCTCCGCCGAGGATACGGACTATCTGGTGCGGGCGGTGCTGCTCGGCATTCCGGTCGAATATGTGCCCGATATGACCATCTATCACCATCACGGCCGACGCGACCGCAAAGCCATCGAAAAGCTGCATCGCGACTACAGCATGGGCAATGGCGGGCTTTGCCTGAAACATATCCGGTACGCGCCGTGGCTGCTTCGCCATTTCTACTGGTCTATGAGGGCGGCCTTACGCGAACTGAGGAAAGGCCCGCTGTTCGACCGCGAACTCAAGCTGTCGCACTGGCCGATCATCGGCATGAATCTGCTCGGCGCGGCCAAGTTCGCGGTGCTTTTGCTGGCGAAATCGCCAAAGACAACGGAAGTGCGACAGGAGCAACAGGCAAATGCCGAGGCGAGGTGATCCGCTATCATGCGACTGATGCCGCCCAGCCTGCCGATGCTGCGCCGCGCGCTCGGGCAAAAGCAGTTGCGCCTGCTTCCGGCCGTGGTGGTGCTTGGGCTGCTCAGCGCCGCCCTTGAAGGCTTCGGCATCGGCCTGATCATTCCGTTGCTGAACGTAATCATGGGGCAAGGGCAGACCGGCATGGCCGGTTTTTCTGCCGTCTTCCAGCATGTCGGAGCGAGCCTGAGCGAGCGCGACCGGCTGATCGTCATATCGGTCGCCATCCTCGGCTCGATCGTTCTGAAGAATCTGTTCGCCTACGCCAACACGCTGCTGACCACCTTCATCTACGGCAAGGCCAGCCATTCGATCCGCAGCGCGCTGTCGGAGCAGCTGCTTAGGGTAGGCTACCCGTTCTTCCTGCAGCAAAGCCCTGGACGGCTGCTCAACATCATCTCCAACGAATCCTGGCGGGCCTCGGATGCCATCCAGATCACGCTGGGGGTAATCGTCAACGCATCGGCCGCGATCATCCTCCTGACCTTCCTGCTGCTCCTGTCGTGGCAGATGACGTTGCTGGTCACGCTAGGCCTGGCGCTGGTGCAGGTCGCGCATGCCATGCTGTCGGCCAATCTGAAGGCGCCGAGCCGCAGCGTCGCCTCCCGCAACAGCCAGCTGGCATCGCAGATGCTGCATCTGGTGCATGCCGGACGGCTGATCCGCATCTTCGGCCAGGAGCAACGCGAGAAGGCGGCATTCGACCAGGCATCGGATGCGGTGCGCCGCGCCGCCTTCGTGCTTTTAACGCGCCAGGGAGCGTTGCCGCCGCTGACCGAGGTTCTGCACGCCATGCTCTTCCTGGCGGTGGTGATCGGCGCCTGGTTCGCCAATGTCAGCTTCCCGCTGATCGTCGCCTTCGTCATCCTGCTCTACCGGCTGCAGCCCTACATGCGGTCGCTGCAAATGGCCTGGAGCCAGCTGCAGGGCCTGAGCGGGTCGCTTGAAGAGGTGACGTGGATGCTGGACCCATCCGACAAGCCCGCGCCGCCGCAAGGCAGCGCAGCGTTCCCGGGGCTCGGCCAAGGCATCAAGTTCGAGGACGTCACCTTTACCTATTCTGGTTCGGAACAGCGCGCGGTGGTGCTGCATGCGGCGAGTTTCGACCTCCGCAGCGGCCGCTCGACCGCGCTGATCGGCCGCTCGGGCGCCGGCAAGACGACGATCGTCAATCTCCTGTGCCGCTTCGTCGAACCGGATAGCGGCAGGATCCTCGTCGATGGATCGCCTCTCGACCGGATCGACCCCAGCCAATGGCGAAAGCACATCGCGCTCGCCAGCCAGGAGCTGGAACTGGTCGACGGCACGATTTTCGACAACATCATCTACGGCCAGGACGCGGCCTCGGCCGATGACGCCGAGCGCGCGGCAAAACTGGCCGAAGCGCATGGCTTCATCGAGCAGCTGCCGCAGGGCTACAGAACCGTCGTCGGCTACCGCGGCGTCAATCTCTCGGCGGGACAGCGGCAGCGGATCGCGCTGGCCAGGGCCCTGGTGCGTGATCCCGATATCCTCATCCTCGACGAAGCCACCAATGCGGTGGACGGCCTGTCGGAAGCGGCGATCGTCGAGACGCTGAAGTCGCGGGCCGGCCGCCGCACCACCATCGTCATCAGCCATCATCGCAGCACTATCTCGTTCTGCGACGACGTCGTGATCCTGAGCCACGGCCGTGTGAAGAAGCAGGCGCCGTTCGCCGCACTTGCGACGCTCAGCATGGACGAGCTTTACCAGCACGAGGCGCTCGAAGGCTGAGGCCTCGATCCGATCTGGAGCGTACAGAACCAAGGGTCCGCCTGCCAAATCCAGCAATGGCAGGCAGACCCTAATCAGCGCATGAAGGGCCTGATTCTGCGCCGATGTCTCCTCGAGGAGGTGACGCCATCAACTGAAGACCGGCGCAGTTGTTCCCGACGCCGGCCGTACACAAGACCATTGCGCAGGCAGGTCAGACTTAGGTCCCTGTAAACGGGCATCGCTGGCTGGAGTGAACATCGGATCGGCTCGGTGGTAGCGAAACTCCGGCCGGAGGGTCGACGCAGTTATTGGTTCCGGCATGACCGGTTCGGCGCTGATCAGGGGCGGCGATCGATCGCCGCACGGCTGCTGCGGAGGGGCGCTTGCATTCCTGTGGAATACGCATCCACCGGCGCCAAGTGAAGTTGTCCAAGCGGTAGGGGCTCAGCGGTCGTCAAGCTGTTGCTAATATACCGCACAGGCAGCGCTCTATGAACAGCGTCGCTTGGAACCCCTACCTCCGACCAACCGTTAGTGTCACAATGACGAACCAAAAAGTGAGGCTGACGATGGACCCGCTGCAAAACAACACGTTGGAGATCTGGTGTCTTGCGGCCGTTCCGCTGTCACTGCTCCTTACGGTGTTATTAGCCGGATTTATTCTTTAGCTGAACCAACGAGGCCGGCTTGGCGGACCAGGCCTGGAAGACGAAAACGACGGCCAAGGCACGCTAGGCGTCGCGGACACTCCCCGTAGCACCAGGCCATGGCAGCCTTTTCCAACGTTGCCATCATAATCGGCTCTTTCGACCGGTCCGGTCCGCGCGATCGCTCGCGCCCCGTTGCAAGGGCGAGCATCCGAGCTCGTACGTTTTTTACACAATCTCTGATTGGTGGACTCGCCCGCCGCCATCGACGTTAATTTTGCGTTAGCGACAGGAGGGGGGAGATCGCTAAAGGGAGGAAGAAAATGAAAGAAAACTACGATCTGACGATCGACTACGACGACGAACCTTACGACAACAAGCCTTACGATCTAGCTACATTCGCAAGGAAGCACGGGCTCAACATTCGAGCCGCCGAGCTTCTTCTTTTCGCCAAAGGCCCGTCTCGAGCGGCCTGCGATGCCGCGGCGAGGGCATTTCTGGCGGCGGTAGCCGCACAGGCTATGAGACAATCGGCGCGGTAGGTCTCACAAAACCATTGCTGACACGGCCTGCCGTGTCAGCAACCCAACGGACAGCGCTGGAAATTCCGGCCCGTTTCCAACAAGATGCCTAAGCATCCGGGAACGGCCTGAAATGTGCAATCTTTACAATATCACGACCAGCCAGCAGGCCATCCGCCAGTGGACACGCGCCCTGCGTGACATCCTCGGCAATCTCGAACCCTCCATCGACATATATCCCAACCAGCCCGGCCCGGTGGTGCGCAATGCGCTGGACGGCGAACGGGAACTGGCCAATCTGCTGTGGGGCATGCCGACGCCACTGGAGCGGGTGAAGGGCAAGGCCGACTACGGCACCACCAACATCCGCAATCCGCAATACGGCCATTGGCAGCAATATCTCGGCATCGAGAACCGCTGCGTGGTGCCCGTCACCAGCTTTGCCGAGCCCAGTCCGACGCCCGGCGACAAGGACCCGGAGACCGGCATTCAGCGCAACTACTGGTTTGCACTCGGCGAGGACCGCCCGCTGTTCTTCTTCGCCGGCCTGTGGACGCATTGGCAGGGCACTCGCAAGGTCAAGGACGGCCCCGCCGATCACCAGGTCTATGGCTTCATGACGACCAGGCCCAACGCGCTGATCGCGCCGATCCACGACAAGGCAATGCCGGTGATCCTGACCACGCCGGAAGAAACCGAGACCTGGCTGACCGCGCCATGGTCGGAGGCAAGACACCTGCAGCGCACGGCGCCCGATGACGCGCTGGTGATTGTCGACAAGCCGGCGACACAGATCAAGTTTCCGCAGCAGGCGCCGGCGCAAGGCTCATTGTTTTAGCGCTTGAATTTCTGCAGCACCCAGATGTAGCCCTTGGGCGGATGATCCTGGTCGATGAACTGCGTCTTCACCGTCGTGTCCTTGCGGCTGCATCGCTTGCACCTGAACCTGATCGCTTCCAGCGGTTTGTTCCAGCCCACCACCTGGGCCACGTCATTGGCCCTGAACCGTCCGACATGGTAGCAATGGCCGCATTCCACGATAGCAGCATGTTGGCCTTGGCGGCACGCCCAACGCTGTCCATCGGCCCGGCCATGGGTTATTTCCGGGTCGAGTAATCCTCGGGGAGCGGAAGCAGGCCAAGCTCCGCCATCCGATAATCGGGCTCCTTCTCCGCGACGCTGGCCAGCACCTCGTGCAATTTCTCGACAAGCCCGCAAAGCTGCCAGAACAGCTCGCCATGCGCCTTCAGATGCAGCTGCGACGACAGCACCGTCCGGCGCAGGCTCAAAGCGTCCCTGATGATCGCCTCCGCATCCCTCGCCGACAGCCTGTCGAACCGGCTTTTTCGTCTGCCCATCGCGGCTCTCCTCGATTTGTGAGCAACCGCCCCGCCTACTGACAAATAGGAAGGCATTCCTCGCGGAGTCAATTCGCCCTTGACATTTTTGTTCCCGTTTTGTTCAATTTCAACAGGAACGATCGGAGGCATCGCCATGGACCACATCGTGACGCTGGACAGCCGCCAGGAGGCTGCTCTCCAAGCGATCGCCGACCAGTTCATCGCCCAGCACAAGGGCGATGCGGTGAAGGCGCTCAAGGAATCGTGCTGAACGGGCATTTGCAGGAGCGGCTGGATGCCGTCGATAGCCGGCGCCGGGCCACGCGGTAAGAGTGCATCTGCCAATGTCCAGGAGGTGAAGGCTCGTTGGACGGCTTCGGTGCCACCGAGGGCTGGGGCCTGCTTTGCCAGCAATTCATGCACAGACGTTAGTTGCGTACGCTGCGCATAATCACTGAATGACTGATTGTGGGTTTGAGCACGGCCTTGGCGAGTCGCAAATCTCTTATTCGCGCCATCTGCCCCGAATTGCGGCCAATAGTCGACCCATATGCTCCGGCACGTCGCTCCTATCGCGCCGATCCCAGTAGGACTGCAGCCCAAGGTATCGGTGCTGCGTTAGGTCTGCAAGGGTATGAAGATCATCGAGACCAACGGAAGGATGCATCTCCTTTCCATCGACCTGTTTCCAAGCATCCGCAATGCCATGCCGCGCGAACAGTTCCGTACCCGTCAGGACAACTAGGGGATTGATGGGCCCGGCTTGATGGGTTTTCCGGCGGCCCCATAGGGCAAGGTGTCGTAATCGAGCAATCTCGGCCAAGCTATACTCATCGATCTCACGCAGGGTGGACACTACAAGCACGGCTCCGGGAAACGACTCGGCGACCTTTTTCAAAGAGTGGATCGTCTCGTCGTTGATGCTGCCGACTCCGAAGCTCTTGGCCTCACCCAAGACCAAGATAGGCTCGTCGCGTTCGTCCCTACCCATCCTGGTTGGGCGGTGCCAAGCAACGAAATCAATCTCGCACCCGAGCGGAGCGAGGCGGAGCCCGGTTGCCCATGTAATGTTCGTATCGTGCTGTGGTGCAAGGCTGCGCAGAGTAAGGGCGACTGCATAGCCACCGCGAGCGTAGTCTGGGGCCGCGAAAGGACCAGTAAGCCGATAATACCATTCAAGGCGATGCAAGTCCTGAGGTGCCTGTGAAAATTCAAACTGATTGAGACAGCGCGAACAGGTTGGTTTGTAACCCAGGGCGTCGAGCGCAAACCAATTGTAGTAGGCGCAAATCGGACATTGCACCCGCAGGCCGGCACGAAAGACTGATCGATTGAGGAAGTAATCTAGGTTGTTCCAAAAGCCAAATGACCGCTTTGAACGTTCCTCGAAATGGCGACGAACCTCTTGATAATGTTTCGAACGATCCGGCACGGATTTGACGGTTTTCTTGCCGTTGCGGTGGACTTCCGTATGGCTCTCCGCCATCTCATTCAGAAGTTGAAGCGTCTTTCGGTCCGCGAACATGCCGCAGGCAAGAAGCGTATCGGCGGTCGCGATCACCCTCGAGGCGACCTGTCCCTCTTCAGAGGGCGTTGCCTCTATACCCTGGGTTTTCAGCCAGCCGATGATCGCGGCGCGGCCCTCCTGCGGCTCTAGCAGTGAATAACCGATTTCGTGCTCTTGCTGCAGTGCCCACCCCTCCCTTCCAATGCGCAAGTCTCTACCGCTCCCCAATCGCGGGTACTCGGGGGACCAAAGGTTGGAAGGATAGACAATTGCCGGGTCGGCGCGCTGATGTAGCTCGTCAGCTACGACAAGGTTGACCCAACGCCCTTTTGTGTAGCGGCGCGTTGCGTTGAGAAAGCTGGGAGTTGGCGCAGGCAACTTGAGATAGCGTTCGGAGCCCAGTTCCTCGTCAAAGGAAATCGACTTGCCTGTTGCAATGATCTTTGCTTCCCGACGGTCGCGCCCTCTCGCGACGCTTTCCCAAAGCAGCGGGGGCCGACCAGAAAAAAACGAGCGATCCGGCAAATCTGACAAGTGGGTGCGCGTAAGTTCGACGCGCGCCTCATCCGGGATCGAGGCGCCGAACAGCTCGCTTGAGTGGAACTTCGTCCCGGAAGAATTCCCAGGTATAGGACGATGGATCGCCAAGATGCGCTCGCGTACGAATTCCGAATGCTCGGCGAACCACCCCATGCTGATAGGTGTAAGGCGCCGTTCGACGAGGCGAAAGTTCCACAAGTCGATGACGTCGCCGGCATCTGTAGGGTCGAACACGCAGAATGTCTCATCGGAAAAGCCTCTGCCGAGCGACTCATTCAGGCCATGGCGCGAGACCCACAATGCGCCAGCATAACCTTCTTTGAGAAATTTCTTCGCGGTATCCGCGGAGGCCGCTAGCTTCTCGGGAGAAAATATCTCCCTGTATCCTTCGGGGATGTAGGCGAGAGGCCCATCTGTCGGATATCGCCCTCCAACAACATCGAAGAATGCGTTTCCAGGAGTCTGTTCGATGTCGGCGAAAGAGTGTTTGTGCCGCCGCTCGTACTTATACTCAGTATCATAGAGCTCCTGCATAGTCTCGGCGATGTCAACGCCAGCGGCAAATTGGACTTTTCCGCGATAATCCATTCGTAGAACTCTTTCAATGGGATCGTGCGCGGCAGGCCCAGGCCATAGTGCTCGCCCCGCCAACCGAGCTTTTCGGCCATGCCAGGGGTTGCCTCGATCAACGTGTCGGGCTCGAAAAAATCAACATAGCCGCGGGCTACGTCCAAGCCATTTTTGACAAGGTGGCGACGAGTCCAACGCTGACCGCCGGTTTCGAAAAATGGAATAATGGGGTTGTATCGGCCGCCCCACAAACAAGCCGAGAGTTGTGCCGCGCGCGCTACAAGGGCGAGGTCGTCGGGAGGCACCAGGAATGCAGCGCGCACAGGGCGTAGACTGACCGAACCGGAGAATCGCATCATTGCTCTCGCGAAATAGCTAGGCGTGACGCCTATCAGGTCGTCAGATTTTGGTCCACGACGACGCTTAACGGATCAGAGCCAAGCTACACGGCTGCGGCACTGTGCATATGACCGTTTAGGGGGCAAAGGCAGTCTGTCACCGCCACGAGGCAACTCGCCCCTTACCCTCTCGGCCCTGCCGCGTCTTGCCCGTCCGCTCGCGTCAGTTCCCGCACATAGTTCGCAGATGCCCGACAGGCGCGCGCAGGACGCCCCCCGCCCCGCCTACTCGCACTGCCTGCGCGGGCCGCCGGACTAAAGCTGATAGCTGTTGTCTTCCGGCCGATAGGAGCGGTAGCGGCTGAAGCAATATTGCACGTGGTCGGAAGCCAGGCGGCGCCGGCTTCCTGCGACGGAACGTAGCCATCCATCGGCAACGTGTCGCGCGCCTCGACATAACTGGCGCCATCGTCGGGAGGCTGTGCGGTGCGCTCGGCAGCGCCGGCATCGGAATAGGGCGAGATGCAGCAGCGCTGCTCGCAGCTGTAGGATGTGTAGTGGTCGTCGCTTGGCCTGTAGGAGCGGTAGTGGCTTCGCGACGGCTTGTTGCGGGGTGGAATTCAGGCTCCGTCAGGCATCCGGCGCGGCTGTCTGGCAAGCGACGGCACGCCGCCTCAATGCCTCTTGAAGTACTGCACCTCGCGTTCGTGCTTCTCCGCAGCCTCGCGGCTGTCAAACGTCCCGAGATTGCGGCGCTTGCCGGTCTTTTCGTCCTTCTTGCGCGAATAGAGGCGGTATTTTCCGTCTTTGAGCTTTCTGATCATCTGTCACTCCCCGAGCCGCTGCTTCCCCTTGAGATTGCGCGCGGCTTGCTCGATCGCCGCTCGGTCGTTGCCCAGCCTATCGATCAGTTCCTGCGCCTGTTCGCCCGATATGCCGGTGCGCACCGCCAGGGCCTCCACCGTCAAGACGTCGGAGCTCGCGACCTCGCGGGTTTCCGGCAGGGCATCGCCTGCCGTCAACGGCAGGGCTGCCTCCCTGTCGATCTCGGCCTCGGCCCGGTGCCAGTGCCGCTCGGGATCGCCATGGATCCCGCCTTCGCGTTCCCAGATCTGGTATGCGCGCTCACGAATCTTGTCGTCCCGGTCGTCGCCCATCTTGATTCCTCCTTTGCCTGTCGGATGAACGCCGCGCCGATCCGAACGATCCAAAAAAATTTGCGTGATCGTTGGTTGGCCGCTCGAGGGTGGGATCGCACAAGGCACCATGTCCTTCGGCCCGCTAGCCCGCCATCCGGCGCGCCAGCCTACTCGCACTGCCGGCGCGGCCCGCCGGAATATGGCTGATAGCTATTGTCCTCCGGTCGATATGACCGGTAGCGGCTGAAGCAATATTGCACGTGGTCGGATGAGAATTCGGCGGCGCCGGGTTCATCCGATGGCGGGTAGCCCTCCACCGACGACGTATCGCTCGCCTCGACGTAGCTGCCGTCATCGGTGATGTCGAGATAGGGCGAGATGCAGGGGCGCTGTTGGCCGCCGTAGGATGTGTAGCGGTTGTCGTCTGGCCGGTAGGAGCGGTAGCGGCTGGCGCACCATTCGACAT
>NZ_SUEG01000057.1 GCF_005063415.1 Mesorhizobium sp.
GAGTTCGGCGGCTTAGGCTATCCCCACCCGATGCCTGACGATGCCAAAAAGATCCTGCTGAAGTTTCGTGACAAGCATGCCGCAGAGCAGGCGGAAACCGGCGCCAACACGACCATCGCCGTGATCGCCACCGATGCGGTACTCACCAAGGCCGCCGCGAAACGCCTGGCGATATCAGCGCATGACGGCTTTGTCCGTGCCATTTGGCCGACGCACACGCCCGCAGACGGCGATCTGGTCTTCGCGCTGGCAACGGGCAAGAGCGGCATCGAGCTCGCACCCAACGATGCCATCGATCTCTACGCCGCGGCCGGCGCCACGATGGCGCGCGCCATCAGCCGCGGCGTCTTTGCCGCGACGCCGGCCGAGGGCGATCTGTTCCCGGTCTGGTCGTCGCGCTGACCGCGCCACGCTCATTCGGGTGAGCCGTAATCAGACTGGACTTAAGATCAGGTGGGTTCGGATTTTTCTTCTTCGAACGTGACCGCAACATCCGAGTTTGCTGAGAGCCGCACCTTCTGGCCCTCGACCTCGGCGACAAGGCTGAGAGGAATGAAGTGGTGATGGCCCCTGTGAGCGCCCTCGCCGCTGTCGCGCTTGGTCAGCTTGATACGATCTCCGTCAACCTTGTCGACGGTACCGACATGGACGCCGTCGGCGCCGATCACTTCCATACGTTCACGAATCTTGGCTGCATTTGTCATGGGGGTCTCCCTTAGAGCGCCGCTCGTCCTTTTGAACGCGCAAAGGACGCTCTAAACATTTTGAATCAATGCACCGTGCCTTCCGAAGATCGATCCTGATTTTCGGAAGGCACGATGCGGTGAAGCTGCCGACAATAACAAACGACGGCCGGATTGGATGCACTGACTTGGTGTTTCAGTCAGCACGATCTTTTGACGGCATCGTGATAGGAATTTAACGGCGTCGACCGCCTGAATGGAAAGCCCCATGCGAAATCTTGCCCTGTTTGCCGTCTGCCTGCTTGCCCCGCTTGCAACCTTGGCCGCCGCCCACGCAGGCGATGTCGCCGAGCTTGAGATCCTCGGCTTCAGCCGTGATGGCGGGGTCTTTGCCTTCGAGGAATACGGCGTCCAGGACGGATCGGGATTTCCCTATGCGAACCGCTATTATATCGACACGGCCGACGACAGTTTCCTGAAGGGTTCGCCGATCCGTGTCCGGCTCGACGACGAGAATGCCGCGGTGGACGCAGCGCGGCTGCAGGCCCGGCAAAAGGGCGAAGCGATCGTCAGTCAGGCGGAACTCACGGCAAATCGCGGCATCACCGCCGGCTTCAACCCGGTGACCGAGCTTTCTGCCGACCCCTTCCGCATGGTGGTCAATCCGCGCCCGATCTTTTCGCCGGTCGACGATCCGCTCGAGTTCCGGCTCGACCAGATCGGCATGAACGACACCGAACGCTGCCAGAGCCAGGGTGAGATCAATGGCTTTCGCCTGCTGCGCATCGAAGCGAGAGACGGCGGCCTGACGAGGATTATTCACGAGGACAAATCGATCCCGCAAAGCAGAGGCTGTCCGAATGGCTACCAGATCGGAGCGGTTCAGACATTTTCGCTGGATAGCCTCAGCGCCTATGCCGTGCTGATCGCGGTGCGCCAATACGGCTTCGAAGGGCCGGACTATCGCTGGATCGCGGTGACCGGCCGCCTGTGACGTTCCCCGCCATGCGATATCGCGCTCTGTGCCGTCTCCGCCGCGCTCTGCCGTCGCTGCGCACCGCATTTGCCGGTGCCTTGCTGTGGGCCACAGCGATGGGCGCCAGCGCGCTGCTCAATCTGCTGCAGTACGATTGGGAGACCCCGGCAAAGATCCGCTTCGTCGCGCTGGTTTATGCTGCCGGCGGTGCGCTGGCTTTCCCGGTTGGGCTGTTCCTGGCGCGGCTCGTCTCGCTCGGACGCCACTGGGAGATTGCCCTCGCCGCCGCCTTCGTCTGCCTTCTCGCAGCGACGATCGCCTGCACCGGCGCCCTCTTTGGGCTGCAATACCGCTCCTACTATGTCCAATGGCATGCGCCCGCGTTCACCATCACTTGGGCTTTCCAGTTCGTGTTCACGATGTTGACGGCACTCTATCAGTTCGTCGTCCTCGGCATCCGGCTGTATATTCCGCTCGGTTTCATTGCGCTCGCTGTCACCAGTGTCTGGTTTGCGCGCCAGCAACGTTGAGCATTTTGCCTGCCTCTGTTAGGACGCGGGCAAATGCTCTCGCAAGTCAGGACCGACTGATGATCCCTCGCTACTCCCGGCCGGAAATGGTGGCCATCTGGTCGCCCGAAACCCGGTTCCGCATCTGGTTCGAGATCGAGGCCTACGCGTGCGACGCGTTGGCCGAGCTCGGCGTCATCCCGAACGAGGCCGCCAAGACCATCTGGGAGAAAGGCGGGGCGGCGAAGTTCGATGTCGAAGCGATCGACGAGATCGAGCGCGTCACCAAGCACGACGTCATCGCCTTTCTCACCCATCTTGCCGAATTCGTCGGGCCGGATGCCCGCTTCATCCACCAGGGCATGACATCCTCCGACGTTCTCGACACCTGTTTTGCCGTGCAGCTCACCCGTGCCAGCGACATCCTCCTGGCCGACATTGACGGGCTGCTTGCGGCGCTCAAGCGCCGCGCCTTCGAGCACAAGGACACGATCACAATCGGCCGCAGCCATGGCATCCATGCCGAGCCGACCACCTTCGGCGTCAAGCTGGCGCAGGCCTATGCCGAATTCTCGCGTTGCCGCGAGAGGCTGGTGCACGCACGCGAGGACATCGCCACCTGTGCCATCTCCGGTGCGGTCGGCACCTTCGCCAATATCGACCCCTATGTCGAAGAATATGTGGCCAAGAAACTCGGACTGAAACCGGAGCCGGTGTCGACGCAGGTGATCCCGCGCGACCGCCATGCGATGTTCTTCGCCACTCTCGGCGTCATCGCCTCGTCGATCGAGCGGCTGGCGATCGAGGTGCGCCATCTGCAGCGCACTGAGGTGCTCGAGGCAGAAGAGTACTTTTCACCCGGACAGAAGGGTTCGTCGGCGATGCCGCACAAGCGCAACCCGGTGCTGACCGAGAACCTCACCGGCCTTGCCCGCATGGTGCGCTCCTTCGCATTGCCGGCAATGGAGAATGTGGCGCTCTGGCACGAGCGCGACATCTCGCATTCCTCGGTCGAGCGCATGATCGGGCCCGACGCGACGGTGACGCTCGATTTCGCGCTCTCACGGCTGACCAGCGTTGTCGACAAACTGCTCGTCTACCCCGACAACATGCTGAAGAACATGAACAAATTCCGCGGCCTTGTGCATTCGCAGCGCGTGCTGCTAGCGCTGACGCAAGCCGGCGTTTCGCGCGAGGACGCCTACCGGCTGGTGCAGCGCAATGCGATGAAGGTTTGGGAGCAAGGCGCTGATTTTCTTGAAGAACTTCTGGCCGACAAGGACGTTGTCGCAGCCTTGCCCGAGGCCGAGATCCGCGAGAAATTCGACTTGGGCTATCATACCAAGCACGTCGATACGATCTTCAGCCGAGTGTTTGGAGAAGCCTGATGATTTCGGCGGCCGGAGATTTCGATTTCCTTGCCCTGCCCGGGCGCGGCAATTCCGGGCCCGATCATTGGATGTCGCATTGGTGCCGGGTGTTCCCCAATTCGAGCCGCGTGCTGCAGGCCGAGTGGGACCGGCCGAAGCCTGAAGACTGGATCGGCCAGGTAGATGCCGCGGTGGCCGCGGCACCGCGCCGCATCGTGCTGCTTGCGCATTCGCTGGCGGTGGCGACGGCGGTGAAGTGGGCTGCTAGCGCCAGTCAAAGCCAACTCGACAAGGTCGCGGCGGCATTCCTGGTTGCCGCGACCAATGTCGAGGATGCCGATCCCTCATTCGACGCGGTGCGCCCGTTCGCGCCGATGCCGCTGAAGCGCCTGCCCTTCCCGACATTGGTGGTGGCGAGCCGCAGCGACCCACGCGTCACCTTCGACAAGGCGACCGCTTTTGCCGCCGCCTGGGGTGCGGATATCGCCGATGCCGGCGATCTTGGCCATATGGGGAACGAGGCCGGCCTGGGCGTATGGCCAGCGGGCCTGCTCATGCTTGGGCGCCTGCTTGAGAAGGCGAACCTCTAGCCTACGCCTTACCGGGAACCGTCCTTATCACCGTGCCCCACGGATCCTCGCGGGTGGTCTCGCTTGCGGCATTGTCCGAACGCATCTCGACCCAGGCCAGGCCGGAGCGGGCGGGATCGCGGCGACCGGCGCCGACGCTCTGCCATGCATTTGCGCCAATGTGGTGATGATAGCCGCCGGACGACAGGAACACCGCCGCGCCATCGTATTTTGCAACGGTGTCGAAACCGAACTCCTGATGCCACCATGCTTCGGCTTCTTCCGGCTTGCCAACCCGCAAATGGACGTGGCCGATAATGCTGTTTTCCGGCGCGCCCTGCCAGCCGGTGTCGCCGGCCGGCACCTCGGCAACGACCGACGGAATGTTCAGCCGCTCCGTCGCCATCGCTATCTTGTCGCCGTTCCATTTCCAATCCTGGGGGCGGCGGTCGGCATAGATCTCGATGCCGTTGCCTTCCGGGTCGGTAAGATAAAGCGCCTCGCTGACCAGATGATCGGATGCGCCCTCGATGCCGATCTTGCCGGCGATGGCGTGATTGATCCAGCGGCCGAGATCGGCCCGACTGGGTAGCAGGAAGGCGGTGTGGAAAAGACCGGCGCTGCGCGGGTCATCGGGTTTCGCAGCCGGATCCGCTTCGATGTCGAGCAAAGGGCGATTGACTGCGCCGAGCGTAATCGTGCCGCCGGCGCGGCTCAGTTCCTGCAAACCGACGACTTTGCGATAGTAGGCAGCGAGATTCTCTGCATCCCGCGCCCGCAAGCCGACGCGGGCAACGCTGACCGGGGTCGTCGCGGCAAAAGGCAGTTCGCTCATCAAAGTGCTCCGTTCAGGCGGCGCTCGACAAGCTTCCAATGGAGGAACCCGGCGCCATCAATCATTCTACGCCGTGTCCGTGCCAAAATCTCGGAACAGCCATTCTTTTCTAGCGACAGATCGTCGATCGCGATCGTTCACACAAGAGCGCAAGAAGCGAACATGGTGTTCACAATAGCGAGCAGAACCGGGCTCGTGAGAGGCCGTTTGCGTGTCGCTGTTGAGTTCATACCTGGTTGCACCCGACAGCGCCTCTCGCTACATGCGCGCCATGAAAGTCAGGGAAGCAGATATTCTCATCGTGCCGGGCTACACCAATTCCGGCCCCGATCATTGGCAGAGCCGCTGGCAGTCGAAACTGTCGACAGCGCGCCGCGTCGAACAGACGGAATGGTCGAAGCCGGTGCGCGAGGATTGGACGTCCGGTGTCGCCAAGGCGGTTAACGAGGCCGAGCGGCCGGTCGTCATCGTCGCCCATTCGCTTGGCGTCGCCGCGGTCATCCAGGCCTTGCCTCGGTTTGAGCGGCCGGTCGCCGGCGCTTTTTTCGTGGCGCCGCCCGATGTCGCCAATCCAGAGATAAAGCCGAGGCACCTGATGACCTTCGGTCCCTATCCGCGCGACCCGCTGCCGTTTCCGTCGGTGGTGATCGCCAGCCGCAACGACCCGTTCTGCGCCTTCGGCGTCGCCGAGGACATTGCCGCGGCGTGGGGTTCGCTGTTCATCGACGCCGGCGATGCCGGCCATCTCAACGCGGATTCCGGCTTTGGCCCCTGGCCCGAAGGATCGATGACGTTCGCGAAATTCCTGACGGATCTCTAGGAAGCGATTGAGCCTCTGACGCTGTTCAGCAGGGTCTTTGCCCCAAGCGAAATCAGCGAATGCTCGGAACCCATCGCCAGCAGCCGGTAGCCCATCGACACCACGCGACCGGCAATGGCCGGTTCCATCACATAGATCGCCGCATGCTTGCCGGCCTTGCGGGTGCGCTCGGCGATCGAGGCGACGGTCTCCATCATGCTCTCCAGCGTCGAACTGACGGTGGTCCCCTTCGACCAGGCGATCGAGAAATCCGACGGGCCGAGGAAGATGCCGTCGATACCCGGCGTGTCGAGAATGCCGTCGAGTGCAGCAAGCGCGGCGCGCGTTTCGACCATGGCGAACGCCATGGTGCGCTGGTTGCTGTCGCGCAGCCAGTCGGCATAGTCGCCCTTGCCATGGCGCGGAAAAGCATAGGTCGGGCCCCAGGAGCGCTCGCCGAGTGGCGGGTATTTCATGGCGGCGGCAAACAGCTTTGCGTCCGCCACCGAATTCACCATCGGGGCGATCACAGCCTCGGCGCCGAAGTCGAGCGCGCGGCTGGCCATGTCGAAGCGGCCGACCGGGATGCGCACCAAAGCCGGCTTGTTGGCGGCCAGCACCGGCACAAGCCCGCGCAGCACGCTGTCCTCGTGATGGCCACCATGCTGCATGTCGAGCGTAACCGCGTCGAACCCTTGTCTGGCCAGTATCTCGACCGTCAAGGCATCCGGCACGCCGGACCATGCAGTGAACAGCGTCTCGTCGGCCGCAAGGCGTGACTTCAGGGACATTGGTGATTTCCTCTTTGGCTGCAGCAATTCAGCCGGAAATGACCGTAAAGGCAAAGAAAAACCGCCCGGTTAGGCCGGGCGGTCGATTGGTCCAGCATTCGATCGATACCGGCGGAAGGATCAGGTGTTCTTGATCTGCTCGATCGCCTGCGCCATCAATTCATCCATGGTGCGGCGGATCTGATGGTCCGACTGGTCGATGCCGGCCGCATCGAAATCCTTGCGTATCTTGCGGAAAACGTCGTGATCGCCGGCTTCCTCGATGTCGCTGACGACCACTTCCCTGGCATAAGCGTCGGCGTCAGCGCCTGACTTGCCGAGCTTTTCGGCAGCCCACAGGCCGAGCGCTCTGTTGCGGCGTGCCGCGGCCTTGAACCGAAGTTCCTCGTCGAATGCGAATTTGCGCTCAAAGCCCTCTTCGCGGTCTTTCATGCTGCTCATGGCATCCCTCCGTGAAATCCGATTCGTTGCGCCAATATGTGTTGCCGGAGCACAAACCAAAAGGGCGCCGGGCGGTCAATATGCTACATTGGTTGCTGCGCTGCGGCATTTCGGTCCCCGAAAGCGGTTGATTGAAAGGATTTGCCGATTGAGCAAACAGTGCGATTGGGATAGACACCGGCATTGAACCCCACCGTCGCCATCTTATTTTAGGCAGACGGACATGAACTGGTCGCTTGCCGCCTGCCCGCAAATCCAGAGAAAAATCAGATGAAAAATCGCCGCCGCATTTATGAAGGCAAGGCCAAGATCCTTTATGAGGGACCGGAGCCTGGCACGCTGATCCAGTTCTTCAAGGACGACGCTACCGCTTTCAACAAGAAGAAGCATGAAATCGTCGATGGCAAAGGCGTGCTCAACAACCGCATTTCCGAACACATCTTCAATCATCTCAACCGGATGGGCATTCCGACCCACTTCATCCGCCGGCTCAACATGCGCGAGCAGCTGATCAAGGAAGTCGAGATCATCCCGCTCGAAGTGGTGGTGCGCAACGTCGCCGCAGGCTCGCTGGCCAAGCGCCTGGGCATCGAGGAAGGCACCGTGCTGCCGCGCTCGATCATCGAATTCTACTACAAGGCCGATGCGCTCGACGATCCGATGGTATCGGAAGAGCATATCACCGCCTTCGGCTGGGCGAGCCCGCAGGAGATCGACGATGTCATGGCGCTGGCCATTCGCGTCAACGACTTCCTGTCCGGTCTGTTCATGGGTGTCGGCATCCAGCTCGTCGACTTCAAGATCGAATGCGGCCGCCTGTTCGAAGGCGATATGATGCGCATCGTCGTCGCCGACGAGATCTCGCCGGACTCATGCCGGCTGTGGGACGTGGCGACGCAGGACAAGCTCGACAAGGACCGCTTCCGCCGCGACATGGGCGGGCTCGTCGAAGCTTATCAGGAAGTTGCCCGCCGCCTCGGGATCATGAACGAGAACGAACCGCCGCGCCCTGCCGGACCGGTGCTCGTCGCATCGACCGACGGTGTCAAAGGCAAGCCGCACTGACGGCTTGCCCGCTCAACAGGTGAACAGGAGCATGTCCAGCGTGATCAAGGCCCGCATTACCGTAACCCTCAAGAACGGCGTGCTCGACCCACAAGGCAAGGCAATCGAGCATGCGCTTTCCGGAATGGGTTTCGGCGGCGTCGGCCAGGTGCGGCAAGGCAAGGTTTTCGATATCGAGCTTGCCGAGGGCGACAGGGCCAAGGCCGAGGCGGATCTGAAAGCCATGTGCGACAAGCTTCTGGCGAATACGGTGATTGAGAATTATAGTGTGGCCATTACCTGAGGTTGTGCCGGAGGGTATATGACCGAGATCAATGGAAGCCTGATTTTTGAAGTCCTCAAATCCATTCAGTTGCGGGTGGACACGATGGATTTGACACTTGGCGAGGTAAAGTCCGAGTTGGGTTCGATCCGTGGTCATCTCGTCGCCACCGAGGGCGATGTGAAGAACATTTACGGCGTGCTGGCGCGGCAGGACGATCGCCTCGAACATATCGAACACCGCCTAGAATTGCGCGAACTCGCCGAAGCCCAGAGGCTCTACGAACCAAAATGAAATCAGCCGTCGTCCTGCTCCCCGGGCTCAATCGCGACCGCGACATGATCGCGGCGCTGACCAAGATTTCCGGCACGCCACCGGTTACCGTCTGGCAGACCGACACTGAAATTCCCGACGTCGACCTGATCGCCATTCCCGGCGGCTTTTCCTTTGGCGATTATCTGCGCTGCGGCGCCATTGCCGCGCGCATGCCGGTAATGCGGGCTGTAGCCGAAAAAGCGGCCAAGGGCGTCACGGTCATCGGCGTCTGCAACGGCTTCCAGATCCTTGTGGAGGCAGGCCTGCTGCCGGGTGCCTTGATGCGCAACACTTCACTGAAATTCGTCTGCCGTCAGGTGAAGCTGCAGATCGCTAACGCCAACACGATGTTTACCCGCCGCTACCAGCCGGGCCAGGTCATCCGCGCGCCGGTGGCGCACCATGACGGCAATTATTTTGCCGACGCGAAAACGCTGGCCCGCCTCGAAGGCGAAGGCCAGGTGGTGTTCCGCTATGCCGAAGGCAGCAATCCCAACGGCTCGATCAATGACATTGCCGGCATCGTCAACGGCCACGGCAATGTGCTCGGCCTGATGCCGCATCCCGAAAACCTGATCGAAGCCGCACATGGCGGCAGCGACGGTCGGGCGCTGTTCGAAAGCGCGCTGGGCATCGCCGCTTGATGCCTTCAATTTTCCTCCTGGAGCGACGGTCATGAAACTCTATTCGCGGCCGTTGTCGCCCTATTCGTCGATCGTGCGGGCGTTGGCCTACATCAAGAACGTGCCGCTCAAGCTCATTGCACCGCCGCCGGGGTTTCCCATCCCCGAGGCATTTCGTGCCATCTCGCCGCTCAACAGGATTCCGGTGCTGATCACCGGCTCGGGCGAAACGATCGTCGAATCCGTGGTCATTGCCGAATATCTGGAGGAGCGCTTTCCCGAGCCCGCACTGCTGCCCAACGATTCGAAGGACCGGGCGCTGGTGCGCATGTTCGCCCGCATCACCGACCTCGACGTGCTCGCGCCGATGATGAAGCTGTTCGAGCTCTATTTCGTGCCGCAGCGCAACGAGGCGGAGATCAAGGCACAGTTCACCCGATTGCATCACGGGCTTGCGGCAATCGAGGCCCGCATGGCGCATGGCCCGTTCGCGCTCGGCGACGATATCTCCTTTGCCGATGCCTGGCTGACGCCGACCCGCTTCGTCTTCAACAATTTCAGGACAACGATCGGCCGCCCCGACCTGCTTGACGCCTATCCGAAATTCGATGCCTATGAGCAAATCGCCTTGCAGCATCCGGCGCTGTCGCGCGTCTGGGGTGAGATGACAGACGGTCTGAAGATCTTTCTGTCCGAACTCGAGATGGGCGCCGCTTGAACATGAGACCGACGACCACGCGCCTCGCCCTCGCCGCTGCCGCCGGTCTTGTACTCGCCTCCTGCCAGTCTGGCCCGAAGAGTACGCCGGCGCCGGCGGGCAAGAGCGCGTCACTGCTTGCCATGGAACAGGTGGCGATCGCAGCCCACAAATGCTGGATCGCCAGCAAGGACCCTGCCTTCAAGCAATATCAAATGGCCAACGAACTGAATTCGTTCAGCGGCACGCCGCGCTTCCTGCTGGTGCCGGCCAAACATTATGGCGGAAAGCCGTTGCTGGTCGTGCAGGCGCAAGGCAATTCGAGCCGCGTCGACGTGTTCGGCCCATTGATGGCGGAACCGCTTGGCGCGCGCATCAGGTCGGACATTGCCCGCTGGCAGGCGGGCAATCCGGCCTGCGGCGCTGCTGCCTAGCCCAATGGGTCGGTTGCTGCAGATCACTGGTCTGGTCGTCGGCCTGGCCGGGCTCGTCCTGCAGCTCTGCATCACCGTCCCGGCGTCAATGGAAGCCGGCCGCGGTTTTGTAGGCTCGCTGGTCTTCTATTTCAGCTTCTTCACCATCCTGACCAACATCGGCGCGGTGCTCGTCAATGCCTCGTTGCTGTCGTCGACGGGTTATGCCTGGTTTCCGGCCTTTGCCGCGCCACGGATGCGGGCGGGCGTAGCCGTCGCCATAACACTGGTCCTCATCGTTTATGCAGCGGTCCTGGCGCAGCTTTGGCAGCCGAAAGGGCTGTTTCTGCTCTGCGATGTCCTCCTGCACTATGTGACGCCGCTGTTGTTCGTGCTGTGGTGGCTTGTGGCGGGCGCCGACGGCTCGACGCGGTGGCGCGACATCTCCTGGTGGATGATCTATCCGATCGCCTATCTGGCCTACGCATTGCTGCGGGCGCCGATCGCCGGCGAAGTGCCCTACCCGTTCCTCGACGTCTCCAAACACGGTGCGGCCAGCGTCGCCGTCTCAGCTCTGGCCATCACCGGGCTTTTTCTGATGCTGTGCATTGTGGCGGTGCTTGTGGACCACGGTGTCACGCGGATCAGGGCAGCACGCGTCCGTCTCCCGCCCTGGCCGCCTTTAGCGTCTTGGCACGGTTCGCGCGGCGCCTGCACGGATCGCCGCAGCAGCTTCACCGGCGATCCGTGACATGAACTTGCGCGTGAATTGGCCAAGCGGCTTGGCATCCTCGAGCGCCCAGCTCGTCGCGAGATCATCGGTGTTGAATTCATCGACGATAACCCAGGCTGGCGTATAGAGCGTGGCGCGACGGGCCTCCGTCTCAGGAATCTCGACATAGTATGCGTCAGGGCGTGGCGGCTGACTCGTGATCGGAAAGAGCAGGGCCTGCTTGCGGCCATTCTTACCGGCAACGATCAGCATGACGCAAGTCGGCCGCGCCTTGCGTCCGCTCTCCTCGCCGCGGTCATATTCCCTTGCCCACAGATAGGAGTAGAGAATGATCTGTCCGTGACCAAGCTCAGTCATCCCGGACATCATCTCGCGCGATTGCGTCGAGGCCGGCTAGAAGCTCGTCGCGTTCCTTGGCCGACAGATCCTCAACGCGGTGTGCCCGCTGAGCGCTGCGGCCGGTGATGCGGTCGAACTGCTCCGCCGTCAGGAGCACGAACTTTCGCTTGCCGCGCTTGGTGATGTCGACGGGACCACGGAACGCAGCCTCGACGACCTCGCCGGACTTATTGCCGAGATCTGTGAGCGTGAAACTCGCCATGGCAATCTCCTTCACGCCCGAAAATAGGTGAAATAGCTGTTTTCAGCAATACCCCTATTCATCGGAGGTGTCGCAGGTGGGAAGCCTGTGAAGGCAAGAAGGAGGTCGCATCTCCGCGATGACCAGCGTGGCGGCTCAGTCCCAGAACGGCCTCAGACCCTCACGATGGGCATCGCAGCGCGAAATGCCGATATCCTTGAGCTGGGCGTCGGTCATCTCGAGCAGGACTAGCCGACTGCGCCGGCGATCCAGCAGGCAGTCGATCCATCGGACGAATGACGTGACCACTTGCACGAGCCGGCGAATATAGGATCTCCGGCCCGACGAGCGGCTTCCGGTCAATTCAACTGCCGCGTAGCGGATTGTCTCTATTGTACCCATTTTCTTTCTGCCAAGATTGCAATTGTGCCGTTTAGTACGGCCCGCTTCATATGTATTGACTCCAAATTCGGTGCAATGTACAAAATTGTCACCATGACAACTTGGCTTCCAGACCTTACCGCCGGCACCGGCCCGCTCTATCAGCGGCTTGCTGATTCCATCGAGACGGACATCGACCGCGGCCTGATCGGTGCAGGGGCAAAGCTGCCGCCGCAGCGCGATCTGGCATACGACATCGGCACGACCGTCGGCACGGTCGGCAGGGCCTATCAATTGCTGCGCGAGCGGGGATTGGTGAGCGGCGAGGTCGGCCGCGGAACCTATGTTCTCGCTCAACAGTCGGAGAGCGCGAAGCCGGAGTTCCTGGGGCCGGTCGAACAAGGCACGCGCTATATGGATGCGCCCGGCGACAAGCTGCGCTTCGATAGCACGGCCGCACCGGATGTCGGCCAGGGTGCCATCGTCGCCGATGTGTTGACACGCACGGCGCAAGACCATCCGCATGAGATTTCAAGCTACACACGTGATTTCCCGGACCGCTGGTTCGAAGCCGGCAGGCGCTGGCTGTCACGCAACTCCTTTCGCCCGGCCGCAGATGCAATCGTTCCCACGCTCGGCACCCACGCCGCGGTGATGGCAACCATTGCGGGGCTCACCGCCCCAGGCGACTATGTCGTCTTCGAACACCTCACCTATTCGCAGATTTCCCGCAGCGCCGGCCTTATCGGTCGCAGGACCGCATTGGTGGCGGCTGACGATGAGGGCATCGATCCCGAGGATTTCGAACGCGTCTGTGCACAAAAGCATCCGAAGATGATGTTTTTGATGCCGACGGCCAAGAACCCAACGCTGATAACGCTGTCGGCATCGCGCCGCGAGGCAATCGCGCGTGTCGCCCGTCAATATAACGTCGTCCTGATCGAGGACGATCTCTATGGCGGACTGACCGACGACCCAACGCCCTTAATGGCCGAATATGCTCCCGAACGGACCATCGTTGCCGGCGGCCTGTCGAAATCGGTTGCGGCGGGTGTTCGCGGCGGTTGGCTCGCTTGCCCGCCGGCCTATCGTCACCGCATCCGGGTTGCACACAAGATGATGACGGGCGGCTTGCCCTTTCTGCTGGCGGAGGTGGGCTGCCGGCTGGTGCTGTCCGGTCAGGCCGCCGAGATGCGCAAGCGCAGCATTAGCGAGATCGGTGCGCGCATCGCGATCGTGCGCGAGACACTCGACGGCTTCGACTTCAAGGCGCTGGACAATGTGCCGTTCGTCTGGCTCACTTTGCCCGACCCATGGCTTTCCGGCACTTTCAAACAGGCTTGCCTCGAACATGGCGTGCTCATCGACGACGAGGACGAGTTCAAGGCCGGGCGTTCCGAACAGGCCTTTCACGGCGTGCGGTTTGGCATCTCGCAGCCGCGACAGCGGGACGATATCGCGCACGGCGTCGCGGTGATCCGGCGGCTTCTGGACGAAGGCCGCGCCGGCTACGACAGCTTTTCCTGAACCGGCTTGAAACCGGCGGGTCGAGTGGCGATCTTTCGCTACCTGCGGTCAGCTGTTGCTTTCCGTCGTTTTAGTCATCCGACGGGGTGTATCGGCTGCAAAGCTTGCGATAAGACGGGACTCGATCCCAAGGACACAAATTGCCGATCATGACCATTTCCAATTCCGTGCCGATCACCCCGGAACTCATTGCAGCGCACGGGCTGAAGCCCGACGAGTACCAGCGCATCCTCGACCTGGTCGGGCGCGAGCCGAGCTTTACCGAACTCGGGATTTTTTCCGCCATGTGGAACGAGCATTGTTCCTATAAATCCTCGAAGAAATGGCTGCGCACGCTGCCGACCACCGGGCCGCAAGTCATTCAGGGCCCGGGCGAGAATGCCGGCGTAGTCGACATCGGCGACGGCGACTGCGTCGTCTTCAAGATGGAGAGCCATAACCACCCCTCCTATATCGAGCCTTATCAGGGGGCGGCGACCGGCGTCGGCGGCATCCTGCGCGATGTCTTCACCATGGGCGCGCGGCCGATCGCGGCGATGAACGCGCTGCGCTTCGGTGCGCCGGACCATCCCAAAACCAGGCACCTCGTTGCCGGCGTCGTTTCCGGCGTCGGTGGCTATGGCAATTCCTTCGGCGTGCCGACGGTCGGCGGCGAGGTCAATTTCGACGCCCGCTACAATGGCAATATCCTGGTCAATGCGTTTGCCGCGGGCCTCGCGAAGACGGACGCAATCTTTCTGTCCGAGGCCAAGGGCGTCGGCCTTCCGGTCGTCTATCTCGGCGCCAAGACGGGGCGCGATGGTGTCGGCGGCGCCACCATGGCCTCGGCCGAGTTCGACGACAAGATCGACGAGAAGCGGCCCACCGTGCAGGTTGGCGATCCGTTCACCGAAAAATGCCTGCTCGAAGCCTGCCTCGAACTGATGGCGTCCGGCGCAGTTATCGCCATCCAGGACATGGGTGCCGCCGGCCTCACCTGCTCGGCGGTCGAAATGGGCGCCAAGGGCGACCTCGGCATCGAACTCGATCTCGACAAGGTGCCGGTGCGTGAAGAGCGCATGAGCGCCTATGAGATGATGCTTTCGGAGAGCCAGGAGCGCATGCTGATGGTTCTGCGCCCCGAAAAGGAAAAACAGGCCGAGGCGATCTTCCACAAATGGGGCCTCGACTTTGCCATTGTCGGCAAGACCACCGACGATCTGCGCTTCCGCGTGCTACACCAGGGCGACGAGGTCGCCAACCTGCCGATCAAGGATCTCGGCGACCAGGCGCCGGAATATGACCGTCCCTGGGTCGAGCCGAAGAAGCCGGCGCCATTGGCCGGCGATGCACCGCAAGCCGATGTGGCCGACGCACTGCTCAAGCTGCTGGGCGGACCGGACCTTTCCTCGCGCCGCTGGGTGTGGGAGCAGTACGACACGCTGATCCAGGGAAATTCGCTGCAGCTTCCCGGCGGCGACGCCGGTGTCGTGCGCGTCGACGGCCACCCGACCAAGGCGCTCGCCTTTTCCTCCGACGTGACGCCGCGCTATTGCGAGGCCGACCCTTACGAGGGCGGCAAGCAGGCGGTTGCCGAATGCTGGCGCAATCTTACCGCCACCGGTGCTCTGCCGCTCGCGGCCACTGACAACCTCAATTTCGGCAATCCGGAACGGCCGGAGATCATGGGCCAGCTGGTTGGTGCTGTGAAAGGCATCGGCGATGCCTGCCGGGCGCTTGGCTTTCCGATCGTCTCCGGCAACGTCTCCCTCTACAATGAGACCAACGGACAGGGCATCCTGCCGACGCCAACCATCGGCGGCGTCGGTCTGATTGCCGACTGGTCGAAAATGGTGCGGATCGGCTTTGCCGCCGAAGGCCAGATGATCGTGCTGGTCGGCGCGCCGACGACATGGGGCACGCATCTCGGCCAATCGGCCTATATGCGCGACATCCATGGCCGCGCCGACGGCCCGCCGCCGCCGGTCGACCTCGATCATGAAAAGCGCGTCGGCGACCATGTGCGCGCCCTGATCGACTCCGGCGTGGTTACCGCTGCGCACGACGTTTCCGATGGCGGCATTGCGGCGGCGCTGGCCGAGATGGCGATGGCCTCAGGCATCGGTGCGACCATCCCCGGCCTGATCGGTACAGATCCGATCCCGGTCTGGTTCGGCGAGGATCAGGGCCGCTATCTCCTGACGCTGTCGATCGATCCGCAGAGCGAGGAATGGGACGCCATTCGCGAACAGCAAAGCAAACTCGGCGTCTTCGCACCGTGGATCGGCTCGACCGGCGGCAGCGAACTGAAGCTGGGCGAGGCACGTGCGATACCGGTCAGCGAATTGACCGCCGCCCACGAATCCTGGTTCCCTCGCTTCATGGCAAATGAGGTCGTGGACCCGTGATGTGATCGAGCGGGGCCCTTTCCGTGTGGTTCATCCGCCATTTCGACCATATCTATGAGATCACGACCTGAACAAGGAATCCTCACATGGCAATGGACGCCCACGACATCGAACGGCTGATCAAGGAAGGCATTCCTGACGCCAAGGTGACGATTCGCGACCTGGCCGGCGACGGCGACCATTATGCGGCCGAGGTTGTGGCCGAAAGCTTTCGCGGCAAAAGCCGCGTCCAGCAGCACCAGATGGTCTATGACGCGCTGAAGGGCAACATGGGCGGCGTGCTGCACGCGCTTGCCCTGCAGACCAGCGTGCCGGACTAAACTCCCTTCCAGTTACCGGCTCGCAAGCTTCTTAACGGTTACGGCAATGATCGGCCCGGCCGGATAGTTTCCACCAACAATCATCCGCTCGCCACTCGACAGCGCCGAAACGACCCCGTCGAAGAAAAACGCATTGGGGCAATTGAGCACATCTCGAAACAGCCGTGCGAAGCTGCCGAGGCTGACTTCAGAGCGCGAGATCGCCAGCACGACGGTGTTTTCGTCACGCACGCCGACGCCGTTGCGGATATAGCGCGACGAGCCGTTCTGCTCGAAGCGGGGATGGAGCCGGCCATCGACCACCAGCATCGGGCCGGATTGCGTGGCGAACATCGCGTCCGGCCTGGCCGCGGCATAGGCGCTTGTCTCCATGACCGCCGCCTTGCCGTCCTTGCGGACCAGGAACACGCCATTCGGTTTCAGGAAGAAATTGCCTTCGCTGTCGGCGACGTTGATCGGCGCCTTCTCCCGGCCGTCTTCGACGAGAAGGCCGACTGGGGTCAGGTCTTGGTGATACATGCCGGCGTTCATGGCGAGCAGCACCGGGCGGCCCTGATCCGCCATCGCCTTGTCGAATTTGTCCAGCGAGCCGAAAGCCTTGCCGTCGAGGCCCGTGTGGAACACACCGACGTCATAGCGGCGCAGATCGATTTCGCAGACGACATAGGCGACCGCCTCGAAGCTCGCATCGCGGCACGGCGCCGGCAATTCACCGCCGACGACCAGCGGTGGCTCTCTCGGCGACTTGGCCCACCAGATCAAGACCAATGCGGCGACCAGAACGGCGAGGAGGAACCCGGCGAGATATCGTCTTTTCATCGCGCCTCGGGGAAGATGATGGCCGACGCTCTTGGCCCAAGATCAGACGTTCCTTTGCGCCATTTGCATGGCAAGGCGGCAAACATCTTGTTTCGCGCAACCCATGGGTTTATTTGAAGGGTAATGTTCGAGCCTGACTCCCACAGGCATGAAAGGGTATTCCATGAGCGGCATCAATGACTACATCGACAATGAAGTGAAGGGCAACGACGTCGTTCTCTTCATGAAGGGCACGCCCGGCTTCCCGCAATGCGGATTTTCCGGCCAGGTCGTGCAGATCCTCGACTACATCGGCGCTGACTATAAGGGTGTCGACGTGCTGACGTCGGCCGAACTGCGGCAAGGTATCAAGGACTATTCCAACTGGCCGACCATCCCGCAGCTCTACGTCAAGGGCGAATTCGTCGGCGGCTGCGACATCATCCGCGAGATGTTCCAGGCGGGCGAATTGCAGACCTTCCTCGTCGAAAAGGGCGTCAGCGTCAAAGGCGCCGCCTGACTTCTGTTTTGCGTATGAGCTTCCGACTGCGATTTTCGGGGGTCATGCGCTAAGCGCCGGGGCAGCTTGGCAAAAAGTTCTGCCCGCTATCGGGGCGATGAACGAATGGATGCGTCGGCACGCCGGCGCATTTTCGTTTGAAGATCGGACTGGCCGTGGATCAGCAAGTAGAAGCGCGGCAAAAGGCAAGCACTTTGCCTATTCCGCGCTGGGAATTCATTGCGCTGTGCGCGGCGCTGATGGCGCTCAACTCGCTCGCCATCGATATCATGTTGCCGGCGCTGCAGCAGATCGGCGCCTCGCTTGGCGTCGAAAATGAAAACCACCGGCAATATGTGGTCACCGCCTATATCCTTGGCTTTGGCGGCGGACAGCTGTTCTTCGGGCCGATCTCGGACCGCTTCGGGCGCCGCGCGCCGCTTGTCGCAGGGCTGGTGATCTACGTCGTGGCGGCCGGCGCTGCGGCAATCGCCCCGTCATTCGCCACGCTTCTGCTATGCCGGGCGGTGCAAGGCATCGGCGCGGCGGCGACGCGCGTCATTGCCGTCTCGATCGTGCGCGATACGTTCGACGGAAGGCGCATGGCCGAAGTCATGTCCTTGATCTTCATGGTGTTCATGGCCATTCCGGTGGTGGCGCCAGGTATCGGCCAGTTCATCATGCTGTTTGCGACCTGGCATGTGATCTTCGTCACCATGGCGGCTGGCGCGCTGATCGTGTCTGCCTGGTCGCTGCTGCGCCTGCCCGAGACGCTACACCCTGAATATCGCCGGCCGCTGACGCTGTCCTCCATCATCGGCGGCTTCCGCATCGTTCTTACCAACCGCATCGCGCTCTGCTACGCCTTCGCCAGCACCTTCATCTTCGGCGCCATGTTCGGCTTCATCGCCTCGGCCCAGCAGATCTATGTCAGCGTGTTCGATGTCGGCGAGATGTTCCCGGTCATCTTCGCGGGGGTTGCCGGCGTGCTTGCTTTTTCGAACTACCTCAACGCGCGTCTCGTCGGCCGCATCGGCATGCGCCGTCTGTCGCAAAGCGCGCTGCTGCTGTTTCTGGCCATCAGCCTTGCCTGGCTGGTCGTTTCCATCGAAATGAAGATGCCGCTTTGGCTCTTCATTACCTTCTTTGCCTGCGCCATGGTCCCGTTCGGCGCGCTCGGCGCGAACTTCAACGCGCTCGCCATGGAGCCGCTGGGTCACCTGGCCGGCACTGCCTCGTCGATCCTCGGGTTCATGCAGACATTTCTTGGCGGCATCCTCGGCACGCTGATCGGCCAAGCCTTCAACGGCACGGTCACGCCGCTGGCCGCCGGGTTCTGCAGCGTGTCGGTGGCAGCGCTGCTGATGATCCTCCTGGCCGAGCGCGGCAGACTATTCCAGCCGCATAACCCGCCGGTTTAATGCACATTGCCGGGCGCCTAGGATGCACCCTCACTGACCGCGGTGAAGCGAGGGAACAGCGTACGTCCTGCGATTGCTCCACCCATGCTGTCCGAAACGGGCAGTGGGAGAGCCTTGTCGAGCGCCTCGAGGACGGAAGCCACGAAGGCCCGGTTGAGCGAGCCATCGTCCCCTAGATGGGAGTAAGTGGCGCGCGGTTTGCCAATAAGCGTGCCGTTTCGGCGAATTGAGAACTGCAGCGTCAGTGTCATGCCCGCGGTTCCGGGCGGCGGCTCCCAGCAGGCGACGATCGCGGAGAACATCTCGTCTATGGTGTCGACGGGGTCGGGACTGCGACATGCGCGTTCCCCAGATCTTGCTTCATTGACACCGGCAACCAAGGCAAGGGCAAAGGCCGTTGCAACAATTGCGGACCGAGGTTTCATTCGAGGTCTCCGGTTTCGCACAAGATTGGACAACTTTGGCAGTGAATAGTTATTCCGCCCAGAGCTCGCGGCGCAGCTCTCGCCAGCTTTCCCGGTCCGGCGCGACCAGCAGGCCACCTCCGACATGCGATGGCAGATAGGCGCTGCCGTCGAAGCGCGCGGCATGGCCGCCGGCCTCCGCATGGATCAGCACGCCGGCCAGGTGGTCCCAGGGCATCAGCTTGTTGTAGACGACGAAATGGCCGTGGCCGCTGGCCAGCAGGCGGTATTCGTGGGCGGCGCAGCGATAATTGAACTGCGATAGCGACTTGGTCTGGTTGCGCGCCAAACGTGAGCGGTCCGGCTCGGGCACATAGTGCCATGAGACCGCACCGGTCATTTCCGACATCGGCGCCGGTTTGGCGACATGGACCTTTTCCAGATTGCCATGGGCATGGCGGATATGGCTGCCGGCGCCACTAACGCCGATCAGCCAATCCTTGCCGACCGGATCGTGGATGATGCCGGCGACCGTCTCGCCCTTGACCACGACGCCAAGCATGACGCCGAACAGCGGCACGCCGGAGGCGAAGTTGAAGGTGCCGTCGACCGGGTCGACGACGAAGGCGAGTTCGGCATCGCCCAGACCGTCGAGCAGCGTCGGGTCGTCGGAGCAGGCCTCCTCGCCGACGATCATTGCGTGGGGATAACGCTGGCGCAGCCTGGCGGTGATGAGCCGTTCGGCATTCACGTCGGCCTCGGTCACAAGATCGGCGGCCGAGGTCTTGCGGCGGACGTCGCCCTCGCTCAACCGGCGAAAGCGCGGCATGATCTCGGCGACGGCGGCGTCCGACAGAAGGTCGGCAAGCCAGTCGATCGCGCTGTCGTCAAATGTCATGGGAACCGTCTTGCTTTGCGTTAAGAGCATCGTTGAGGGTGGCGAAATCGAACAGCGTCCTGTCGAGCAGATGCGAGCGCCGCACATTGCTCATGGCGCGGATCATCGTATCCTTGCGGCCGGGCATGCGCTTCTCGATGTCGTCGAGCATCGCCTTCATGGCGTTGCGTTGCAGGCCTTCCTGGCTACCGCACAGATCGCACGGAATGATCGGGAATTTCATGGCGCCGGCGAATTTCTCGAGATCGGCTTCCGCGCAATAGGCGAGCGGCCGCAGCACCATGACATCGCCTTCGTCGTTGAGCAGCTTCGGCGGCATGGCGGCGAGGCGCCCGCCATGGAACAGGTTCATGAAGAAGGTTTCCAGTATGTCCTCGCGGTGATGACCGAGCACCAGCGCCGAGCAGCCCTCCTCGCGGGCAATCCGATAGAGATGGCCGCGCCGCAGCCGCGAGCACAGCGAGCAATAGGTGCTGCCTTCGGGCAGCTTGTCGGTGACCACCGAATAGGTGTCCTGATATTCGATGCGATGCGGAATGGCATGGCTGTCGAGATAGTCGGGCAATATGTGCTTGGGAAAGTTCGGCTGGCCCTGGTCGAGATTGCAGGCCAACAGCTCGACCGGCAGCAGCCCGCGCCATTTGAGATCAAGCAGCACGGCAAGCAAGCCGTAGGAATCCTTGCCGCCCGACAGAGCGACCAGCCAACGGTCGCCGGGCCTCACCATGGAGAAATCGTCGATCGCCTGGCGGGCAAGCCGCAACAGCCGTTTGCGCAGCTTGTTGAACTCGACGGAGGACGGAACATCGGCAAACAGCGGATGAAAGCCGCCTTCGGCGTCGGCGACCGGTTCGAGCGTTTCGGCGTCTGGCTGCATGTTCACGGCGCGTCGGCCCTAAAGTCCTGTTGCCGCCCGCAGTAGCGCATCGGACCGAAAATCGAAATCGATTTCCGAATCACGTCCCGGAAAAGGACGAAAAAAGAAAAGGCCGCCTCGATGGGCGGCCTTCGGTTGTATCGCGACGAACGCGCAGATCAGCGCGAATAGAACTCGACGACCAGGTTCGGTTCCATCTGCACGGCAAACGGAACGTCCGCCAGGCCGGGGATGCGCGTGAAGGCCGCGGTCATCTTGTTGTGATCGGCCTCGATGTAATCGGGCACGTCGCGCTCGGCCAGGCCCACCGATTCCAGCACGATGACCAGCTGCTTCGACTTCTCGCGCACTTCAATGACGTCCCCCGGCTTGCAGCGGTACGAGCCGATGTTGACGCGCTTGCCGTTGACGTTGACGTGGCCGTGATTGACGAACTGGCGCGCCGCAAAGATTGTCGGCACGAACTTGGCGCGATAGACGACCGCGTCGAGACGCGATTCGAGCAGGCCGATCAGGTTCTCCGAGGTGTCGCCCTTGCGGCGGTCCGCCTCTTCATAGACCTTGCGGAACTGCTTTTCCGAAACGTCGCCATAGTGGCCCTTCAGCTTCTGCTTGGCGCGCAGCTGCAGGCCGAAATCGGAAAGCTTGCCCTTGCGGCGCTGGCCATGCTGGCCGGGACCGTATTCACGCTTGTTGACCGGGGACTTCGGGCGGCCCCAGATGTTTTCGCCGAGACGGCGGTCGATCTTGTACTTCGCGGATTCGCGCTTGCTCATCGCATTCCCTTTCAAAACAACACACCCGGAACCTCATGGTCCGGGTGAAGGAAACGCGCCCTCCTCTGGCCTCCGTTTTCGAGACCTGACAGGGTTTTCCACGCAACGCGACGGAAAACCCACGGGACACGTCATTTCAAACAAGACATAGGAAAAGTAAAACCGGCTTCCCAAACGTCTTGCACACATAAAGAAAACCACCGGGCATTGCGGCCCGGTGTTGGTCGGCTGGTTAAACGGAGATTTAACCGCTGTCAAGCTTCTGGCTGGCGCGAATCGCCGAACCGGGTAGTGTTATGGTTGTAGAACGTGCCGGATGTGGCGGGAGGTTGCGCCAGCGGCATCAGGAAGGGACTGAAGTCAGAGGAGCTGGAATTCGCATGAAGAAGTTCTTCCTTACGTTGGTAGGCGCCGCGGTGATGGCCGGCACGATGGCGGTCGCGCCCGAGCCGGCGCAGGCCCGGCATTGGCATGGGCACAGGCATCACCAGGTCTGCCGCATCGTGGTCAAGAAGAAGGTGGTATGGCGCCACGGTCATCGCAAGGTCATCCGCTACAAAGTGCGGCGCTGCGGTTGGGGCTGGAACTGGTAATTTTCGCCCTCGCCCGTTGAGACTTCAGGGCCCGCGGCTCAGCCGCGGGCCTTTTGTTGACCGGCATCCGTGGCCAGAATGGTCAGTCGATCAGTGTTTCGACTTCTTTTCCGGCAGGCCCTTGCGCTTGGTCTCGGCGAATTCCTCGAGCTGTTTTTCGCTCATGGATTTATACATTCCCTTCGACGCGCCTTTGAGCGCGCCCTTCTTGGTCTCGCCGCGCTTGGCTGACAATGCCGCGCCGGCCGCTTTCTGCTGGGCTTTTGAGGTGGCTGGCATGATGGTTTCTCCCGTTTCCAATGAGAGGAAAACGCATTGTCTGGTGCGATGTTCCCAAAGAGACAATTGCCTGCGGTCAGGATATCGCCAGGCCAAATCCCTGCATCAGCCGGCGCGTCGGAAAATCGGCGCTGTTCGAGGTGAAGAACGCAAGGTCGGCGCCCTCCGGCAGTGCCTCTCTGCGATAACCGGCCTCGGTATCGGCAAGCAGCGAGAGCGCGCGGCGGGCGATCGCCTCGGCCGGGTCCAGCCAGTCGACCGGCCAAGGTGCTGTCTTGCGCATGCGGTTGGCCAAAAAAGGATAATGGGTGCAGGCAAGCACGACGATGTCGGTGCGCAACCCGTCATGCTCGACGAAGCACGGCGCGATCTCGGCGCGCACGGCCTCCTCGTCGACAAAACCATCGCGCATATAGGCTTCGGCCAATCCAGCCAGCCTGTCGCTGCCGACCAGGCGGACATGGCATTTCTGCGCCCATTTGCTGATCAGGTCGCGCGTGTACTGGCGCTTGACGGTGCCGGGCGTCGCCAGCACCGAAACCAGGCCTGAGCGCGTGCGTTCCGCCGCCGGCTTGATGGCCGGCACGGTGCCGACGAAAGGGTGGCCGGGAAACCTCTCGCGCAAGGCATCGATGACCAGTGTCGAGGCGGTGTTGCAGGCGATGACCGAAATGGCCGGCGAAAACCGATCGAGCAGCCTGGCGAACAACTCCAGGATATGTGTTCTCAGCGCCGGCTCCTCCCAGGCGCCGAAGGGGAAGGCCGCATCGTCGGCGACATATATGAAGCGGCGGTCAGGCATCAGGACGCGCGCCTCACGCAGCACGGTGAGACCGCCAATGCCGGAATCGAACATCAGGATCGGACGGGCGCTCGATGGATCGGTCATTGTCATTGAGTCACTAAGGGCTGGGAGTCACTAAGGGCTGGGAGTCACTAAGGGCTGGGAATCACAAACGAGATCACGAGAGAAGGCCCGGCCTATGCTTTTTGCTTCGGCCAATGATGCATTATCCCGGATGCTTCTATGTGGAGCCATCGTGGCCTTGATGCGGCAACCGGTCACACAAGGCCGCGCTTGCCGAAGCCGCCTGTCCGCGGCCGGCCGGTTGCCGGAGATGCAGGTTGAGATGCAGGGTGGTTCGACGGCACCGGTGCGGCCCGCATGGCGTAGGGCGGAGCCTGGGCCGTCACGCCGGCGGCTGACGCTGAATGAAGTGCCGCGGTGCCGCGCAGCGGCCCGGGCGGGTCGAAATCGTCGAAACTCAGGGGTGACGCCATATCGGAAGAGCCACCGCCCGCCGGCCTGGCCGCCAAGATGACGGCCCACAGCCCGACAAGAGCTAATCCCAGCAGGTTAAGACCGGAATGCGAATCTTCGCCGTCGAATTTTACGACAAGAACAGTGCCGGCCTGCAGGATCGCGAACAGCGTCGAGAACACGATATACGACCAAAGGATCCAACCCGACCCTTGCGCGTCGCGGCTTCGACGCCAGGCGAAATTCGCGCGGAACAGAACGATCACCAGCGAGGCGACGAGAACGGCCGCGGCCAGTCCTTCCCTGGAAGGACCTGGTTGCGAATTGGCCAAGCCCTCGACGCCGATGGTCAGCACGACGCACAGCACAAAGGTCACGATTTCCGCAACCAGCAAGGCCGCGGAATAGAAGAAAAAGCGAAGACGCCCGATATTTGAGCTAAACATCCGAGGATCCATCGTTTTGAAAACCATGGATCAAACCAAATAAAATTCGGTTACTGGTAAGACAGCTGCATTCGCAGGCCTAGTCTTTGTCTTTCGCCCTCGCAGCGCGTGCCGCCGCTGCCGGAAGCCGCCTGGGGTCGTCGCCGGGCGATCCGTCGCCGCGCGGCATGGCCGGCGAGAACCTGTCCAGCGATGATATTATTCCGCGCAGCACCTTGAGCTCCGGCTCGGCAAAGCCGGGGCGGGTCAGCACGGCGCGCAAATTGTCGACCATCTTCGGCTTCTTCGCTGCCGGGCGGAAATAACCGCGCGCCTCCAGTGCACCTTCCAGATACGCAAACAGGCCGTGCAATTCTTCCTTGGCAGCAGGCGGCATTTCGGGGCCGGAGAAGTTGGTTTTGGTCTCGTCTTCCAGGCCGGACTTCATCCATTCATAGGACATCAGCAGGGCCGCCTGGGCGATGTTGAGCGAGGAGAAGGCTGGATCGACGGGGAAGGTTACGATCTCGTCGGCAAGGCCGACCTCGTCATTATAGAGGCCGAAGCGCTCGCGGCCGAACAGGATGCCGGTGCGCAGGCCGGCCCGCTGCCGCGCCCGCAGCGCCCTGCCCGCCTCGACCGGACCGCGCACCGGCTTGAAATTGTCGCGTGCGCGCGCCGTGGTGGCGAAGACGAAGTTCAAATCGGCAACCGCCGAGGCGAGGTCACCGAACACCTTGACGGCATTGATGACGTGGTCGGCGCGGCTTGCGGCGGCACGCGCCTTCTCGCTCGGCCAGCCGTCGCGCGGATTGACGAGCCGCAGCTCGGCAAGGCCAAAATTGGCCATGGCGCGTGCAACCATGCCGATATTCTCGCCGAGCTGCGGCTCGACCAGGATGATCGCCGGTCCGGACGCAGGAGTTCCGGAGGCAAGAGGGTTGTCGGGATCCTGGGTGGCGGTCATGATTGTCAGTGAACTGCTGTTTGCGGCATTTCGCAGTCCCCTGCCATATTTGGCGGCGAAAATGAAGCTTTCGCAAGGAATGCCGTCACTGCGGAGCGGTTCGCCGTTTGCGCGGCCAAAAAGCCTTTGATATACGGGCCGCATCCCAGGGCCGGCAGCCGTGCGGGCAAGGCCGTTTCCGTTCCCCAAAAGCGAGGCATTCTTTCCATGGCGAAGATCAAGGTGGCGAACCCGGTCGTCGAACTCGACGGCGACGAGATGACCCGCATCATCTGGCAGTTCATCAAGGACAAGCTGATCCATCCTTATCTCGACCTCAAGCTCGAATATTACGATCTCGGCATCGAGCACCGCGACGCCACCAACGACCAGGTGACCATCGATTCGGCCAACGCCATCAAGAAATACGGCGTCGGCGTGAAATGCGCGACGATCACGCCCGACGAGCAGCGCGTCGAGGAATTCAAGCTGAAGAAGATGTGGAAGTCGCCGAACGGCACCATCCGCAACATCCTCGGCGGCACCATCTTTCGCGAGCCGATCATCATGAAGAACGTGCCGCGGCTGGTGCCCGGCTGGACCAAGCCGATCATCGTCGGCCGCCACGCCTTCGGCGACCAGTACCGCGCCACCGACTTCCGCTTTCCCGGCAAGGGCAAGCTGACGATCAAGTTCGTCGGCGAGGACGGCCAGGTGATCGAGCACGACGTCTTCGACGCACCCGGCGCCGGGGTTGCCATGGCCATGTACAATCTCGACGAGTCGATCCGCGAATTCGCCCGCGCCTCGCTGAACTACGGCCTGCTGCGTAATTACCCCGTCTACCTCTCGACCAAGAACACCATCCTCAAGGCCTATGACGGCCGCTTCAAGGACATCTTCCAGGAGGTCTACGAGGCGGAGTTCGAAGCAGAATTCAAAGCGAAGAAGCTCTGGTACGAGCACCGGCTGATCGACGACATGGTGGCCTCCAGCCTGAAATGGTCGGGTGGGTATGTCTGGGCCTGCAAGAATTATGACGGCGACGTGCAGTCCGACACGGTGGCGCAAGGCTTCGGCTCGCTCGGCCTGATGACCTCGGTGCTGATGACGCCGGACGGCAAGACCGTCGAGGCGGAGGCCGCGCACGGCACCGTCACCCGCCACTATCGCCAGCACCAGAAGGGCGAGGAGACCTCGACCAATTCGATCGCCTCGATCTTCGCCTGGACACGCGGCCTCGCACACCGCGCCAAGCTCGACGACAATGCCGAACTGAGGCGCTTTGCCGAGACCCTGGAAAGGGTCTGCATCCAGACGGTCGAGTCCGGCTTCATGACCAAGGACCTGTCGCTGCTGATCGGCCCCGACCAGCCATGGCTTTCGACCACCGGCTTCCTCGACAAGATCGACGAGAATTTGCAGAAAGCGATGGCCTGAGCCTCACCGACATGGGCAAGCCCGTCGTCTACGGCGCGGAATACAGCGTCTATGTGCGCATCGTGCGGCTGGTGTTGGAGGAAAAGGGCGTCGGCTACGAGCTCGTGCCCGTCGACATCTTTGCCGCGGACGGCATTCCCGGCTGGTATTTCGAGCACCAGCCGTTCGGCCGCATCCCGGCCTTCGAGCATGACGGCTTTCGCCTCCACGAGACCGGCGCGATTGCCCGTTATGTCGACGAAGCCTTTGACGGCCCGGCGCTGCAGCCGGTCGAAGCCCGGCCTCGAGCACGCATGAACCAGATCGCCGGCATGCTCGACGCCTACGCCTACAAGGCCATGGTCTGGGATGTCGCCGTCGAGCGGCTGGAAAAAACGCCGCCCGACGAAGCCGAGATCGCCAACGGGTTGAGGCAGGCGAGAACGGCATTGCAGGCGCTCTCTTCGCTGAAAGCCGAAGGGCCTTGGCTGTTGGGGACGGACCTGACGCTGGCCGACCTGCACGCAGCGCCGATCATCGGCTATTTCGTCAAGGTGGCCGAGGGGCGAAAACTGCTGGCCGAGTTTGCCGATATTTGGGATTGGTATGCGCGCATCGCTCAACGTGCGAGTTTTGCGAAAACCGAAAGGCAGGGTGAGGAGACAAGCGTTCGGCAAAAGGCCCTCTGGTGATTAGCGAAAGCCGAAGTGACATTCAATCTCCCCCGCAAGGGGGGAGATCGGCAGCTTCGCCGAAGGCAACCCACTGCGAAATACCGCTCAATCGGGAAGGTAGATCTCCGCCTTCATGAAGGTATTCGCACGGCCTGTGATCAGCACGCGATCTCCGGCCAGCTCGCATAGCAAATGCCCGCCGCGCTGCGAGCATTGGAATGCCGACAGATGCGTCTTGGCGAGTTTTTCAGCCCAGTACGGCACCAGCGTCGCATGAATGGAGCCGGTTACCGGATCCTCGGGAATGCCTGCTCCGGGCACGAAATAACGCGAGACGAAATCCTGGGTTCGCCCAGGCGCGGTAATGACCAGGCCGAGAGGATGAAAGGTTCCGATCCTGAGCAGATCGGGAACGAAGGATCGCACGGTTGTCTCGTCGGCAAGCTCGACAAACAGGTTCTCGAAATTGCGGAAGCTCGCAACCGACCGGCAATATCCCTTGCAACGCCGAGTTCAGCTCTTCCTCGATGGGCTGCGGCGGAAAACACGGCAGATCGAGCTGATAGGCCCCTTCCCGCCGGGAAACCCGCAGCTCGCCCACCCGGGTGGCGAAGGCCATTTCGCCCTGACCATTGTATTCCGTAGCCAGCACATGGGCGGCCGCAAGCGTGGCATGGCCGCAGAAGTCGACTTCATGGACCGGCGTGAACCAGCGCAAATCCCAACCTTTGCCATTCCGCCGCACAAACGCCGTTTCAGCAAGATTGTTTTCGTTGGCGATGGCCTGCATTACCTGCTCCGACAGCCACTCCTCCAAAAGGAGAACGGCGGCAGGGTTGCCCTGGAAGGCCCGTTCGGCAAAGGCATCGACCTGATACATCGTCAGCGTCGGCATATCGGCCCTCAAAGATATCCGCTGGGCGGCGCGCCATTTAGGCCGTGCCGCCCCGGTGCAGGTTCACGCCGCTTCGAGAGCCGCTTTCACCGCAGCGATCGCGTCTTCGGCCTTCGAGGCGTCCGGACCGCCGGCCTGAGCCATATCGGGTCGCCCGCCACCGCCCTGCCCGCCCAATACCGCGGACGCGACGCGCACCAGATCGATGGCGCTGAAGCGGCCGGTCAGATCATCGGTGACGGCGACGACGACGCTCGCCTTGTTGTCCTCGCCGGCGCCAACAAAGACGACGATGCCGGAGCCGAGCGACTTCTTGCCGGCATCGGCCAGCGGCTTCAGATCCTTTGGCGAGACGCCGGATACCGCCTTGCCGAGAAAACCGACACCGGCAATGGTTTCGTTTTCCGCAGGCACACCAGCTGGCGAGCGATCACCCAGCGCCAGCTTCTTGCGCGCCTCGGTCAGCTTCTTTTCGAGCTTCTTGCGTTCGTCGAGCAGCGCCTCGACGCGGGCCGGCACATCGGCCGGCGAAATCTTCAACGCGGCGGCGGCCGCCTTCAGCCGCCTGTCCTGTTCGTCGAGATGCTTTCTGGCCGCCTCGCCGGTCAAGGCCTCGATGCGGCGCACGCCGGCAGCGACCGCGCTGTCGGACACAATGCGCACCAGGCCGATATCGCCGGTCGCCCTGACATGGGTGCCGCCGCATAGCTCGACGGAATAGGGCCGGTTGGCCTTGGCGCCATGCAAGCCCGTGCCCATCGAAACGACGCGCACTTCGTCGCCATATTTCTCGCCAAACAGCGCCATGGCGCCTTCGGCAATGGCGTCGTCGACCGACATCAGGCGCGTGGTCACAGGGCTATTCTGAACGACGATCTCGTTTGCCATGCGCTCGACCTCTTCGAGCTCGTCAGGCGGGATCGGCTTGTTGTGGGAGATGTCGAAGCGGAGACGCTCTGGCGCCACCAGCGAGCCCTTCTGCGCGACATGGGTACCTAGCACCTCGCGCAGCGCCTCATGGATCAGATGCGTGGCGGAATGGTTCGCGCGCAGCCTGGAGCGGCGCGCGTGGTCCACCTTCAGCTCGACGGTCGCGCCGGTCTTGACGGTGCCGTTGGCCACCTTGCCGAGATGGACGAAAAGCCCATCGGCCTTCTTCTGGGTATCGGATATCTCGATCGAGAACCCGTCGCCCGAAATGACGCCGGTATCGCCCATCTGGCCACCGGACTCGCCATAGAACGGCGTCTGGTTGACGACCACGGCAACGGCGTCGCCCTTGCCGGCGCTGTCGACGGTCTTGCCGTCCCTGACCAGCGCCTGGATAAGGCCTTCCGCCTGCTCGGTCTCATAACCCAGGAATTCGGTGGCGCCGGTCTTGTCGCGCACCGCGAACCATACCGTCTCGGTTGCGGCCTCACCGGAACCAGCCCAGCTTTTGCGCGCCTCCGCCTTCTGCCGCTCCATCGCTTCCGTGAAGCCGGCAAGGTTGACCGAGATGTTGCGCTGGCGCAGCGCGTCCTGCGTCAGATCGAGCGGAAAGCCATAGGTGTCGTAGAGCTTGAACGCTGTCTCGCCATCCAGCATGTCGCCGGATGCCAGCTTTTCCGTCGCCTCCGAAAGCAAGCCCAAACCGCGCACCAGCGTCTTGCGGAAACGAGTTTCCTCAAGCTTCAGCGTCTCGGTGATCATCTGTTCGCCGCGCACCAGTTCCGGGTAGGCTTGGCCCATTTCGCGCACCAGCGCCGGCACCAGGCGCCACATCAGCGGGTCGCGGGCGCCGAGCAACTGCGCGTGGCGCATGGCGCGGCGCATGATGCGACGAAGCACGTAGCCGCGCCCTTCGTTGGACGGCAGCACGCCGTCGGCGACCAGGAAGCAGGACGAGCGCAAATGGTCGGCGATGACGCGGAACGACGCGACGGTGCCCGCATCCGGACCTTTGCCAAGCGCAGACGACGCAGCGTCGATCAGGTGGCGGAACAGGTCGGTTTCGAAGACGCTTTCAACCCCCTGCAGGATGGAGGCCATGCGCTCGAGGCCCATGCCCGTGTCGATCGACGGACGCGGCAGGTCGACGCGCTCGTCCTTCGTCACCTGTTCATACTGCATGAACACCAGGTTCCAGAATTCGAGGAAACGGTCGCCATCTTCCTCGGGGCTGCCGGGGGGGCCGCCCCAGATATGCTCGCCACGGTCGATGAATATCTCCGAACACGGCCCGCAAGGTCCGGTGTCGCCCATTGCCCAGAAATTGTCCGAAGTCGCGATGCGGATGATGCGATCGTCCGAAACGCCGGCGATCTTCTTCCAGTACGAGGCCGCCTCGTCGTCGGTGTGGTAGACGGTGACCAGCAGCTTGTCCTTCTTCAGGCCGAACTCCCTGGTGATCAGGTTCCAGGCAAGCTCTATGGCCCGCTCCTTGAAATAGTCGCCGAAGGAGAAATTGCCGAGCATTTCGAAGAAGGTCAGGTGGCGCGCGGTGTAGCCGACATTGTCGAGGTCGTTGTGCTTGCCGCCGGCGCGAACACTCTTCTGGGCAGTCGTGGCGCGCGAATAAGGCCGCTTCTCCAGACCGGTGAAAACGTTCTTGAACTGCACCATGCCGGCATTGGTGAACATCAGCGTCGGATCGTTGCGCGGCACCAGCGGGCTCGACGCGACGACCTCGTGACCTTCCTTGCGAAAATAGTCGAGAAATGCCGACCGGATCTCGTTGACGCCACTCATGAAATACTGCCTTTTCGAGAGAACCGCCGGCTGCCGGCGGAAAATAGACATGGCCTTTTAGCGGTCGCACCGCAGCCTGTCCAGAAACACCAAATGGGCTAAAATCCCGGCTTTCATCAGCGCCTTGAAACGCGTCTGACTCGCCGTCAAACGCGAACCGCCGGCACGGGGCCGGCGGTTCGAAACGCATCGATTACGCAAACTCAAATCAAAACATAAAATCCAAACCTGGCTGACGCTCCGGGAGGCGTCGCTTTTCCTACATCACCCCGGCGTCGTCCTCGAAGCCGTCGTCGCTGCTTTCGGAGCCGCCGTTTTCAAGGAATTTCTCGGCGATCAGCCCGGCATTCTGCCGCAGCGCCAATTCGATCTCGCGCGCCGTGTCGGGATTGTCGCGCAGGAACAGTTTTGCGTTTTCGCGGCCCTGGCCGAGACGCTGCGAATTGTAGGAGAACCAGGCGCCCGACTTTTCGACCACGCCGGCCTTGACACCGAGATCGACCAGCTCGCCGGTCTTGGAGACGCCCTCGCCATACATGATGTCGAACTCGACCACCTTGAAGGGCGGCGCCAGCTTGTTCTTGACCACCTTGACGCGGGTCTGGTTGCCGACGACCTCGTCGCGATCCTTGACCGAGCCGATGCGGCGGATGTCGAGGCGGACCGAGGCATAGAATTTCAATGCATTGCCGCCGGTCGTCGTCTCGGGCGAACCGAACATGACGCCGATCTTCATGCGGATCTGGTTGATGAAGATGACCATGGTGTTGGAGCGCGAGATCGAGGCGGTGAGCTTGCGCAGTGCCTGGCTCATCAGGCGGGCCTGCAGGCCGGGCAGCGAATCGCCCATCTCGCCTTCGATTTCCGCCCGCGGCGTCAGCGCCGCCACCGAATCGACGACCAGCACGTCGATGGCGCCGGAGCGCACCAGCGTGTCGCAGATCTCCAGCGCCTGCTCGCCGGTATCGGGCTGCGAGATCAGCAGGTTTTCGAGATCGACGCCGAGCTTGCGGGCATAGACCGGGTCGAGCGCGTGCTCGGCATCGACGAAGGCGCAGATGCCGCCCTTCTTCTGGGCTTCGGCCACCGTGTGCAGCGCCAGCGTCGTCTTGCCCGAGCTTTCCGGCCCGTAGATCTCGACGATGCGGCCGCGCGGCAGGCCGCCGACGCCAAGCGCGATGTCCAGCCCAAGCGAGCCGGTCGGCACCGTTTCGATCTCGACGACCTGCTCGTTCGCGCCGAGCCGCATGATCGAGCCCTTGCCGAAGGCACGCTCGATTTGCGACAGCGCCGCATCCAGAGCCTTTGATTTATCCACCGCTTTGTCCTCTACAAGCCGCAAAGAATTCTGAGCCATGATACATCACCCCGTGGTCGTCAATGGAGGCCGGACAATCCCGCGATCCTTAAAAGAATGTACCTCATTTGTTCTCATTTGTCAATGAGCGCCAAGAGTTTGAAAAACAACGCATATCTATATTTGTTCTATTTTTGTTTCGCAATTTTGCTTCCGGATGTGTCCCGCCTCGCATGCGGCGCCGTTGCCGTCACCAACCGAATCGCACCCGCGATTGCAGGGTTCCGCCCGGCGACCTAGTCTCCTCCCGGGCAACAGCTAAAGGGCATTTTGCCGGCATGATCAAATCCCCGACGATCCTGGCCGTGGGCGGCGCCTATATCGAGCGGCGCGGCCGGGTTGCCGGCGCCTTCGTGCCGGCCGCCTTGAACCCCGGCACGATGCGCGAGCATGTCGGCGGTGCCGTCTTCAATGCCTTGCGCTGGGCGGTGCGGCGCGGCGTCTCGGCCTCGCTGCTTTCGGTGCGCGGCGGCGATGCCCTTGGCGACACGGTTTTGCGCGCCGTCACCGAGGCCGGCATCGCCGACCTGTCGGCGGTGTTCCTCGACCGCGCGA
>NZ_SUEG01000058.1:0-1042 GCF_005063415.1 Mesorhizobium sp.
CGCGGCTTTCGCGGCCGCCGGCTTCTTCTTTGCCGCCGGTGCTCGTTGCGGCACGGCCGCTGCAGCCGTTTGCGCCTCTACTGCCGGCGGCAAAGAAGAAGCCGGCAAAGACCGCTGCGCCAAAGCCCGCCGCAAAAGCTGAGCCAAAACCGCAGTCGTCAGCAGCGAAGAAGCCGGGCGCAGCAGCGAAGAAGCCGGCCGCCAGGAAAACGGCGGGAGCCGCCAAGTGAGCGTTTCGGACAACGAAAAGGACGAGATAGAAAAATCGTCGGCTCCGCTGATGGAGCACCTGATCGAGCTGCGCCGGCGGCTGATCTGGTCGATCGGCGGTTTTTTCGTCGCCTTCCTGGTCTGCTTCTTTTTCGCTAAGCGGCTGTTCAACCTTTTGGTCGTTCCGTTCAGATGGGCCACCCAATGGGCCGGGCTCGACCCGCACAAGGTCGAGCTGATCTATACGGCGCCGCAGGAATTCTTCTTTACCCAGGTCAAGCTCGCCATGTTCGGCGGCATGGTCATCGCCTTTCCGCTGATCGCCACGCAGATCTACAAATTCATCGCGCCTGGCCTCTACAAGAACGAACGCAACGCCTTCCTGCCGTTCCTGATCGCCTCGCCGATCCTGTTCCTGATGGGCGCGTCGCTGGTCTATTTCTTCTTCACGCCGATGGTGATGTGGTTCTTCCTCGCCATGCAGCAGACCGGCACCAACGACCAGGTGCAGATTTCGCTGCTGCCGAAAGTGTCCGAATATCTCAGCCTGATCATGACGCTGATCTTCTCCTTCGGCCTGGTGTTCCAGTTGCCGGTGGTGACCAGCCTGATGACGCGGGTCGGCATGCTTTCGTCCACGGCCCTGGCTGAAAAGCGCAAATGGGCGATCGTCATCGCCTTCGTCGTGGCGGCGGTGCTGACGCCGCCCGACCCGATGAGCCAGATCGGCCTCGCCATTCCGACGATCCTGCTCTACGAGGTCTCGATCTGGTCGGCCCGGCTGATCGAGCGCAGCAAGGAGCGCGACCGTGTGGCTCGCGAAAAGCAGGAC
>NZ_SUEG01000058.1:1052-32750 GCF_005063415.1 Mesorhizobium sp.
TGCCGGACATCTCCCCCGCTTGGGGGGAGATCGGCAGCTTGGGCGACAGCGCCTTTTCTCCTGCGAAGATTGGCGAAAGCGGCGAGGACAGCCGATCTCCCCACCTGTGGGGGAGATGTCCGGCAGGACAGAGGGGGGCGCGAAGGAACTCTGCCTTGACGTCTTGCATCGATGCGGTTTACGCCCTCTGGTCTTTGTTTTGGGCATGTCGTTGTCCCAAAACCGCTGCGCACTTTTGGGCGACATGCCCCCTGAGGACGAACAGACCATGCTTGACATCAAATGGATTCGCGACAACCCGAAGGCCCTTGTCGAAGCGCTCCAGAAGCGCTCGTGGTCGGTTGAGGATGCGCAGTCCACGGTCGATGACCTGATCGCAGCAGATGAGGCGCGGCGCGAGCATCTGACCGAGCTGCAGACCAGGCAGGAACGCCGCAACGCCGCATCGAAGGAGATCGGCAATGCCATGCGCTCGGGCGATGCAGCCCTTGCCGAAAGGCTGAAGGCCGAGGTCGGCGAGATCAAGGCCTTCATCCAGAATGGCGAGGCGCGCGAGCGCGAGCTCGACAAGGCGCTGAACGATGCGTTGGCGGTGCTGCCAAACGTGCCGTTCGACGACGTGCCGGTCGGCAAGGACGAGCACGACAACGTCGTCAAGCGCGTCGTCGGCAAGCTGCCGACGCGGCCGAACTGGGTCAAGGAGCATTTCGAGATCGGCGAAGCGCTCGGCATGATGGATTTCGAGCGGGCAGCACGGCTTTCCGGCTCGCGCTTCACCGTACTCAAAAGCGGCTTGGCGCGGATGGAACGCGCTCTCGGCCAGTTCATGCTGGATCTGCACACCACCGAGCACGGCTATGTGGAGATCCAGCCGCCGCTGATGGTGAATTCTGCAACCATGTTTGGAACTGGGCAGTTGCCGAAGTTCGCCGACGATTTGTTTGCGACCTCACGAAGCTTGGGAGGCTTCATGGGCATCGCCCAAAGTTACAACGCTTTCAAAAGCAGGCGCTCCGAATCCATTGAAGAAGCCCAAAACCGCGCTTGGCAAGATGTTGAGCCTGACGTTGGGCAATACAATCAAGTGATCAAAGAGATCGACGATCGCCTTTGGAAGGAGTTCGCATCGGAAGGCCACTTGAGCGGGGATCTGTTTCTCATCCCAACCGCCGAAGTGCCGCTCACCAACCTCGTGCGCGAAGAAATCACGCCGCATGAAAAGCTGCCGCTGCGCTACACCGCGCTGACGCCGTGCTTCCGCTCGGAGGCGGGTTCGGCCGGGCGTGACACGCGCGGCATGCTGCGCCAGCACCAGTTCTACAAGGTCGAGCTGGTGTCGATCACCGACCAGGAAACTTCGGTTGCCGAGCATGAGCGCATGACCGAATGCGCCGAGGAGGTGCTGAAGCGGCTCGGCCTGCCGTTCCGCACCATGACGCTGTGCACCGGCGACATGGGCTTTGGCGCGCGCAAGACCTACGATATCGAGGTCTGGCTGCCCGGCCAGAATGCCTATCGCGAGATCTCGTCGTGCTCGGTATGCGGCGATTTCCAGGCGCGGCGCATGGACGCCCGCTACAAGGACAAGGATGGCAAGGGCAACCGCTTCGTCCACACGCTGAACGGTTCGGGCACCGCCGTCGGCCGCGCTCTGATCGCTGTCATCGAAAATTACCAGAACGAGGACGGCAGCGTAACCATTCCTGAAGCGCTTCGGCCTTACATGGGCGGTCTGGAAAAGATCGAATCGAAATAATGCGAATCCTCCTGACCAACGACGACGGCATCCATGCCGAGGGCCTTGCATCACTCGAACGCATCGCGCGCACGCTGTCGGACGACGTCTGGGTGGTGGCACCGGAACAGGATCAGTCCGGCTATGCGCATTCGCTGTCGATCTCGGAGCCGCTGCGGCTCAGGAAAATCGGCGAAAAGCACTTTGCCGTGCGCGGCACGCCGACCGACTGCGTCATCATGGGCGTGAAGAAGATCCTGCCCGAAGCGCCCGACCTGATCCTGTCCGGCGTCAATTCCGGCGCCAACATCGCCGACGACGTCACCTATTCGGGCACGGTCGCCGGCGCCATGGAAGGCGCGCTGCTCGGCGTGCGCTCGATCGCCATCAGCCAAGCCTATTCCTATGTCGGCGAGGACCGCGTCGTTCCCTACGAGACCACCGAAGCGCTGGCGCCGGCGCTACTCGAGAAGCTCGTCGCCATGCCGTTGCCGGACGGCGTGCTGCTCAACGTCAATTTTCCGAATTGTGCGCCGGAAGAGATCGCCGGAACTGTGGTCACTTCGCAGGGCAAGCTGGTCCACAGCCTGTGGGTCGACGAGCGGCGTGACGGGCGCGGCCTGCCTTATTACTGGCTGCGCTTCGGCCGCGAGCCGGTCGAGGGCAAGCAAGGCAGCGACCTCCATGCCTTGCGCAATCGGCTGGTGTCGGTGACGCCGCTGCAGCTCGATCTCACCGCGCATGAAATCCGCGATCAACTGGCCAAGGCGCTCGCATGAACTTGAACCACGCTGCAACGGTCGACGAGCGCGAAGGTTTCGCTGCCTTCCTGCTTCGCCTGCGCGGCAGGGGCACGGTGCCGAAGGCGCTGATCGCCGCCTTCGAGGCGACGCCGCGGCGCGGCTTTCTGTCTCCGCATTTCCACTCGATCGCCTGGTCGGACCGTATGCTGCCGATCGAATGCGGCGAGGCCATCGAAGGCGCCGACCTGCAGGCGGCGGTGATCGCGGCACTTGCCATCGAGCCGGGCAACCGGGTGCTCGAGATCGGCACGGGGTCCGGCTACACGGCGGCGGTGATGTCGCGGCTTGCCGCTCGGATCGTCACCATCGACCGTTACAAGACGCTGGCCGAACAGGCCCGGCAGCGCCTCGAGGCACTCGCCATCGGCAATGTCATCGTGCGCCAGGCGGATGGTTCCAACGGGCTGGCCAACGAAGCGCCGTTCGACCGCATCGTCGCCTGGGCGGCTTTCGACAGGCTGCCGCGCTTTCTCCTCGACCAATTGTCGAGCGGCGGCATCGTCATCGCGCCGATCGGACCCGACGAAGGCGAGCAGGTGCTGGCCAAGCTGACCAAGGTCGGCAGCCGCTTCGAACGCGAGGATATCGGCCTGGTGCGCCTGCAGCCGATCCTGCACGGCGTCGCCGCGGTGATCTAATTCCGGGTACATCGCGCCGCTTGGGGACCAGCCGAAGCCTGTCGTTTCGTCATCCTGGGGCGCGGCGAAGAGCGAAGCGATGCAGCGCTGACCCTAGAGCGGTTTAGCTTTTGTTTGAATCGCCGAGCCGCTCTATCTCTTTGTTTTGACGCAGTTCCGAACGGAAAACCGTTTCACACGTTCCCTGGAATTGCTCTAGCGCCAAGCGGAGCAGGAAAAAATGACCCTGACCAATCGAGACATTGTCGAGCTGACGGCATGGCGCCGCAGGCTCCACCAGCATCCGGAAATCTCGAATGAGGAAGAGAAAACCGCGAGCGAGGTTGTCGACTTCCTCGCCGACACAGCGCCGGACAAGGTGCTGACCGGATTGGGCGGCCACGGTGTGGCGGCGGTATATGAAAGCGGCAAAGCCGGTCCGACGGTCCTGTTCCGGTCGGAACTCGATGCGCTGCCGATTTGTGAGCTTTCAGGCGTTTCTCATTCGTCGCTCGTACCGGGAAAGTCGCATATGTGCGGCCATGACGGACATACCGCGATCCTCGCCGCACTTGGCCGCCAGTTCGGGCGCGAAAGGCCTGCCCGCGGCCGCGTCGTGCTGATGTTCCAGCCGGCGGAAGAGACCGGTAATGGTGCGGCGGGCGTCATCGCCGATCCGCGCTTTTCCGAGATCGCGCCGGATTTGGCCTTCTCGCTGCACAATTTGCCCGGTGTGCCGTTCGGTGAGGTGCGTATCAAACCCGGCGTGGTCAACTGTGCTTCACGCGGCATGCGAATATTGCTGGGGGGCAAGACCGCGCATTCGTCGATGCCCGAAACGGGTGTCTCGCCAATGATGGCGGTCAGCCAGCTGATGCCAGCACTGCCCGCGCTCGGGCGCGGAACCTTCGCTGACGACGATTTCAGTATGGTGACTGTCACCCATGCCCTGATGGGCGAAGCCGTCTTCGGCATTGCGCCGGGAAATGCTGAAGTGTGGGCGACGCTGCGCACAAGGCGCGATGAGCGCATGGCGGAGCTGTGCGCCGCCGCGGAAGCGCTGGTGGAAAAGATCGCTGGAGAGCATCGTCTTTCGGCCCGCTACGACTATCACGAGATCTTCGTTGCCAGCGTCAACGCCCCGGATGCCGTGGAACATCTGCAGCGCGCGCTCGACGAAGAAGGCGTGCCACGCACAGAGGAAGCCCTGCCGATGCGCGCTTCGGAAGATTTCGGCCTGTTCGGCAATAGCGCAGCGTCCGCGATGTTCTTTCTCGGCGCCGGCGAGCGGTACCCTGCGCTGCACAACCCCGACTATGACTTTCCAGACGACCTGATCCCGATCGGATCCAGAATATTCATGCGCACGGCTCGCAACCTTCTGGGCTGATTGGCTCCTGGGCTGGCCGCCTATTTGAGCAAAAGCTCGATCTCAGGCGGGATATTAACGACGTCGCCCGATTCGTCATCGGTTCCACCAGTGACATAGCCAGGTTCGTCCGAGTATGAGAAGACTTTCGTAATGATGCCTGATTTGAGCGCTTCAGCGCTCCAGACGTCATAGAGGCCCTCCGGCGTTGCCAGGCCCATCATCACGAACACGTCGCCGCTGCGGACGCCCATTTCGTCCAAATAGTCGGAAAGCATCCGCTTCAGGGCCGGATCAGGCCTCGTAGAAATTTCGTCGAGGTTTCTGCGTCCCGTCGGCGTAGGCGCTCTTTTTGCTGCCGTCCGTTATTTGATGGAGGGCGATCCTGGCACCGACAGCCGCGGCGCGGACCTGCCCCCCAGCCAAGGCGAAGGGGCAAGCCGAGAAACAGTACGCCCCGCCTGCGTGAACTTCCCCTTCCGACCAGCCGTTCTTGACAATCTTTTCGGGACAGCGCGGCACCAGCATAGGGCAGCCGTTCAACACCGTTCTGCCCACTGCGGTTTCGAGGCCAGCGGCCCGGATCATGCGTCCAATCCAAAGCGCCGAAGCCACGTCCCCCCCGCCAGACTGAAACACGACGGGAAGTCTTTGGCCCTTCAGCTTGGCCAGAAACTGCTCAAATTGTCTGCCAGTGTCAGCTGTTATCGTGCCCTCGGCAGAAATCCATTGGACGCAGCTTACCTTGCAATCGCCGTTCCGAACCAAAGCGAAATTCATCGGCCACGCTTCGGGTGTCTTCTGCTTTGCGCCGGCCGAAGCGGTAGCAACCAAGGCCACAAGTAAACCTGTGACGATGAGCCAGAATGTCGTCAGCAGACCCAGGCGAGTTGTCATGATGAAAAGTCCCCCAATAGCAGGATAATTGCTATCGCCTCGGGCCCTTCTGGCACAATCTCTTTTATATCTTCGGCGACAGAGGCGCGCATCCATTTCTACCATTCCGCCACTTTCGCGGGTCTCCGCGACGGAGCTTCGCTCCTGCTCCGCCCTAGGATGACGAAGCTGAGAGCCTTCCGCGAATATTTTAAGAAAATTTGCGCCTCATTCTACAGGTTTAACCGACCGGTAACATTAACGCGCTTTAATCACACTCAGTTGTACCGGGTCTGTGCGGGTTAGTGCGATGCAATTCAGTGTTTTGAAGGCAAACGGACGCAATCTGGCGCGTGGCTGCGCCGTCCTCATGATCGCGGGCGCTGCGACGGGGTGTAGTTCCCAGGTGGCGCGGTTCAACAGCGTCGACGACGTGTTCACCGCCTCGACCAACAACCAGCGCGCCATCATCGACAAGCAGGATGCTGCCCAGCCCTATCCGGGCGATGTTGCGGCCGCCCCGATCGACGGCAGCCACACCCAGTCGGTCAGCCGCTCGAGCCTCGAACCGGTAACAGTGCAGCAATTGCCGCCGCCGGCTCCCGCCCTGGCGCCTGCCGCCCGTCCGGTGCGCACCGCTGCCGCGCCGGCCCTGGCGCCTGCCGCTCCTCGTGTCGACAGGACGGCAACCGGCACCGTCGCTCCAGCGGCAAGGCCGTTCAAGAACGCCGAGCCCGACGCGCCGCGAATGGCGACGGCCGCCGGCGCACCACATGCGACCGAGATCGTCGTCAAGGACGGCGAGACCATTTCCGGCCTGTCGCGGCGCTACGGCGTGCCCGCCGATGCCATCATGAAAGTCAACGGGCTGAGCGCGACCAAGGGATTGAAGACCGGCCAGAAGCTCGTCATCCCGGCCTATGCGTATTCGAGCAACGGTGCCGCGCCGAAAGTCGCCGACGCCAAGCCCGCGAACGGCACCAGGCACGACCAGCCGGCCGACGCGCCGGAGAAGGTGGCCGTGCTGCCGCAGCAGCCGAAGCTCAGGGAAGGCAAGTCTGCCGCGCAGGTGGACGCCTCGGCTGCCGCGAGCCAGCCGAAGGATGGAAAGACTGAGGCGAAGGTGGCCTCGGCGGCGGCCAAGCCGGCCGGTGCCGGCGGCACCTACACGGTTCAGCAAGGCGATACGCTGTCGGCCATCGCCAGAAGGACCGGCGTCGGCGTCGTCGCGTTGAAGCAGGCGAACGGCATGCAGGATGGACTGCTCAAGATCGGCCAGACCCTGAAAGTGCCGGCAGGCGGAACCGCTGTCGTCGCCGGTGCGAAGCCGGCAAAGGTCGATCCGGTGACGACGGCCACGACCCAGCCGCCTGCCAAGACAACGCCGACGCAGACGCTCGCCTCCTACACGCCGCCGAAGAAGGACGCGAAAGTCATCCAGCAGGCCGAGGACGACGATGCGGTGGCGCCGGATGCAACCGGCATCGGCAAGATGCGCTGGCCGGTGCGCGGCCGTGTGATCTCAAGCTTCGGTGGCGGCAAGGACGGCGTCGACATCGCCGTGCCCGAGGGGACGCCGGTCAAGGCGGCCGAAAACGGCGTCGTCATCTATGCCGGTGACGGCCTCAAGGAATTCGGCAATACGGTGCTGGTGCGGCACGAAAACGGTCTGGTCACCGTCTACGGCCACGCCAGCTCGATCGAGGTGCAGCGCGGCCAGAAGGTCAAGCGCGGCCAGGAAATCGCCCTGTCCGGCATGAGCGGCACCACCGACTCGCCGAAACTGCATTTCGAAGTGCGCAAGAACTCGGCGCCGGTCGATCCTTCGACCTATCTCGAATAGACGACGAAAAGCGATTTGCGGGCCACCTGACCTTCAGCCCGCCGAGGAAGTCCGCTCCGCAAGGTGCGGGCTTCTTCTGTTGCCAATCCTTGAGCGGCTAATCCTTCAGCGATTTGCCGAGCCGGCCTGCCAGATCCTGGGTGAACTGCCAGGCGACGCGGCCCGAACGGCTGCCGCGCGTCGTCGCCCATTCCAGCGCCTCGGCGCGCAGCGTCTCGGGATCGATGGCGAGATCGTGATGGCGGACGTAGCCGTCGATCATGTCGAGATATTCGTCCTGCGAACATTTGTGGAAGCCAAGCCATAGGCCGAAGCGGTCCGACAGCGAAACCTTCTCCTCGACCGCTTCGGACGGATTGATCGCGGTCGAGCGCTCATTGTCGATCATGTCGCGCGGCAATAGATGCCGCCGGTTCGAGGTGGCGTAGAAGATGACATTGGCCGGGCGGCCCTCGACGCCGCCTTCAAGCGCTGCCTTCAGCGATTTATAGGACGTGTCGTCGTGGTCGAATGACAGGTCGTCGCAAAACAGGATGAAGCGGAAGGGCGCTGCCTTCAGCAGGCTCATCAGCTTCGGCAGCGTATCGATGTCTTCGCGATGGATCTCGATAAGCTTGAGCGGCAGGTCGAGCTTGGTCGAAGCGTTGACCGCGGCGTGCACCGCCTTGACCAGCGACGATTTGCCCATGCCGCGCGCGCCCCACAACAGCACGTTATTGGCAGCATAGCCGGAGGCGAAGCGCTCGGTGTTGTCGACCAATATGTCGCGGACGCGATCGACCCCGCGGATCAGGCCGATGTCGACGCGGTTGACCTTGAGCACCGGCTCCAGATAGCCGGGATCGGCCTGCCAGACGAAGCAATCGGCCTCGCCGAGGTCGGTTTGCGGCACCGGCTGCGGCGCAAGGCGGGCGACCGCCTCGATCAGACGGTCGAGCTTCTGGCTCAGGATTTCGATGGTGCTGTCGGTCATCTCTTGTCTTTTTGTTTCGCATTCAGGACGGTGCGGCAGGCCAACCTACCTGATTTCAGCAGTTTCGAAACTCGTCCCAAGCATTTGTTCGGGCATGATCTTTTGCGGAAACCGAGCGTCGCTTTTCGGGATCACCCTCTAACACGGCTCACCAGGCCGGAAAAGCAGCCGATTTGCCCGGCGGCGCAGTTGCATTGGCAACGTTACCGACTATATTCCGGCCAAATTTGGCGGGGCCGTCAAATTTCCGCAAAACCGTTTGGCGGCTGTTTTCAAAATTCAGGAGTACCTCGATGTTCGTGACACCGGCATACGCCCAAGGCATCGGCGGGGACTCGTCCGCAATGTTTATCCAGATCGTGCCGTTTGCTCTGATTTTCGTGATCATGTATTTTCTGATCATCCGGCCGCAGCGCACGCAGCTGAAGAAGCGCGGCGAGATGCTGGCGGCGGTTCGCCGCGGCGACACCGTCGTCACCGGCGGCGGCTTGGTCGGCAAGGTGACCAAGGTGATCGACGACAACGAGCTCGAGATCGACCTTGGCGGCGGCACCAAGGTGACGGCGCTTCGCTCGACGCTCGCCGACGTGCGTGTCAAGGGCGAGCCGGTGGCAAACCAGAACGCCAAGAAATAACCGAATTGTCGGCGGAACGATCCGCCAGTACGCCCTGACGGACGACGCCATATGCTTTATTTTTCGCGCTTCAAGATGATCCTGATCTGGCTGGCCGTGGCCGCCACAGTGGTCCTCGCTGCGCCCAATCTTTTTTCCGCCAGCACGCTGGCCAAGTTGCCCGACTGGGTGCCGAAGCGGCAGATGACGCTCGGCCTCGACCTGCAGGGCGGCTCGCACATCCTGCTCAGGATGGATCCGAACGATTTGATCAAGGATCGGCTGGAGACGACGCGCGACGAAATCAGGACGCTGCTGCGCGATGCCAAGATCGGCTATACCGGCCTTTCCGGAACGGGCCGCACGGTGCAGGTCCGCATCACCGATCCCGCACAGATCGAGGCTGCCAAGACAGCCTTGAAACCATTGACCAATCCGGTGGCCGCAGGCCTGTTCAGCGGCGGCTCCATTCAGGAGATGACGCTGGATGATTCCGAGCCCGGCCTGCTCAAATTTGCCGTTACCGATGCGGGGATCAAATATCGCACCTCGACGGCGCTGACGCAGGCGATCCAGGTTGTCGAGCGTCGCGTCAACGAACTCGGCACCACCGAGCCGATCGTGCAGCGCCAAGGCGACGACCGTATCCTGGTGCAGGTGCCTGGTCTCCAAGACCCGCAACGGCTGAAGGAAATTCTTGGCCAGACCGCAAAGCTGACCTTCCAGATGGTCGACCAATCGATGCCGGTGCAGGACGCGCTGAACGGCCGTCCGCCGCCGGGATCCTCGGTGCTGTATTCGCAGGACGACCCGCCGGTCCCGTACCTGATCGAGAACCGCGTCATCGTTTCGGGTGAAAACCTTGTCGATGCCCAGGCGACCTTCAACTCCCAGACCAACGAGCCGGTTGTTTCGTTCCGCTTCGATTCGAAAGGGGCGCAGCGGTTCGGCCAGGCGACGGCACAGAACGTCGGCAAGCTGTTTGCCATCATTCTCGACAATCAGGTGATTTCGGCACCTCAGATCCGTGAACCGATCCCCGGCGGTACCGGCCAGATATCGGGAAATTTCACCGCTGAGAGCGCCAACGACCTCGCCGTGCTGCTGCGCGCCGGCGCCTTGCCAGCGACGCTGACGGTGATCGAAGAGCGCACGGTGGGGCCGGGACTTGGCCAGGACTCCATCCATGCCGGCAAGGTCGCCGGCATCATCGGGTCGATCCTGGTGGTGGCATTCATGTTCGTCGCCTACGGCTTCCTCGGCTTCCTCGCCAACATAGCGCTGGCGGTGCATGTTGCGATGATCGTCGGGCTGCTGTCGCTGCTTGGAGCGACGCTGACCTTACCGGGTATCGCCGGTATCGTGCTGACCATCGGCATGGCGGTCGATTCGAACGTTCTCATTTATGAGCGCATCCGCGAGGAGCGACGCGCCGGCCGCTCGGTCATCCAGGCGATCGATACCGGTTTCAGCAAGGCGCTGGCGACCATCGTCGATTCCAACGTGACCTCGCTGATCGCCACCGTGGTGCTGTTCTGGCTCGGAACCGGGCCGGTGAAGGGTTTTGCCGTTACCTATGCCATCGGCATCCTGACCACGGTCTTCACCGCCTTCACCTTCACCCGCCTGCTGGTGTCGATCTGGCTTCGCCGCGCCCGTCCGAAGGAGTTGCCGCGAGCGCCTGTGACGTTCATTCCACCCGGCACGAAAATTCCGTTCATGGGCATCCGCCGCTGGACGTTCACACTGTCCAGCGTGCTTTCGGTGCTGTCGGTCATCGGCTTCATGACCATCGACATCAATTACGGCATCGACTTCAAGGGCGGCTCACTGATCGAGGTGCAGTCCAAGGCCGGCAATGCCGATCTGGCCGACATCCGCGGCAGGCTGACGGAACTCAATATCGGCGAGGTGCAGGTTCAGCAATTCGGCGAGCCGAACGACGTGCTGATCCGCGTCGGTACCCAGGAGGGTGGCGAGAACGCCGAGCAGACCGTCATCGACAAGGTGCGCGGCGAGCTGCAGGACCAGTATGATTTCCGCCGCGTCGAAGTGGTCGGGCCGACGGTCTCGGGCGAGCTTGCCAAGCAAGGCACCATCGCCATGCTTGTCGCGTTGCTCGGCATCCTGATCTATGTCTGGTTCCGCTTCGAATGGCAGTTCGCGGTCGGCGCCATCGTTGCGACCGTGCACGACGTGGTCATGACGATCGGCTTCTTCGTCATCACCGGCCTCGAATTCAACCAGTCGTCGCTGGCGGCGATCCTCACCATCATCGGTTATTCGCTCAACGACACGATTGTCGTCTATGACCGTGTTCGCGAGGATCTGCGAAAATACAAGCGAATGCCGCTGCCGCAATTGCTGAACAACGCCATCAACGAGACGTTGTCGAGGACGACGCTGACCTCGGTGACGACGATCCTGGCGCTGCTGGCGCTGGTGCTGTTCGGCGGCGAGGTGATCCGCTCGTTCACCATGGCCATGCTGTTCGGCGTCGTGTTCGGCACCTATTCGTCGATCTTTATCGCTGCGCCACTGCTTATCCTGTTCAAGCTGCGGCCGCAGGCCACAGCGTCCGATGAGGAAAAGCCGGTGGGCGACGGCAAAGCCATAGCCACCTGACGGCCTGCCTCAAAAGTGGCCAAGGGCATCGTCATCCGCGAGGCGCATTTCCCCGGCCGCGCACCGATCGAGGCTTACGGCAATGGCGGTTTCCGCTTTGCCGACATGTCGCATCGCGGCTCGCTGCTGTGCCTGCCTTCTGGCATCTATGGCTGGGAGCCGGCCGATCCGCTGGCGCTGACGGCAGCGGATTTCGCCAAGCTGTTCAACGAGGCCGCCAAGGTCGAGATCCTGCTGGTCGGCAGCGGCAAGGATCTGAGACCATTGCCTGCAGCGCTGCGTGCCGCGCTGAAAGAAGCGGGCATTTCCGCCGATCCGATGTCGACCGGGGCGGCGGTGCGGACCTATAATGTGCTGCTGGCGGAAGACCGCGCCGTGGCCGCAGCGCTTATAGCCGTCGACTGACGTGGCCGAAAACACCAAAGTCGTCATGGAGACGGTGCGTGCCGCCGACCATGACCGCTATCTCAGCGTGCTCTACGCGCCCGAGAACAAGCGTGACGCGCTGTTTTCGCTCTATGCCTTCAACGCCGAAATCGCCGGCATACGCGATCGGATCCGCGAGGCGCTGCCGGGCGAGGTGCGGCTGCAATGGTGGCGAGACGTCATCGCAGCCGAAGAGGATCGGGCCAAGGTCGGCCATCCCGTGGCGGACGCGCTGAGGACGACGATTTCCGCTCACCGCCTGCCTAAGGCCGCTTTCGACAATATGCTCGAAGCGCGCATCTTCGATCTCTATGACGACCCGATGCCGTCGCGCACCGACCTCGAAGGCTATTGCGGCGAGACTGCCGCAGCACTCATCCAGCTTGCGGCGATGGTGCTCGATCCGGTCGAAGCTCCGCGCTTTGCCGAGCTTGCCGGCAGGGCAGGTTGTGCGCAGGCGATGACCGGTCTCCTGCTTCTGCTGCCGCTGCATCGCAAGCGGGGACAGTGCTTTGTCCCGGCCGACATTTTGGCGGCGGCGGGATCGTCGCCGCAAGAATTCGTTACAGGCGACGGCGGGCCGGGTGCGGAACGCGCAGTGGCCGCGATGATCGCGCTGGCACGCGAGCATCTTTCCGCTTTCGAGCGGGGAGCATCCGCATTGCCGGTTTCGCTGCGCCCGGCGTTTCTGCCGCCGGCCTTGTCGAGCGCTTATCTCGGCAAGATGGACGGCTCCCGCCATTCACCGCTTGATGGCGCGGTGCGGCTTTCGGCCTTGCGCCGGCATTGGCTTTTGTTCCGGCGCGCGACGCAAGGCTGGCCGGTCGCATAGAGGCTGCCGCGTAGCCAACCCGACCGTTATTCCGCAGCTTCCGCCCGGGAAGGCAGCCCCAGCCATTCGCGGCAGTCGGCCAGAGCGCGCGATGTCACCGCGTGCCGCTTGGCGACCGTCTTGTCCTTGCCGCGCAGCCGCTTGCCTTCCATCTTCGGCGCGTCCACCGGCGGGAACAGGCCGAAATTGACGTTCATCGGCTGGAAAGAGCGCTTTCCAGGCTCGTCGTCGGAGACAATATGGCCACCAGTGATGTGGTTGAGCAATGCGCCGAAGGCGGTGGTCAAGGGCGGCAGCGATGGTGCACGGCCAAGCCTTTCGGCGGCCGCGAAACGCCCGGCAAGCAGGCCGATGGCGGCACTCTCGACATAGCCCTCGCAGCCGGTGATCTGGCCGGCAAAACGCAGGCCGGGTCGCGACTTCAACTGCAGTGAAGCGTCGAGCAGCGTCGGCGAATTGATGTAGGTGTTGCGGTGCAGGCCGCCTAGGCGGGCGAATTCGGCGTTTTCCAGCCCGGGAATGGTGCGAAATATGCGCACCTGCTCGCCGTGCTTCAGCTTGGTCTGGAAGCCGACCATGTTGTAGAGCGTGCCCAGCGCATTGTCCTGGCGAAGCTGAACGACGGCATAGGCCTTTACAGACGGATTATGCTCATTGGTCAGCCCCATCGGCTTCATCGGCCCGTAGCGCAATGTCTCGACGCCGCGCTCGGCCATCACCTCGATCGGCAGGCAGCCGTCGAAATAGGGCGTGCCTTCCCATTGCTTGAATTCGGTTTTCTGGCCGTCGACCAGCGCCTGTACGAAGGCAAGGTACTGTTCCTTGTCCATGGGGCAGTTGATGTAGTCCTTGCCGGTGCCGCCGGGGCCGACCTTGTCGTAGCGCGACTGGAACCAGCAGATATCCATGTCGATCGTGTCGAAATGGACGATTGGCGCGATGGCGTCGAAGAAGGCGAGCGCGTCGGCGCCGGTCACTTCCGCTATCGATCGGGCGAGCGAAGGCGCGGTCAGCGGACCGGTGGCAACGATTGCCTGGTTCCAGTCCGCCGGCGGCAGGCCGGGCACTTCCTCGCGCCGAATGGTGATGAGCGGGTGGGCTTCGAGTGTCCTGGTGACCGCTTCGGAAAATCCGTCGCGGTCGACAGCCAGCGCACCACCGGCCGGCACCTGATGCGCGTCGCCGGCGCTCATGATCAGCGAACCGGCCAGCCGCATTTCGGCGTGCAGCAGGCCGACGGCATTGGTTTGCGCATCGTCGGAGCGGAAGGAATTGGAACAGACGAGCTCGGCCAGCCCGTCGGTCTTGTGCGCATCGGTGCCGCGGACGGGGCGCATTTCATGCAGGACAACGGGAACGCCGGCTTCGGCCACCTGCCAGGCGGCTTCGGAGCCGGCGAGACCGCCGCCGATAACGTGAATGGGGTTCTTGTCCATGAGCGCCGAAATAGTCGCTTGGCGCGAGGATTGCAATTACACGAATGAGCCGCTGTTGCCGCCACGCGCTGCAATCGTCTACTGTCGCGAATGGGTGGGAGTCTCGGGGTCTTTGCCAGAGCGACATTTCTGACAGTCGTGATCGCGGTAGGCGGATCAGCGGCCGCCGGCGAACTGGCCGCGACGGCTCCCAAACGGATCCCCATATGTCACGGCTACGGTTGCAATTATCGCACAATGCTGGCGCTTGGCCCCAGTGACGCCGCGCGTTTCCGCTCTATTCTGCGTGCAGGCGCCGGTTCACCTCAGGCCGAGCGTTCCGCTATTTCGAAGGCGGTCCGCTATTTCGAGCAGCGCATTTTCCAGGCCATCGGCATTCGTGACCAGCCGCAGTCAGAATTCGGTGCCTCGCGCGTCAGGGGCCAAATGGATTGTGTCGACGAATCGACCAATACGCATGCGTTGCTGGTCTATCTTGCCGAGCGAAAACTGCTCAGGTTTCACAAGGTCGAGGACAAGGCCTCGCGAGGCCTGTTTGTCGACGGGCGCTATCCGCATTGGACGGCGGTGATCAGCGACCGCGGCGGTACCGAATGGGTGGTGGATTCCTGGTATGCGCCGATGGGCGGCGCGCCGGATATTTTTCCGCTGAGCCAGTGGAAGGAACGGGGCGTGCTGAAAAGCGGGGCGCTGGACTGACGACAGGGCCGTCCCGCAAAAACGGCTCGCCCCAAAGCAGCTTCGGAGTGCCTAGACCTGAAAACAACAACACCCGCCGGGGGAGGAGGTCCGGCGGGTGTCGTTTTGTTGGCCGATCCTCGGGAGGAGGTGAAGATCGACCGTATTCGCCATCGCCGGGGAGGAGGTCGGCTTTGACGAAATTCTTTTCGCGATTTGAAAGGGCGCGAAACCCTTGGGGGCTACGAAAATTGTTTCGCCCTGAGGAAACAGCGCCCGCCGAGGGAGGAGGTCCGGCGGGCGCCGTTTTTGTGGTCAACCCTCGGGAGGAGGTGAAGGCTGACCGTATCCGTCAGGGTCGGGGAGGAGGTCGACCCTGGCGAAATTCTTGTTGTTAGATCGCCCTGCGAGCGACCATCTTGATCTCGTCGCGGACGATGCCGAGATCGTTGAGCTGGCGGTTGGACAGGCGACCCAGCTCGGTAACCGTCTCGCGGTAGACGCGCCAGTTACGATAGTTGCGGATCAGGTTCATTGTCGTTCTCTTTTCAAAACTAGTTCGGACCATTTGCGGCCCGAAGGGTTAGACCGCCTTGCGGGCGACGTGGTGAATGTCGCTGCGGCTGATGCCGAGGTCGGTCAGTTCACGGGTGCTCAGGCGGCTCAGCTCGGACACGGTGTCCCTATAGCGGCGCCAGTTGCGATAGTTGCGGATCAGGTTCATGGTATTCTCGTTTCGTCTTTCTTTCGGATCATTCCGTCTTTGCGTGCACCGTGAAAATAGGTGGGGTCATATCGATTTAAAAGCGCTATTGGTGCATGGCAGCAATGCAAATTGTGCAATGCAACATTAACGCGCGTCCGGCTTTCCGCCCAAATCGGAAAATGCCGTTAGGTCAAACGCTTGGGCGTACGAGCTAAAAGGACAAAGCGAAAGGGGAGGGGCAATGGCGAGCTATTCGTCACGGGTCAGGTCGGATATCGCGCGATGGCAGCAGGCTGGCCTGATCGACGCGCCGACAGCCGATGCGCTGACGCGCGACGTAGAAGCCAGCGAACGCAAATCGCTGAGCTTCGGCTCGATCCTGGCGATGATGGCGGCGCTGTTGTTCGGCGCGGCTATCCTGATCTTTATCGCCGCCAACTGGGAAGTCATCCCGCGGCTGGTGCGGGTAGCGGCACTTTTTGCCGTTATCCTTGCCGGCTATGTCGGTGGCGCGGTGCTGAAGATGCGCGACCATGCGGCGATCGGCGAAGCACTGTGGATCATCGCGGCGGCGGCATTCGGCGGTTCGATCGCGCTGATCGGCCAGATGTATCATTTGTCGGGCGACGAGGCCTCGGCCTTGATCACCTGGGGCGCCGGCACGGCGCTGGCGGCGGTGGCGCTGCGCTCAAACCCGCTGACCGTCGTTGCCGTTGGCATCGCCGATGCCTGGCTGTTCTTGAGAGGGTTCGACTACTTCCGGCGCACGGAATTTCCGCATCTCTTCGTCATCATGGCGCTGGTGCTGTTTGCCGTTTCGTTCTGGACGCGCAGCCAGGCGGCGCGGCACCTGATCATCCTGTCGGTCCTCTTCTACCTCGTGCTGTTGGTCATGCAATACGACACGCTGCAAGTCGCCATCCCGCTCGTTGTCGCGTCGGTGCTGCTTTTTGCCGCCGCGATCTTTGCTGCCGGGCCGGTCGACAGGATCTTGCAACTGGGCGGCAGGTTGCCCTTGCACGCGCTGATCGGCTTTCTCACCGGCCTGGCGATGATCCAATTCGAACTGGCAGATGAAAGCAGCTACAATAGCGGCTTCGCCATTGCCTCGGCTGTTGCGCTGGCCGGCATCGTCGCGGCGATCGTGCTGGGCGGCCGCGAGAGCCGGGGACTGCGCTGGGTTGCCTATGCGGGCTTCGCCTTCGAACTCGCCATCATCTATGTGGTGATGCTGCAATCAATGCTCGACACGGCAGGCTTTTTCCTTGCGGCGGCGGTGCTTCTCGCCGTTCTTGCCTTCATTATCATCCGCATAGAAAAGCGCATGAACGCCTCGAACATGACAGGGGCGGCGGCATGATGACCGGCAAGAGACTGATCATCTCGGCGCTGGTCCTGGCGCTCGTCCAGATCAGCTTTCTGAGCTGGATCATCGCCGGACGCGCGGCGATCCTGCGCGACGGCAAGCAGGTCCTGCTCAAGGTCGAGCCGATCGACCCACGCGATCTCTTGCGCGGTGACTACATTCTGCTCGGCTACGATATTTCGCGCATACCGGTGAAGCTGATCGGTAACATTCCAGCCGGCAAGCTTTCCAGTGACGAAACGTCGATCGTGGTCAGGCTGAAGCCGGGCGCCGATGGCTATTGGGGGCCGACCGCGGCTTGGTTCGGGCGAGCGCCGGCGCCGGCAGCATCCGGTGAAGCCGATATCGTCGGACACGTCTCCGAGGGCTGGGATATCAGCCAGGGAGAAACGACGATCGCGCCGGAGTACGGCATCGAGCGCTTCTATCTGCCGGAAGGCGAGGGGATAGCGATCCAGAACGACATGCGGGTGCGGCCGTTCGGCATCCGCGTGGCGATCGCGGCCAACGGCACGGCGCAGATCAAGGCGTTGGTGGACGGCGACAAGACACTGTTCGAGGAGCCGCTTTATTAGTCCTCCTTCGCCAAGGCTTCGGAGGATTCCCTTCGTCTGTCGAGTTGGCTCAGGTGGCCGGCCACCCGAAGCTCGAAGAGCGAAGGGTGGTGCGGATGAAGGGACTCGAACCCCCACGCCTTTCGGCACTGGAACCTAAATCCAGGGCGTCTACCAATTCCGCCACATCCGCATTGCCCGGCCAATCCCATGTAGCCATCATTCTGTCAATGTCAGGGCCGATATCGGCATCATTGGCCGGAATGCAAAGATGGTTGAAAATCAGCGTCGCCTGTGACAAAAGGCGTGTCGAATGTGACGGGACGCGACGATCCGCTTCTGCAGAATGTGATAAGAAGTAGGAAAAACAAAGACTTATTCACATTTTGGAGCGTATTTCTGGAGGATTTGTGCCGCGTTGGGCGGACAGATCGCCAAGTCCCGCACCAAAAGCCATTCCCGGCAAGATCATACCGGCAGGCTGTAAACGGCAGGGGCCGTTTGACGGCCTCATTGGTGGAAACAAAGGTTTTATGATGCAGGTCACCGAAACGCTCAACTCCGGTCTCAAGCGCGAGATCAAGATCACCGTGCCGGCCGGTGACATGGAAGCCAAACTGATGGCGCGGCTCTCCGATGCCAGGAACAAGGTCCGCATCAACGGCTTCCGCCCCGGCAAGGTGCCGGTGCAGCATCTGCGCAAGGTCTACGGCAAGTCGTTCATGGCCGAAGTGGTCAACGAGATCCTCAATGATTCGACCCGTTCGATCATCACCGGGCGCGGCGAAAAGGCCGCCATGCAGCCCGAAGTGATCATGACCGAGGACGAGAAGGAGGCCGAGAAGATCCTGGCCGGCGGTGCCGACTTCGAGTTCCGCCTGAACTACGAGGTCATTCCGCCGATCGAGATCAAGGATTTCTCCGACATCAAGGTGACGCGTCTTGTGTTCGACGTGCCGGATGAAGAGATCGACGAGCAGGTCAAGCGTGTCGCTGAATCCGCCCGCACCTTCGAGCCGAAGACCGGCAAGGCCGCCGAGGGCGACCGCGTGACCATCGATTATGTCGGCAAGATCGACGGCGAAGCCTTCAACGGCGGCGCCGGCACCGATCAGCCGCTGGTGCTCGGCTCGAAGGAATTCATCCCCGGCTTCGAGGACCAGCTGGTCGGCAGCAAGGCCGGCGACGAGAAGCAGGTCACGGTTACCTTCCCGGAAAACTACCAGGCGGCGCATCTGGCCGGCAAGGAAGCCACTTTTGACGTGACGGTCAAGGAAGTGTCGAAGCCCGGCGAACTTGAGATCAACGACGAGATGGCCAAAAATCTCGGCCTGGAATCGCTGGAGCGTCTGCGCGAGGTGGTGCGCGGTCAGATCGAGAACCAGTTCGGCTCGATAACGCGCCAGAAGGTCAAGCGGCAGTTGCTTGACCAACTCGACGCTGCCTACTCGTTCGAGGCGCCGTCCAAGCTCGTCGAGGCTGAGTTCAACAACATCTGGAACCAGGTCAATCGCGATCTTGAAGCCGCCGGGCGCACCTTTGCCGATGAAGAGACGACGGAAGAAGAAGCGCGTGCCGAATATATGCGGCTTGCCGAGCGCCGCGTGCGTCTCGGCCTGGTTCTCGCCGAAATCGGCGAGAAGGCCGGCGTCACCGTGACGGACGAGGAATTGCAGCGCGGCCTGTTCGAGCAGGTGCGCCGCTATCCGGCCAGCCAGCAGCAGGAAGCTTTCGAGTTCTATCGCAACAATCCCGAAGCGCTGAACACGTTGCGCGCGCCGATGTTCGAAGAGAAGGTGGTCGACCATCTGCTCGGCCAGATTTCGGTCACCGATGTCAAGGTCAGCAAGGAAGAGCTGCTGGCCGACGACGAGGATACGGAGACGACCAAGGCCAAGCCGGCGAAGAAGGCGGCCGCGAAAAAGGCCGACGCCAAGAAGGCCGACGACGACGCTGAAGAGCCGAAGAAAAAGGCCGCGCCCAAGAAGAAGGCCGCCAAGGACGCTGAATAACGTCCCTGCTGAATTCCGAAAGGCCGCCTTCTCGAGGCGGCCTTTTTCGTTGTGGCGCAGACGCAACGGATTTTACGCATCTGGCGGTCGAGGTGGCGATACGAAGCTTTGATGATTATCTGCGCTAGGTTGCTGACCGCAGCGGTTGTTGGAGGCATCGTTGAGACAGTTCTTCGGTATCGGAAGCGTGATGGCGGCATTCCTGCTTGCGTCGGTCTGCGGGATCGCTCAGGCTGATACGGTTCTCGACAACTGGCGGTTCGACAAGACCAGCGATGGCCTTGTCACCGCCTCGCTGTACGCGACCAACAAGCTCATCACCGGCGGCGGCGCATTGAGTTACAGCCCGGTATTGACGATCGCCTGCCGGACCGCCGGCGAACCGCGTTGGAGCGAATGGCTGCAGTTGAGCGACACCGTTTCCGCCAGCCGAACCATCGCCATGTCGGTGACTGTCGGCCAATCCGGCAAGCTCAACGAAAGCTGGTCGGTCGGCCCGCGCAGCAGGATGCTGGTCCGCGACGGTGCCGACGGCATCAGACGACTGATTTCCGCGGACCGGCTGCTGCTGTCCTGGCGGTTCGGGCTGCTGTCGGGGCGCGGCAAAGCCGAGTTTGACCTCGCCGGAGTTGAAGAGGCCGTCGGCCGGATCGCCACCACCTGCAACACCAAATTGCCTTGAGCGCCGATTGTCCGCATTAATCCATTGCATGATGGAACTCTACCTGCCGGCCGGGTTCCGTGGTATGTAGGTGCCGCAACTCCAGGCAGTGGATATCCGTTCTGCCATTCAAGAGCGCATGCCAGCGGACTAAATGTCGGCCTGTGCAGGTCAGCCAGGGCAAATTGGCGATCAGGGAGGAAATGCCATGCGTGCCATTGTGTTTTTTATCGTCATGTCCGTCGCGACCGTCATTGCCGGCCCCTCGTGGGCCCAGGATGCCGTGGCGGGTGAGAAGGTCTTCGCCAAATGCAAGGTCTGCCACGTCGCGGACAAGGATCAGAACAAGGTCGGTCCGTCGTTGAACGGCGTCATCGGCCGAACGGCCGGGACGCATCCAGGGTTCAGCTATTCCAAGGCGATGACCGAGGCCGGTAAGTCCGGCGTCAAATGGGATGAGGCCACGTTGACCACCTACCTTCACGATCCGAAAGCGATGGTCAAAGGAACGAAGATGGCGTTTGTCGGCCTCAAGAAAGACGAGGACATCGCCAATGTCATTGCCTACCTGAAGCAATTCTCCAAATAACGCGGCTCTTCCGCCGGATCTTGGTATCGCAAACAGGTCGGGGCATAGCCTCGGCCGCAATCTGTCGGCAGCGTCAGGTGGGAGGCGGCTCGTTGCAAAAAAGACATTGGCCGGCTAGGCTGCCGTTCCCATCGGTGGTCGTCTGAATGTCGACTGAAGAAAGCCGCCTCAAAGATACCGGCATCCGCCTCTCGGAGGCGACGGCGGGTGATTTCTTTGCGCTTTTGAAACCACGCGTCATGGCGCTTGCCGTGTTTACTGCCTTCGTCGGCCTGATGATGGCGCCCGGCGTGATGAACCCAGTTATCGCTGTAATCGCCATCGGCGCAATCGCGGTTGGAGCGGGAGCCGCCGGCGCGCTCAACATGTGGTACGACGCAGACATAGATGCCTTGATGTCTCGCACGTCCAAGCGACCAATTCCGGCCGGTCGCATCACGCCTGGCGAAGCTCTCAGCTTCGGACTGGTGCTTTCCGCACTGTCAGTCATGACGCTCGGCGTGCTGGTGGGGTGGCTCGCCGCATCGTTGTTGGCGTTCACCATCTTTTTCTATGTCGTTATCTACACGATGTGGCTGAAGCGCTCGACGCCACAGAATATCGTCATAGGCGGCGCGGCAGGCGCCCTTCCTCCGGTGATCGGGTGGGCGGCTGCAACTGGCGCTATCGGTATTGAAAGTCTCATTCTGTTTCTGATCATTTTCCTCTGGACGCCGCCTCATTTTTGGGCGCTGGCCCTTTTCAAGGTCGGCGACTATGCCGCGGCGGGTATCCCGATGATGCCGAATGTGGCCGGCCAGGACTCGACCAGAAGACAAATCTTCGCCTATTCGCTGCTATTGGCGCCAATCGGCGTGCTTCCTTGGGGCTTCGGCTTTGCGAGCGGATATTACGGCACTGTTTCAGCCGCATTGGGCGCAGGTTTCATTTGGCAGGCCTGGAAGGTTCTCGTCGCCGACAAGGAGATGAAGCCGGCAAAGGCGCTGTTTGCGTATTCGATTGTCTATCTTTTCGCAATCTTTGCGGCGCTGCTTGCCGACACCATTGTAATGCGAGTGGTCGCGTCAGCCGGCTATTGACCCCTGCTCAAACATCACGTTGGCAGAGCACAAAATCCCAGCAACAGCAGAATAACGACGCCAAGGCCGAGTATGAGAACTGTCCTTCCATCCATGACCTTCACCTTCGACTAGAAGAGCATATCGAAGAACGGCATCTGGAGCTAGTCAGCTACCCGGGACCTCTTACTCCCGGGCCTTCCTACAAAGCGCGACAAGTTCCCCGCATGAGAGTATATTGATCATGGTGCAGGTCGCGGTTTGCGTGGGCCAATCATGCAGAACGGCAGTACCGTAAAACGCGACCTTACCGGACCTGGTCTGGAGGAATGGTCATGGCAAGCTTTCACGTGATAGCAGGCGCCAGCGAGACGCTGGAACACACCAGAATTCGAAAAATCGGTGTCTCCGATCTTTTTGATGCGCTCAGGCGTGGCGTCGATGATTTTATGGTCAAGCCGTCGCATATCGTTTTTCTCTGCCTGATCTATCCGATTGCGGGAGTCGTGCTTGCTGTCTGGACATCAGGTAACAACACGCTGCCATTGCTGTTTCCGCTTGTGTCCGGCTTTGCACTGATTGGTCCGTTCGCGGCGATCGGCCTCTATGAGATCAGCCGGCGACGGGAAGCCGGGCTCGACGCCTCGTGGAGGCACGCCTTTGAGGTCAGGAGTTCTCCGGCACTGCCGGCTATCGCGGCGGTCGGCATCATGCTGCTTGCGATCTTCATCGCCTGGCTTTTGACGGCCCAGGTATTTTATCAGACCCTATTCGGCCCGGCGCCACCGCAATCGCTGTCCAGCTTCATCAGTGAAATATTCGCCACGGGACGCGGCTGGACGCTCATCATCCTGGGTCACGCCATCGGCTTCGTGTTCGCCGCGGTTGTGTTGTGTACCACGGTCGTCGCATTCCCGTTGTTGCTCGACCGCGATGTCGGCGCCTACGAAGCCATCCACACCTCGGTGCGCGTTGTCCTGGCCAACCCGATCGTGATGGCGGTGTGGGGCCTTATTGTCGCCGTCGCCCTGATCATCGGCTCGCTGCCAGTGTTCGCCGGGTTGGCGGTCGTGCTGCCGATCCTTGGTCATGCCACCTGGCATGTTTACCGGAAAGTTGTGGAATCGCCGCCGGCCACCAGACCGTGAGCTGAAAAAAACCTGCGCTGCCCGCACCGACGAAAGTGCCGGTGCGGGCAGGGTGGGGCAGAGCTTTCAATAGGCCGGGTGGCTGAAACGGGCATGGCGCGCGTCCTTTGTCAGGTCGCGGAAATCCTTGCCGCTCACATGCACAAGCGTCTTGTGGTCGCCGCCCTCGAAATAGATTTCGGGAGCGTCGCCGAGGCTTTCGTCGAGGACCACCGGCACATCATAGGCAGCGCCGATCGGCGGCACAGCACCGACGTCGCAATCGCCGAACAACGAGACCACCTCGTCTTCAGAGGCCAGCCCAAGGGGCTTGTCCATGACATCCTGCAATGTCGCGAGTTCTATCCTGTGCGTGCTTGGAACCACGGCCAGCGCGTAGCCACGGTCGTGGTGAACGACAACCGATTTGGCCATTATGCTGCCAGGCACATGTGCCGCAATCGCGGATTGTCTGCTTGTCGCCGTGCGGTGATGCTCGACGGTGTCGTAGGAAATTCCTTTCCTGTCGATGAAGTCCTTCAGTCTGTTTGCGATGGTCATCTTGGGCGCCCCTTGCTGGTGTTCGCGACGCATGTGGAAACGCCGGCATCGCCTGTCGTCTCCGATACCAACAGAAATGGACCAGCCGTGGATTGTTTCAAGGCGAAGGCTCCAGGACCGGACAGCCTGGCTCCGGATTGCATGTCAGGGTCCGGCCCCGAAAAACGCCATTCGGGTTAGAAGCGTGTAGTCCGCTTCGAAGACCATCATCGTCACGAACACCAGCACCAGCACCGGCGGCAGGATGATCGCATATGTCAGCGCCAGCCGTTCCCAGGCCATGTGCATGAAGATGGCAACGATCAGTCCGGCCTTGAGGATCATGAAGATCAGGATCAGCGACCATCTGAGATAGCCATGGAGACCGAAATAGTCGACCAGATACGAGCAGGTGCTGAGGATGAACAACCACGCCCAGACAACCAGATAGAGCTTGATCGGGTGCTCCTGATGAACCTCCGCCGTGGTAACGCCGGTCGTCGTCGCATCATGGGTATGGGCGCTGTCCAGCGCATGCTGTCCCAGGCCGTTTGCGGTTGCTTCAGCCATGTCCTGCCTCTCACCAAAGATAGAAAAATGCGAAAATGAACACCCAGACCAGGTCGACGAAATGCCAGTAAAGCCCCATGATTTCGACGTTCTCGTAGCGGCCCCTCCGGCTGGTGAAGAAGCCGGGCCGTCCGACGTCGTAGTCCCCGCGCCAGACCTTTCGCGCCACGATGATCAGGAAGATCACCCCGATCGTCACATGCGTGCCGTGGAAGCCGGTGATCATGAAAAAGGATGCACCGAACTGTGCAGCGCCCCATGGATTGCCCCAAGGCCGCACGCCCTCGGTGATCAGCTTGGTCCATTCGAAGGCCTGCATGCCGACGAAGGTCGCGCCGAGTGCTGCGGTCAAGAGCATCAGGACTGCAGTCTTGCGGCGGTCGCGGCGATAGCCGAAATTGACCGCCATGGCCATCGTTCCGCTGCTCGAGATCAGCACGAAGGTCATGATAGCGATAAGGATCAACGGAATGTCGGAGCCGCCGATGCGCAGGGCAAAGACCTCGCTCGGATTGGGCCACGGCACGCGTGTTGAGATACGCGCGGTCATGTAGGAGAGCAGGAAGCAGCCGAAGATGAACGTGTCGCTGAGCAGGAAGATCCACATCATGGCCTTGCCCCAGGACACGTTTTTGAACGCCCGCTGATCCGAGGACCAGTCGGCGGCGATGCCTTGCCAGCCTGCGGGCCGCGGCTCTGTTCGGCCGATGTGGGTCAGTGTCGTCTCTGCCATCCGCCCGTTCCTCCTAGGTCAGCAACCCTCGGCAAATGTCGATCAAAGTCGAAGCCCAGCCGGCTAGAAGAGCAAAGATGGCGAGCCAGACGAAAAGCAGGAAATGCCAGTACATGGCACACAGCTCGACACTGAGGCGAAGCCGCTGCGGCTGCGCTCCGTTCCAGGCGCCGACGCTCGTTCTGCCCAGGCCGACCAGCCCCCCCAGTATGTGCAGGCCATGCATTCCCGTTAGCAGGTAGAAGAAGCTGTTGGCCGGATTGGACGCCAGAAAATAGCCGTCCGCACTCAGTTCCCGCCATGCCACAAGCTGTCCAATCAGGAAGACGAGCGCCGTGAGTCCAGCGGTGGCGAGGCCGAGCCTGACCATGTCCACTTGACCCTTGCGCGCCGCGAGCGAAGCGCACTGTATCGCAATGCTGCTCAAGACCAGTACGCCGGTGTTAAGCCAGAGCAGGGACGGGATGGGCAGCGGCCGCCAATCCGACAGCGCCATGCGCATGAAGTAAGCACTGGTGAACAGCGCGAACAGGCAGCCGACGACGGCAAGGAAGACGCCGAGACCGATCTTTGCGGTCGGCAGCGCCGATCGGTCCAGGGCGACAAAATCCCCGATCATACCTTGCTCGAGCCACGGCTTCGTCATTAGCCGCTGATGGGAAAGCCACCACCCAGCAATACCGGCGATCACGAGCAGGAAGACCAGGATTACGCTCATGCCGGCTCCCTGGACGGCGCGAAGGAGCCCGGAATGTTTTGCGGTATGAAGTCCTCCTTGGCTCCCGGTACGCTGTAGTCATAGGCCCAGCGATAGACGATCGGCAGATCCTTGCCGAAATTGCCGTGGGCGGGCGGTGTTTCGGGCGTCTGCCACTCGAGCGTCGTTGCCCGCCACGGATTGCCGCCAGCCTCACGGCCATGGCGGATGCTCCAGATGAGATTGAACAGAAACACAATCTGGGCAAAACCGACGATAAAAGCCATGATGCTGATGAACGAGTTTAGGTGGTGGGCCGATTCCGTCATCACCGTCATGTCGGTCAATTCGTTGTAGCGCCGCGGCACGCCCATTAAGCCGAGATAGTGCATGGGAAAGAAGATCAGATAGGCGCCGAGGAAGGTGACCCAGAAATGGAACCGGCCCAGTGTCTCGTTCAGCATCCGACCGGTGACCTTCGGATACCAGTGATAGATCGCGCCGAAAATAACGATGATCGGGGCGACCCCCATGACCATATGGAAATGGGCGACGACGAACATCGTGTCCGACAGCGGAACGTCGACGACGACATTGCCGAGGAACAAGCCGGTCAACCCGCCATTGACGAAGGTGACGATGAAGGCCAGGGCAAAAAGCATCGGAATCGTGAGGTGGATGTCGCCGCGCCACAGCGTCAGTACCCAGTTGTAGACCTTGATGGCTGTTGGAACGGCGATGATCAATGTCGTTGTGGCGAAGAAAAAGCCGAAATAGGGATGCATGCCGCTGACATACATGTGGTGCGCCCAGACCACGAAACTCAGCGCGCCGATGCCGACGATGGCCCAGACCATCATGCGGTAGCCGAAGATGTTCTTGCGCGCATGGGTGCTGATCAGGTCGGACACGATGCCGAAGGCCGGAAGCGCCACGATGTAGACCTCTGGATGGCCGAAGAACCAGAACAGATGCTGGAACAGGATCGGGCTGCCGCCGCCATGCTGCAACTGTTCGCCCATCTCGACGATCGCCGGCATGAAGAAGCTGGTGCCGAGCGCCCGGTCGAGCAGCATCATCACGCAGGCGACGAACAGCGCCGGGAAGGCGAGCAGCGCCATGACGGTGGCGGTGAAAATACCCCAGACAGTAAGCGGAAGGCGCATCAGCGTCATGCCGCGCGTGCGGCCCTGCAGCACCGTCACGACATAGTTCAAGCCGCCCATGGTAAAGCCGACGATGAACAGGATCAGCGAGACAAGCATCAGGATGATGCCCCAGTCCTGGCCGCCTGGCGTACCGGTCATGATCGCCTGCGGCGGATAGAGCGTCCAGCCGGCACCCGTCGGTCCGCCGGGCGCAAAGAAGCTCGACACCAGGACCAGCACGGCGAGCAGATAGATCCAGTAGCTCAGCATGTTGACATAGGGAAAGACCATGTCGCGAGCGCCAACCATCAGCGGGATCAGATAGTTGCCGAAGCCGCCCAGGAAGAGCGCCGTGAGCAGGTAGATCACCATGATCATGCCGTGCATGGTGATGAACTGGTAGTAGGCTTCCGGGGTGATGAAGTCGAATGTGCCGGGGAAGCCGAGCTGCAGCCGCATCAGCCAGGATAGCACCAGCGCGACCATGCCGATCGCTGTCGCCGTCGCCGAATACTGGATGGCGATGACCTTGGCGTCCTGCGAGAAAACGTATTTCGTCCACCAGCTGTGCGGATGGTAGAGTTCCATTTCCGCGACTTCGGCCGGCGGTACCGCATCTGCAGGTGTGATATCGACCATCGGAACACCTCCGTGCCCTTTTCGGCCAGCCCGACAGTTCGGGCTTGCCGCACTAATTTCAATCCCGACGGCGCGCCGTCGTTCCGGTTTCCTACTCTGCCGAGCCCATCTGCTGGGGCGCGGACAGCTGCGCAAAAGTCTGCTGCTGGCCAAGCCACGCCAGATAGTCTTCCTGAGTATCGACCATGACCACGCCATGCATCATCGGATGTCCCTGGCCGCAGAGTTCGGCACACAGGACCTGGAAGGTTCCGGTCTTGGTCGGAGTGAACCAGAAATAGGTGACCGAGCCCGGGATCATGTCCATCTTGGCGCGGAATTCCGGCACGTAGAAATCGTGCAGCACATCGATCGAGCGGAGCAGCATCTTGACCGGTTTGCCGACCGGGAGGTGCAGGTCGGCCGCTTCCACTACGACATCGTCCTGGCCGTTGGCATCGGTGGCGATGACGCCGAGTGGATTTTCAGCGTTGACGTCGCGAGTGTCGGATGTGCCGAGCTTGCCGTCCTTGCCGGGGAGGCGGAAACTCCATTGCCACTGCTGGCCGACGACTTCGACCTCGGTTGCGTCGCCTGGAACGTTGACGAACCGGCTCCAGACGAACAGGCCGGGAACGAGCAAAGCCGTGACGCCAACTGCGGTGACGACCGTCAGCCAGGATTCGAGGCGCCTGTTCTCAGGTTCATATGCCGCCTGATTGCCTTCCCGATGACGGAAGCGGAAGACGCAATAGGCCATGAAAAGAACCACGGCGGCGAAGACGACGCCGGTGATCCAGAAAGTTATGATGATGGTGTTGTCGATATAGTCCCAGTTTGAGGCAATCGGCGTCCACCACCATGGGCTCAGGAAGTGGAACAACACCGAGCCCACGACTATCAGAACGAGTACAAGCGCAACGGCCATGTCCCGGTTCCTCCCGGTATTCCAAGCGGCGCAAAGCCGTCCCGGGAAATACCAAGTGCATCATAACTTGATTTGCGATGAAAATTCTAGAGCCGGCTGTGGGAAGGGCAAAAATACCATTTCTCGGCGCTGGCGGTCCTTAGGTTCGGCGGTGATCAGCGGCAGGCCTTCATCCAATTCCAGCTCAGCCGCCCGATGGCGAGCGCGCTGCAAACATCGTCAGCGTGTTGAAGGAGTAGCCGGCAATGACGAGCACGCCGAATGTGCCCAGCAAAACCACCGGAACGGCGATCGTCGCGCGCAGGTTCTGCAGGAACAGCAGCATGACGAAGAACTTCGAGCGGTGTCAGTTCCATCTGCTCGACCGACAGCTCGACGAAGGGAGTGGAGCCACTTTATTGGCCGGCAGATGTCACCCGCCAAACTGTGTTGCCGACGTCATCAGCGATGAGCAGGGCCCCGGTTTTGTCTACAGCCAGGCTGACAGGCCGGCCGCGCGCCTTGTTGTCCTTGTCCAGGAAGTCAGTCACCACGTCGGTAGCGACGCCGCTCGGATGGCCGCCGCTGAATGGTACGAACACCACCTTGTAGCCATTGAAGCGCGTGCGGTTCCAGCTGCCGTGCTCGCCAACGAAGGCGCCGCCGCGATATGCCTCGGGGAGGCTGTTTGCCGTATAGAAGGCCAGTCCCAGAGGGGCGACGTGGGAACTCAGCGCATAGTCCGGAACGATCGCTTTGGCGACCAGGTCCGGACGCTGGGGCATGACGCGGGGATCGAGATGCTGGCCGTAATAACTGTATGGCCATCCGTAGAAGCCGCCATCCTTTACCGAGGTCAGATAATCCGGCACGAGATTGGGGCCGAGCTCGTCGCGCTCATTGATCACGGCCCAGAGCGCCCCGGTCTGCGGCTCCCAGCTCAGGCCGTTTGGATTGCGCAAACCGCCGGCAAAAATGCGCGACCGGCCGGTGGCCCTGTCTACCTGCCAGATGGCGGCGCGGTTCTTCTCCGCCTCGATGCCGTTTTCGGCGACGTTGCTGTTCGAGCCGACGCCGACATAGAGCAGCGAGCCGTCGGGGCTTGCCACCAGGCTCTTCGTCCAATGGTGGTCGATCGGGCCGCCGGGCAGGGCGGTGAGCGGCGTTCCGGGCGCGGTGATCTTTGTCTCACCGGTGTTGTAGGGATAGCGCACGATGGAGTCGGTATTGGCGACGTAGAGATCGCTTCCCACCAGCGCCACGCCGAACGGAGATCTCAGGTGGTCGAGAAATACGCTGGTCAGCTCCGGCTTGCCATCGCCATCGGCGTCGCGCAGCAGCGTAACGCGGTTGCTTGGGCCGCTGTCGCCGCCCGAGGTGACCCAGGATTCGATCCAGCCCATCACCAAGTCCTTGGGCCGTTTGATCGGTTCGCCACCCGGCGCCTTGGACTCGACCACCAGGACGTCGCCATTGGGCAGCACGTAAAGCGACCGCGGATGCTGCAAGCCGTGGGCAAATGCCTGGATCTGCAGCCCCTGCGCGACTGTCGGCTTTTCGTCGTTCTTCCATCCGACCACGGAAGCGAGATGCATGGGCGGGAAGAAATATTGGATCGGCTCCGGCAGGTTTGGATTTGGCCCTATCTGCCTGCCGGGATCCGGGTCGTTGCCGCTGCATGCGGCAAGCGTGATCGCCGCAGTGCCAATGAGGACGGACACCGCGATGCGCCCGGTCTGTCTGATGGAGCTTTCTACGCGCATCAATCCGCCACTCCGACGTGATGCCGGTACACCATGGACCAGCCCAGCCAACCAGTGAAGATGAGGATGAGCACGACAACCGCCGAGAGGATTAAGCCGGTGGGAACGATGGAGGTCCATGCATCGCGGGTGTGCACGAGCATGTTGATGATGGACAACGCCAGCGCCAGAAGATTGCCGAGCACGTGCGGCCAGGCGGGAGGCTGTGCCCTTATCAGCGGATTAGCCAGGAAATCGATCAGCCCCGCGATCGCTGCAAGGCAGCCCATGATCACGCCGACGGTAACCAGCCAAGCGGAGAAGTCAGCCCACATCATCTCCGCTGTTCGCCAGTAGGCCAGATCCGTCAGCAGGGTGCCGACGAAGCAGGCGATCGGAAATGGCACGAGCATCGGATGAATGGGATGTCCCGCAATCCTGGCCGTCGAACGCGGATTGTTACCGACCATAATGCGCCATCCTTCGCAGTTCTCGTCCAAACAAACTGCCATCCGGCCTCCGGCGGCTGTTGCCGAGAGGCCGGCAGACGACCCATCGATCCGTCGGGCCTAAAAAGGGCGCCGGGTGGCTGCGCCTGCTAGGCGGCGGACTGGGTCGGAGGGTTCTGGTACATCATCCAGAGTTCGATCGCGGCCAGGACGGCGACCAGAATGCCGATCACGACATGCACGGTCATCGCCGTTGTCGCCTGGAATCCAAGCACCCAGGGAGACGCGAGGACCCACAGTCCGACGACCAGATTCACCCACTCTTCCCACACGGCAAATGCCGCGAGGGCGGCAATCGAAAGCACGACGATCAAGATTCCGCTGCCGAGGGCGTTCTGCGTCTGCGGGCCTGCCGCAAAGGCGAAGATCCAGGGAGAAAAGAACAGAATTGCCCCAAGGATCAGGTTGGCTACGTCACAGAGCCTGGCGTTTGTCCACTGGTTCATGGCATCCTCCATAGGGAGCGTTTATGGCTCCCGAGTTCGGCAAGGTGGTGCCTGAGTTCGGCGCGATACGCCCGAAGCCGCTCACTCCGTGTCACGGCGGTGCCCTTGCCCGGCTGGAGCTGCTCATCTGGCGAACTCCAGTCAAATCCGGCTATCTAACTGAATTCCGGGCATTATGTTCCATTGGGCACCGGCACGCCTGGATCAATTGATGGTGATCGAGCAAATGCAAAGCTGCCTGGTCAGGGGCGACGGGGCGGCGGCGCGTAGCTCATTCTGTCTTTTTATCGAGCCGGTGAAACATTTCGAAGGGATCGCAGTTCTTGGATCCAGAGGAATTGAATAAGGGCAACCTAATTACGCGGGAGGAGCACGGACGGCACAACTATAAATATGCTCTGCATAGAATACTTTGCAACGGGAAGCTCTCGCTTGTCTTGGTTGCCGCCGAAGCTTGTTTGAAAGACGGCGGTTGCCGCTGAAAAGATTTTCTAAATGAAAATAGCCCAGATCGCGCCGCTAACCGAATCCGTGCCGCCCCGAACCTACGGTGGAACCGAGCGAATTGTTTCGTATCTGACCGAAGAACTTGTCCGACAGGGCCACGAGGTGACGCTGTTCGCCAGCGGCGATTCTCGTACCTTAGCCGAGTTGGTGCCGTGTTGCGACGTCGCGTTGCGCCTGAACCCCAGGGTCCAGGACGGTGTTCCGCACCATGTCATGATGCTTGAACGGGTGCGCCGGCGAGCCGATGAATTCGACGTTTTGCATTTCCACGTCGATATTCTGCACTTCCCCATAATTCGGGATTTTGCCAGACGAACGGTTACCACGCTTCACGGCAGGCTCGACCTGCCCGATCTGGCGCAGCTTTATGCGATGTTCGAC
>NZ_SUEG01000059.1:0-23750 GCF_005063415.1 Mesorhizobium sp.
GCTCGTCGGGGAGGATCAGGGCCGCACCCGCCGTCAGTGACGGCTGCATCTTGCGCAAATTCTCCGGCGTCGTCGGGTTAGCGTACGGAATACGCGCGACATAGACGCCGATACGGTCGCTCGCCACCATACGCTGAAAATCCGGTTCGCTCGTATGGTCGGTGGCAAGGATGATCAGGCCGACCCGCTTTTCCAGCGGACGCGCATCGAGCGGCGGCCGGGCCGAGTGCAGGCGGATATTGGGTGCAGCGCTCATCGTTCGATCCGCCCATAACGGTGTTCCAGCCAGCGCAGCAGCACCACCGAGAACAGGCTGATGGCGAGGAAGAAGGCGCCGACCAAGGTGATCGGTTCGATATACCGGTAATAGGTATTGGCGACGCTCTTGGCCTGGTTCATCAGTTCCAGCACGGTGATCGCCGACAGCAACGGCGTCTCTTTGAACATGGCGATGAAATAATTGGCAAGCGCCGGGATCATCGGCGGAATTGCCTGCGGAATGATGATGTGCGTCCAGGTCTGCGTGGCGTTCAGATTGCAGGCCTTGGCCGCTTCCCACTGACCGCGCGGCACATTGTCGATGCCGGCGCGGTAGACCTCGGCCGTATAGGTGCCGTAGTGCAGCCCGAGACCGATGACGCCCGCCACCAGCGGCGGCAACAGGACGCCGAAATCCGGCAGCACGTAGAAGATGAAATAGAGCTGCACCAACAGCGGCGTGCCACGAATGAACTCGGCAAGGAAACCGACGGTGCGCGACAGAGCCCTGTTCGGCGAACGGCGCGCCAACGCGATGCCCAGCCCAACGACGGCCGCCAGCACCGAGCCGAGCAGCGTCGCCAGGATGGTGATCTTCACCCCCTCGATCAGCGTCGGCAGGATCTGCCGGACAAAATCCCAATCCCATTCCATTATCAGGCCCGCTCCATCAGACGCGCACCCCGTCGAGGCCGCGCGCCATGCGGCGTTCCAGCGACCGCACGCCCCATGAGATGAGCAGCGCCAGTGCGAAATAGATGACCAGGATGGTGCTGAACGGCACCAGCGTGTTGCCGGTCTGCGAGCGCACGACCTGCGCCTGGAAGGTCAGGTCGGCGAGCGAAATCAGCGAAACGACGGCGGTGGCCTTGAGCAGCTCGATGGCGTTGTTGCCGAAGGTCGGCAGCATCACCAGAAGCGCCTGCGGCAGGATGATGTGGCGCATGGCTTGCCAGCGGCCGAGATTGAGCGCGGTGCAGGCCTCATATTGTTCGCGGCCGATAGACTTGATGGCGCCACGCACCACTTCCGCTGCATAGGCGCCGACATTGAGGCCCAGCGCCAGCACGCCGGCCTGCAGCGGCGTCAGAGAAATGCCGGCAAAAGGCAGCACGAAATAGGCCCAGAACAGCTGCACGAAGATCGAGGTGCCGCGGAAGAACTCGATATAGGCGGTGGCCAGCGCGCGTAGCACGAAAAACCGCGACAGCCGCCCCAGCCCGGCGAGAAAGGCCATGACCAAGGCCAGCACCGACCCCATCAACGTCAATTCGATGGTGACAAGCGCTCCTTGCAAAATCAGGCCGAAATAGCCGGACCATTGGGTCATTTGGGCTAAGCGTTTCCTCGCTTGGTGATCATTACAGAACGCCGGCGCCGCCCCTCATCCGCCTGCCGGCACCTTCTCCCCGTCACAGGGACGGGGAGAAGGGTGAAACTCCAGCGTTGGCGCCCTCTCCCCGTTTTTGACGGGGAGAAATTAGGGTGAGGGGCACTTTTTTACTTCGCCGAGCAGAGCTTGTCGCGGCTCGTCGACATCGCCGCCGCCGCCGAGAAGCCGTAAGGCTCGATGATCTTGGCGAACTCGCCGGACTTCTTCAATTTCGCCAATTCGACATCATAGGCGTCGCGCAGCGCTTCGTCGCCCTTCTTGAAGGCCGCGCCGTCGCAATAGACCGGCGCACCGACCACCGGCGCGATAACTTCGAGGTTCGGATCATTGGCTTTCTTGACCAGGTCGTTGATCGACAGCACGGGCAGCGAATAGGCATCGATGCGGCCGTCCTGCAGCATCTTCAGGCCGCTCTGGCCGTCCGGCACGACGATGACGCGCTCGCGCGGCACACCTGCGGTGAGCGCCAGCTTCTCCTCGGTGCCGCCACCCGGTGCGCCGATCGTCGCGCTGGTGTCCTTGGCGACGTCCTCGTAGCTCTTGAAGCCCTTCGGGTTGCCCTTCTTCACCAGCATCGCCTCGGCGTCGCACAGCACCGGTTCCGAATAGGCGACCGCAGCACAACGTTCCGGCTTCATGAACAGGCCGGCGGTGACGACGTCGAAACGGCCGGCCTGCAAGCCGGGGATCATGGCGCCATATTCCGAGATCGAGGCGACGATGTCGTTGACGCCAAGGCGTTTGAAGATTTCACGGGCAACGTCAGGCGCCGCACCCGAAACCTTGCCGTCGGCAGCGACCGCCGTATAGGGCGGCTCGTTGGCGATGGCGACTCGGGCAAAGCCTTGCGCCTTGAGCTCTTCGAGCTTGCTGTCATCGGCCGAGCCGGGCGTCGAGGCGGCCAGCACCGCCGTCAGGGCAATACCGGCGACGCCGGCCAAAATGGCAAATTTCTTCATTGTTCCCAACTCCTTGTTTGTCTGTCTTCTTGGCTTGCTTGAGGCGTCGCCGCCTCGCATGGCAGTCAGACCCGATGTCCGGCCGCAATGATCTTCTTCAGGAAACCTTGCGTACGCTCCTGTTTGGGATGGCGGAAAATCTCGTCGGGCTTGCCCTCCTCGACTATTCTGCCGCGATCGAAGAACAGCACCCGGTCGGCGAAGTCATGGGCGAAACCCATCTCGTGGGTGACCAGCAGCATGGTCATGTCGGTCTCGGCGGCGAGCTTGCGCATGACGTTGAGCACCTCGTCGACGAGTTCCGGGTCGAGCGCCGAGGTGACCTCGTCGAACAGCATGATCTTCGGCGACAGCGCCAGCGCTCGGGCAATCGCGACGCGCTGCTTCTGGCCGCCGGAAAGCTGCGCCGGCATCGCTTTGGCCTTGTCGACCATGCCGACCATGTCGAGCAGCTCCATCGCCCGCTTCTCGGCGGCGGCCCGCGGCACGCCTTTGGTCAGCATCGGTGCCAGCGTCACATTGTCGATGACGCATTTGTGCGGAAACAGATTGAACAATTGGAAGACCATGCCGATCTTCTGGCGCATTTTTGCCAAATGCCGTTCATCGGCCGTCAGCAGCCGGCCGTTGCGCTCCATGTGGTATAGCTGTTCGCCGTCGACCTGGATGTGGCCGCTGTCGATACGCTCCAGCGTCATCAGGATGCGCAGGATCGTCGTTTTTCCCGAACCCGACGGGCCGATCAGCGCCAGCTTCTCGCCGGGCATGACTTGCATCGAGAGGCCGTCCAGCACCTTGAAGGTGCCGAAGCTTTTCGAAATGCCGTCGATCTTGATGATGGGCGCCGACAATGAATTTCCCGTGCTGGAGAAGCGATGCCTTTAACGATGCGGATCGCGGCAAATCATGTCAATCAAGAAAATAATATCATGACAATATTTCGGACTCCGCACAATTGCCCGCCATTTGTTGCCTAGATCGCAAGCAGGAGATGCTCGGGATCGCCGAGCAGCAGCTTGGTGACAACGTCGAGACCGGCACGCAGTTCCCCCTCCGTGGTCGAGCCAAGCGAAATCCGCACAGCTGGATGCCAAGGCGTCTGCGAAATGCGAAACGACGTGCCGGGCGCGATCGCCACGCCCTGCAGGCGGGCCTGGGAAACAAAGCTTTCCTCGCCGCGATCATCGGGCAGCCGCAGCCAGACATGCAGCCCGTCGCGATGAGCCCGATAGTCCACTCCGGCGAGCACCTCGGCGGCGATGTCCAGACGCCGCCGCAAAGCCACGCGCTGCCATCGAACGAGTTCCATCGCGGTGCCGTCGGTCACCCATTTGGTGGCGATCTCGGCCACCAGCGGCGTCGCCATCCAGTTCGAGACGAGGTGGCGGTTGGCAACCGCGGCGACATAACGATCGGGTGCCGCGAGATAGCCGATGCGCAGCCCGGGCACTACGATCTTGGTAAAGGAGGTGACGTAGAGCGTGCGCTCGGGTGCAAACGCCGCGACCGGCGGCGGCCGGTCCTCGACCAACGGGCCGAGGACGTCGTTTTCGATAATGGCGATATCATGCCTGCGCGCCACGGCGGCAATCTGTTCGCGCCGGGCGGCATCCATCAGCGTCGCCGTCGGGTTGATCACCGAGGGCTGCACGAACACGGCGCGGATGTCCGACAGCCGGCAGGCCTCGTCCAGCGCTTCCGGGATCAGCCCATTGTCGTCGATCGGCAAACCCTCGAGGTTGAAACCGAGATAACGCGCCAGCGGGATCAGTGTGTGATGGCCGATCGCCTCGGTGGCGACGGTTGAACCCGGCGGCGCCACGCTCATCAGCGCCACTGTCATGCCTGCGGTGGCGCCGTTGGTCAGGCTGATGTTCTGCGGCGACGCGTCGAGGCCGCAGAGGCGTAGCCACTCGACACCCACCGCGCGATGGCGCGGGAACACCATGTTCGGCCTGAACGACAGCGCCGCGCTCGACGGCAGGTTTTCGGCGAGCCAGCCTAGCGCCTGCCTCAGCCGCTCCAGATGCATCGGTTCGCAGACCGGCTTCAGGATGGAGAGGTCGATGACCTCGCCCAGCCGCTCCGGCAGATAGGGCGGCTCCGGCTCGCGGCGCTGTGTCTGCACGAAGCTGCCGCGGCCGACCTCGCCGGACACCAGCCCGCGGCGGATCAGCTCCTCATAGGCGCGGCTGACCGTCTGCACGGAAAGTTTGAGATCGTCGGCGAGCTGCCGGTGCGTCGGCAACCGCGCGCCATTGGCCAGGCGCCCGTCATGGATGGCCCGCGCGAACTGGTCGGCGAGCGATTGATAGGCCGGCCGCCGGATAAGAGCGGGATCTGGTCGCCAAAATGTCATGACTTATTAGAGATCGAAATCAGTGCAATTGACAATCGAAATAATGCGCCGTCATGGTGTCCGGCACTGAGAGTAGGCGATCATGACTGCAGCGAAACTCGATCCGATCGATCTGAAAATCCTCGACGCCATCCAGCGCGACGGACGCATCACCAAGCTGGCGCTGGCCGAGAAGGTCGGCCTGTCGCCGACGCCTTGCTGGATGCGGCTGCGCAAGCTGGAAAAGGCCGGCGTCGTTTCGGGCTACCATGCCAGGATCGCCATGCGCGCTATCGCGCCGGTCGCCACAGTGCTGATGGAGGTAACGCTTGCCAGCCACCGCCAGGCCGATTTCGACCGTTTCGAGCGCGTCATCCGCGACATCCGCGAGATCGTCGCCTGCTGGTCTGTCGGCGGCGGCGTCGATTACCTGCTGAAGGTGATGGCGCGCGACATCGACGCCTATCAGCGGCTGGTCGACACTCTGCTCGAGCGCGAGATCGGCATCGATCGCTATTTCACCTATATCGTCACCAAGACGGTGAAGGAGGAGAGTGTGCTGCCGGTGGCCGACCTGTTGCCGGCATCTTCCTGATACCGGAGAGATCGTCTGCCCGGGCGATGCAATAGAGACAATCTCTCTACGTGCAGGCAAGCAAACAGCCTCTCTGTTTGCGCGGCAGAGATAGTCTTGCGGCATCACCCGAACCGGGAGCCCGATGATGTCCGCACATTTTGCCCGCTCGCACCGCCATGAAGCGCTTGATCGCCTTGCCGACCGACGGCTGCTGCGCGAACTCGCCTATGTCGATGGCCACTGGACGGCAAGCGAGACCGCGGAGAGTTTCGAGGTGACCGATCCGGCCACCGGATCCACCGTCGCTTTTGTTGCTGCCCTCGATGCCCGGCAGACGACATTGGCGATCGATGCGGCATCGCGCGCCTTTCCTGCCTGGCGCGCATTGCTGCCGCAGGAACGTTCGAAAATCTTGCGCAAATGGTTCGATCTGATCGGCGCCGCCAAAAATGACCTGGCCCTGCTGATGACGCTCGAACAAGGCAAGCCGCTGAAGGAGTCGCTCGGCGAGATCGACTACGCAGCCTCTTTTGTCGAGTGGTATGCCGAGGAGGCAAAACGCCTCAACGCCGAAAGCGTCACCAGTCATCTACCAAGCGCCGAGATGATGGTGCGGCGCGAGCCGATCGGCGTCGTCGGCGGGATGTTCTTCGAGATGCCGACCTGCTTGAGCAGGTCGCGGGCAACCACATTCATCGCCTCCTGGTCCATGCGGTTGAGGAAACGCGGCGGCTTGATCGGCTCGCGTCCGAGGAACAGGTTGCGGGCGATCGACAGCTGCGTCACCAGCGCGGAGTCCTGGTAGATCGTCTCGATGCCGTGGGCGATGGCGTCGCTGGTGCTGCGCAAATTCACCTTCTTGCCGCGGATGAAGATGTCGCCGCTGGTCAGCGGGACCGCGCCCGATAGCACCTTGATCAGCGTCGACTTGCCGGCGCCGTTGTCGCCGAGCAGCCCGACGATCTCCCTTTCGTTGACATGGAAATTGGCATCAACCAGCGCCTGCACGCGCCCATAGGACTTGCAGATGTTCGTCATGCGGATCAGTGGCTCGGCCATCGTCTCAAGTCCCTGCCTGATGCCGGCGTTCCAGCCATGAATGGAGCGCCATCATGCCGAGGATGATGGCGCCGATGAAAATATTATAGGCAAGGCCGGGCACGCCGATCAGCACGATGCCGTTGCGCATCACGCGCAGGATCAGGATACCGAGCACCGTGCCGATGATTGTGCCGCGCCCACCGGTCAGCGCCGTGCCGCCGATCACCACCATGGCGATGACTTCGAGCTCGTAGCCGGTGCCGCTGTTGGGGTTGGCCGCCGAGGTGCGCAGCGAGCTGATGACGCCGGCAAGTGAGGCCAGGATCGACGACAGGATGAACAGGCCGATCTTGACGCCGCTGACATTGACGCCGCGCGCCCTTGCAGCACTCGGGTTGCCGCCGGCCGCCTGGATCCAGTTGCCGGTCCGGCTCTGCGTCAGCACGTAGCCGAGCGCGATTGCGGCGGCGATAAACCAGAACAGCGACATATAGATCCGGAACGGCCCGATGAAGAAATCGCCGACCAGCGCTTCCGCCAGCCAGCTGCCCTCGGCGCTCCAGGTCCGCTGCGGAAACCCGTTGGTGACGAACAAAGCGGTGCCGCGTACCACCAGCAGCATGCCCAGCGTCACCAGGAAGGACGGGATCTTGAGCTGCGTCACGAACCAGCCATTGACCAGCCCGATGAACGCAGCGACCACCAGCGCGATGACGAAGGCGGCTTCGAGCGAGACGACGCCGCTGTTGAACAACGTCCACATCAGGACCGGCGAGAAGCCGAACACCGAGCCGACCGAGAGGTCGAATTCGCCTGATGTCATCAACAGCGTCATCGCCAGCGCGATCAGGCCGAGCTCGACCGTGAAGGCCAGCGTGTTCGAGATGTTTTGCGGCGACAAGAAGTCGTGGTTGATGCCCCAGAACACAGCGATCTCGACGACGAGCAGCACGAACGGCCCGAACTCGGGCCGCGCGATCGAGCGTTGGATAAGAGAACGATTTTCCACCTTGGACCCGCGATAGGATTGGATTTGGCCGAGACCGCAACCGGCTTCGGCGGAATGATGAGACAGTCACGGCCGCCGAAGCGGCCGTGACCAACTCGATCGCGGATTTATTTGCCGGACAGGATCTTGTCGTAGACTGCCGCGGTGTCCTTCTCGTAGAGCGCGCCGGTGATCACGTCGAAGCCGGGCGGAATACCGCTCGCCGCCATATTGGCGAGCGAGAGCGCGACATAGCTTGTCGCCTGCGGATCCTGCCACTGGCCGGCATTGACGTAGCCGTTCAGCACTTCCTGGGTGGTGTCGAGCGAGTTGCCCCAGCCGACGACCGGGATTTCGCCCGGCTTGACGCCGACCTGGTCGAACACCCGCTTGATGGAACCGGTGACAAGGTCGCCGAGGCCGATAACCGCCTTGACCTTGGCTCTGTTGGCGGTGAGATAATCGACCATGCGGTTGATCACTTCGGCCTGGTCGAGCGTCGCTTCGGTGATTTCATAGGTGATGCCGAGCGGCTCGAACACGCTCTTGATGCCTTCCTCTTCCTGGACGCCATAGGTGGCGCCGGGAATTTCGACCGGCATCCAGACGAAGTCGCCCTTCTTCACCAGGCCCTTGTCGACCAGATACTGCGCCCAATGCTTGCCGAAGGTAACGTTGTCGCCGCCGACATAGGCGTTGAAATCCGCCTTCGGGTCGGGCGTGTTGAAGTTGATGATCGGGATGTTCGCCGCCCGCGCTTCCTTGACGATTTCGACAAGGCTGCCCGGATCGGGGCTGGTCGTGGTGATGCCGTCGGCCTTGGCGGCAATTGCGGCGCGGACGGCTTCCTGTTGCGACGCCACGTCGCCATTGTGGAACGAGGTGTTGACGGTATTGCCGGTATCCGCCGCCCATTGCTTGGCGCCGGCAAGGAAGTAGGTCCAGACCGGATCGGCCGGGCCGCCATGCGAAATCCAGTAGAACGTCTTGGCCTGTGCCGCGGCCGGAATGGCCAGCGCCACAACCAAGCCAAGTACAAGCAGTCTTAGCCTCGTCAGCATTTGATTTCCTCCCATTTGAATCGAACTCCTCCTCCGACGACGATCGCGGCCAAAAGCCGTGCGCGGCCAAAACCGTGGTCGCATTTGCCAGCGTCGACCTGGGCGCATTAGAGCATTCCCTTTTTCGATCGATGGCAAGCCTCCATCGCCAATGGACGTTGCCGCAAGGCACCACGCCATCAGCAATCCCATCAGATTGCATCAGTTTGGCTGATATTTTCCAGGCGGCCGACGATCGGCCTTGCGACCGTCATGCAATGCCGCGCGGCGGCGCGCCGAGCACGGATTGCTCTAGGTCGATAAGCGTCCCGGTCATCAGCCCGGAGGCGTCGCTGAGCAGGAACAGCGTTAGCTGGGCGACTTCGTCCATGGTCAGCAATCGACCAAGCGGCAGGCCGGCGGCGGCGATCTTTGCCCAGTTTTCGCCCTTGCCCAGCGTGCGCGCCTGCATCTCTTGTTCGGCCGGCGTCGCTACCCAGCCCATGTTGATGCCGTTGACGCGGATGCGATCGGAAAGATGCGCGTTGGCAATGTTTCTGGTCAGCGTCGAAAGCGCGCCCTTGGTTGCGGAATAGATGGCAAGGTCCGGCGCACCGCAATGCGCATTCACCGACAGTATGTTGACGATGGCGCCCGCCGCCCGCCGTGTCTTCATGTCGGCCACGGCCGCCTGCATGAGGAAGAACGGCGCGCGCGCATTGACGGAAAACAACCTGTCCCAGTCGTCGATGGTGCCAGTTTCCAGCGAGGCCCGGTCGGTGAGGGCCGCGGCGTTCACCAGACAATCGATGCGGCCGAGTCTTTTGATCGCTTCCGCCATGACAGCTGCAGGCGCGGCCGGATCTCCAAGGTCGGCCTGGATGAAGACGACGGGCCGGCTTGGTCGTGAAAGCTCTTCGGCGATGCGTCTGCCACGCTCGGCATTGCGGCCGACAATGGCGATCCCTTCGCCGCCGTCGGCTGAGGCCAGCCGGGCGATGGTCTCGCCAAGCCCTTGCGTCCCGCCGGTAACGACAAGGGTCTTGCCCTCAAGAGCGACGATCAATGGACTCTCCCGAATGCCGACGAGCAGCTAATTTCCAATCAGAGAATTCTAGAATCTATCGGATGTTAGGCTGGGGGACTAGATGAGGTCGGCCCTTGCGAGGTCGCGCATCAGATGGCTGGCGCCGTAGGTCCAGTGTGGGCAGTCGGGCGACAGCCGCACGCGGTTGACCAGGGCACCGAACTTCTCCGACGAGATGGTGACGATGTCGCCGACCTTGTGGGTAAAGCCCTTGCCTTTTTCGCCGCGATCCTTCGACGGCACGAACATCGTGCCGAGATAGAGCGCCAGCCCGTCCGGGTACTGGTGATGTGGCCCCATGGCGGCGGCGACCAACTCTTCCGGCGAGCGGCTGATCTCGGCCATCGAACTGGCGCCCTCCAGCGAGAACCCATCTTCGCCTTCGACTCTCAACCGTACGATCGCTTGCTTCACGTCGCCGATGGAAAACGTCTCGTCGAACAGCCGGATAAAGGGGCCAAGTGCTGCCGAGGCGTTGTTGTCCTTGGCTTTGCCGAGCAGCAGCGCCGAGCGCCCCTCGACGTCGCGCAGATTGACGTCGTTGCCGATCGTCGCCCCGACGATCCTGCCGCTGCTGGCGGCAATCATGGCGATCTCCGGCTCTGGATTGTTCCATGTCGAGACCGGATGCAGGCCGACATCGGCGCCGAAGCCGACCGAGGCCATGGGCTGGCACTTGGTGAAGATCTCGGCATCGGGGCCGATGCCGACTTCCAGGTATTGCGACCAGGCGCCGCGCGCAATCAGCTTGGCCTTGATCTCCGTCGCTTCCGGCGAGCCGGGCTTGAGCTTCGACAGATCGTGGCCGATCAGCCCGGCGATGTCGGCGCGAATGGCGTCGGCCTTTTCGGCCGAACCGCGCGCCTGCTCCTCGATCACCCGTTCGAGCAGGCTGACGACAAAGGTGACGCCAGATGCCTTGATCGCCTGCAGGTCGACGGGGGACAGCAGGTATGGTTTCCCCGGATCGCGCGCTGTCTCGAAACTGTTGGCGGCAATGGCATCGAGCGGACCGATCGGCCGCCCCTTGGCCGAGCGGACGTGCCCCGCCGGATCCGGCAATTCGCAAACGTCGCGTACGGTCGGCGCCACATTTGACGTGATGTCGAAGACCGTGCCGTCACGCACCGTGACCACCAGCGGATGGGAAGCATCGCTCGCCCGGGCGCGGCCTACGAAGAGGCCTTCGGCGGGCAAATGTGTGGCGTTCGTCATGGTTTACATTTCCTGTTGTCTTGTCCTTCGGCCGCGGCACTTTCAACAAATTCCCGCCAAAGGTCTATCCCGCTTGCAGGGGCGAGCTTTGTCAATTCTTTCAAACGGTCTTCGCATCGCTGGACCTTGATCGAGCCTGACGTGCGCCAACGGCGACGGAAAACGCTCTTTCAAAATAATGAAACCGTCGCTAGGGTTTTCACCTACTGAAATCTCTAGGTGACGCTTGCTCCTACGGTTTTCCGACCCAATCTGGCAGAAGCCGCGGACAGCCACCGCGTTCCATTCGCTTTTTCCAGCCGGCCAATGCGTCGATGTCGTCGTCGTCGGCGGCGGCATTCTGGGTCTGTCGACAGCATTGCACGCTGCCCGGCTCGGCTTTGCCGTCCAGGTGCTGGAGGCCGGCGAAATCGGCAGCGGCGCATCCGGTCTGAACGGCGGCCAGGTCATTCCCGGCCTGAAATACGATCCGGACTGGCTGCTGGAGCATTTTGGTCTCGAGCGCGGCGAAGCGCTCGTCAACTTTGCCGCCTCGACGGCGGACGCCGTTTTCGAATTGATCCGCGACGAAAGAATGGCGGTGCCGTTCGTCCGCAATGGCTGGATCCAGGCTGCGCATACCGAGACCGCGCTAAAAGCGGCCGCGAACCGGGATCGGCAGTGGCGCGCCCGCGGCGCCGATGTCCGGCTGCTGAGCGCGACGGAGATCGCGACGATGACCGGCGCGCAAGGCTATCTCGGCGGCTGGCTCGATCGCCGTGCTGGTGTCATCGATCCGCTCGCCTACACGTCGGAACTGGCGCGCGTCGCTGCAGCGGCGGGCGTAAAGATCGCCGAGCGCCAGAACGTGATGCAGATCAGCAAGGATGCTGGCATTTGGCACGTTTCAACCGAAAGCGGCGCCGAACTCAAGGCCAAGGCGGTCGTTCTGGCGACCAACGCCTATACCGGCGGCCTGCTCCCGGGCCTCGCCGAGACGATCGTTCCGCTGCATTCCTTCCAGATCGCGACAGCGCCGCTATCATCCAATCTCGCGGCGGCGATCCTGCCTGACGGGCAGGCAGTGTCGGATTCGCGCCGCATCCTCGTCTATTATCGCAAGAGTGCCGATGGCCGGCTGGTGCTCGGCGGACGCGGCCGGATGGCCTTGCCGAACGGCCCGGCCGACTGGGCGCATCTGGAACGCGCGCTGCTGCGGCTCTACCCGGCGCTGTCCGATGTGGCCATTGAAAAGCGCTGGTTCGGCCGGGTGGCAATGACGCCGGACCATCTCCCGCATATCCACGAGCCAGAGAAGGGTCTGCTGGCGGTCGTCGGTTGCCAGGGCCGCGGCATCGGCCTGATGACCGCGCTTGGCGAGCGCATCGCCTCCTATCTGTCGAGCAGCGACACCAGGCAATTGCCGTTCCCGATATCGCCGATCCGGCCGATCCCGTTTCACGCCTTTCGACAGGTCGGCGTTGCCGCGACCATCGCCTGGTACCGGATGCTGGACGCCTTCGAACGCTGACGTTCATGCCCAAGCGTGAAACAGCTTGACAGCTTCATGAATATGAAAAAAGCTTGGTCGATTTCAAATTATGATGGGCCGTCGATGTCGACTATCGCCGCAACGCAGCCGCTGCCGGAAACCCGGTCTTCGCCGGGTTTTCGCTTCGCCATGCTGCTGCCCGGCGGGCTGGTCACCTTCTTGTTGATCCTTTTCGCGCTTGGCCTGGTGTTCTTTCTCGCTTTCCGCGGCAATGACGGCTCGCTGCTGGGGGCTGGTTTCACCCTTGCGAATTTCGTCACGGTGGCAACCGATCCGCTGTACTGGACGGTGACTCTGCGCTCGCTGGGCATCGCCGGCCTGGTGACGCTGGCAACCGTCGTCACGGCATATCCCGTTGCCTACTACCTGGCTTTCCATGCCGGGCGGCAGCGTGGGCTGCTGCTGTTCCTGCTGACCCTGCCGTTCTGGACCAGCTATCTGCTGCGCGTCTTCGCCTGGAAGATCGTGCTTGCCTATAATGGCGTGCTGAACTCCGCGTTGATCGAAAGCGGCATCTGGTCGGAGCCGACATTGGCGTTCTTGAATACGCCGGCAGCGGTCGTCGTCACGCTTGCCCACGCTTATGCGCCGTTCGCCATCCTGCCCATCTATGTGGCGCTGGACACGATCCCGAAATCGCTGCTCGAAGCTGCTTCCGATCTCGGCGCAAAACCGTTCACCAGTTTCCGTCGCATCGTGCTGCCCAATTCGATGCCGGGCGTGCTGGCGGCTGCTCTCGTCGTCTTCGTGCCGACCGTCGGCGATTATGTGACGCCGGCGCTGGTCGGCGGCCCTGCCAGCACCATGATCGGCACGCTCATCCAGGCCGAGTTCGGCAAGGCCAATGATTGGCCGTTCGGCGCCGCACTCGCCGTCGCCGTCATGCTGGTCATTCTTGCCGTGGTGCTGGTGGTGCGCTTTGCCGACCGCCGATACGGCAGCCGCACATGAACACGGCGCGTATCGATGCAAGGCAGGGCGGCGGCTGGCTGGGAGCCTACGTCCTTGCCTATCTGGTGTTCCTGTATCTGCCGATATTGCTGATCCCGCTGTTTTCCTTCAACAATTCGATCCAGGCGGCATTTCCGCTGCAAGGCTTCACGCTGGAATGGTACGGCACGCTGGTCGGTAATTCGGCGCTGTCCGGCGCGCTTGCCAACAGCCTCGTCATCGGCACCATTGCCGCCACCGGCGCAACACTCTGCGGCATCACCGTGTCCTATATGGACCTCTACGGCCGTTCGCCGCTGGCCGCCACGATCAGCGCCATTGCCCGGCTGCCGATCCTGATCCCCGGCGTCATCGTCGGCATATCGCTGCTGATCCTGGTCAATCTTGCCGGTTTCGGGCCGTCGCGCATTGCCATCGTGCTCGGTCACATATTGGTGGCGCTGCCGACGACGGTGGTGGTCATGCGCAGCCGCTTCGCCGCCATTCCGACGACCATCCGCGAGGCAGCGCTCGACCTCGGCGCCTCCGACTGGACGACCTTCAGACGGGTGATGCTGCCGCTCAGCCTGCCCGCCACTATTTCGGCGTTCATGCTGGCCTTCCTGACCTCGTTCGACGAGTTCATCGTCGCCTTCTTCCTTGCCGGCACCGAGCCGACGCTGCCGCTTTATATCTGGAGCCAGCTGCGCTTTCCGAAATCGCTGCCGACCGTCATGGCGCTCGGCACCGCGATCCTGGCCGTGTCGTTCCTCATCGCCGCACTCGCCGAAATCCTGCGCCATCGCGGGCTTGCCGCCACCCGGCGGCCAGCGCCCGCCAGCCTGTCAAAACCAGAAGAAACCGAAAGAGGAGAACTGCAATGGCATTCGACCTGAAATCGATAACGGCAAAGACAGCGAAAACCGGACTGGCTGCCTTCGCGCTGGCGCTTGCGTCGACTGTCGCCTTTGCCGGCGACAAGCTGCAATATTTCACCTGGTCGGGCTATGAACTGCCCGACTTCAACAAGAGCTTCCTCGCAGCGCACCCCGATGGTGTCGAAGCCTCGATGTTTGGCGACGACGATGACGCTTTCACCAAGGTCAAGGCTGGCTTCCGCCCCGACATCGCGCATCCCTGCTACGACAAGGTGGCGCGCTGGAACAAGGAAGGCCTGCTGCAGCCGATCGACACCAAGCGCATCAAGAACTGGGATTCGATCTTTCCGGTCTTCAGGAACCTGCCCGACCTGCAGGCCGGCGACGGCAAGGTCTGGATGGTGCCGTGGGACTGGGGCAACACCTCGATCCTCTACCGCACCGATCTGGTGAAGAACCCGGAAGCCAGCTGGAACCTGCTCTGGGACAAGCAATATGCCGGGCGCATGGCGACCATCGATGCCGTCCACGACACACCGGTGGTGGCAGCCCTTCTCGCCGGCGTCAATCCATTCGACATGACACCGGAACAGATGGACAAGGTGGCAGAAAAACTTCGTGAGCAGCGCCCGCTGCTTTCGAACTACACCACCGACATGACCTCCGTCGAACAGGCATTGGCGAGCGGCCAGCTGGTCGCCGCCATGACCTGGAACGCCTCGGCCACCTCGCTGAAGAAGCAGGGCGTGCCTGTCGAGTTCATGAAACCGAAGGAAGGCATGCTGACCTGGGCTTGCGGTTTCGTCATGCTCAAGGACGCCAAGAACGTCGATCTCGCCTATGACTTCATCAACAGCCGGCTGGAGACGGATTCGGGAAAATACCTGATCCAGGCTTACGGCTACGGCAGTTCGACCAGCTCGGCCTTCGCTGCGGTGCCGAAGGAGGAGCTGGAGAAACTGCAGCTGCCGCCCGATCCGGAAGTGATGCTGAAGACCACCGTCTTCACCGGGCCGATGAAACAGAATGACGAACTCGCCAAGATGTTCGAGAAGGTCAAGGCAGGCGGCTGAGCTTCTGAGGCGCCGCGCGGTTTCGACTGCGCGGCGCCGCTCCAGGATACCGAAAACGAGGTCGGGAATAGATGGACATGCTGAACGAAGCGGCTGAAAAGCCGAAGGACGACGCCGATGTGCGGGTCGGCCGGCGCGTGCGGGCGCTTAGGCTGGAACGCCATCTTTCGCTGGCTGAACTCGCCACCAAGGCCGGCGTTTCGATCGGTGCGCTCAGCCAGATCGAGCGCGGCCTGTCCTCGCTGCGTGTGCGGGTGATCTGGCCGCTCGCCGCCGCACTCGACATCGAGCCGTCGGCGCTGATCGCCGACGGCAATGATGCCGGCAACGATCTTTATTGTGTGCGCGCCAACAGCCGGCGGCAGATCCCGGTCAAGTCGGAAGGCATCGCCAAGGCGCTGCTGTCGCCGCCGGCTGCCACGCTGACCGGCATGCTGGTGACGGTTGAGGCCGGTGGCGGCACCGCCGAAGCCTACGCCCATGCCGGCCACGAATTCGGCTTCGTCATGTCAGGCGAGGTCGAGCTGGTGGTCGATTCGACCAGATACGGGCTGAAGGCCGGTGACAGCTTCGCCTTCAAGAGCACCTTGCTGCATGCCTTCCGCAATCCGGGCAGCGAGCGCTGCCAGATCCTGTGGGTCAACACTACCAAACCATCCGAGGTTCGCGATGGCGCCTGATCCGCTCGTCCGGCTGGACAAGGTCTCCAAGATTTTCCCTGGCGGCATCGTCGGGCTCGACACCGTCGATCTCGACATTTCTCGCGGCGAGTTCCTGACTCTGCTCGGACCGTCCGGCTGCGGCAAGACCACCAGCCTGCGGGTCATCGCCGGTTTCGAAAGCCCGTCGAGCGGCAGGGTTCTGCTCGAAGGGCGCGACATCACGGCGCTCAGGCCCTTCGACCGCCCGGTCAACACCGTATTCCAGGATTACGCGCTGTTCCCGCACATGAACGTCGCCGAAAATGTCGGCTTCGGCCTGTCGCTGCGCAAGCTCTCCGGTGCCGAACAGGCAAGGCGCGTCGGCGCAGCGCTCGACATGGTCGGCCTTGCCGAAAAGCTCGGCGCCCGCGTGTCCGAATTGTCGGGTGGCCAGCGCCAGCGCGTCGCGCTTGCCCGCGCGATCGTCTGCGAGCCGCGTGTGCTGCTGCTCGATGAGCCGCTATCGGCGCTCGACGCGCATCTGCGCGAGCAGATGCAGGTCGAATTGAAGCGGCTGCAGTCGCGGCTTGGCACCACTTTCGTCATGGTCACGCACGACCAGACCGAGGCGCTGTCGATCTCAGACCGCATTGTCGTCATGAACAAGGGCCGCATAGAGCAGATTGCGCCGCCGGCGACCCTTTACGATCGGCCCGCCACCAAATTCGTCGCCAGCTTCATCGGCACCATGAACCTTCTGCAGTCGCGCTTTGTCTGCCGTGACGGCGAGCGCTTGCGGTTCATCGCCGGCGCTCTGCCACTGGAAGCGATTTCGGATAAAGGCGAGCTGCCTGGCGAGGGCACGGTGCGCACCATCGGCGTGCGTCCGGAGGACCTTTTGGCGACGACCGAGGCCGCGGCCGGTACTGCACCGGTGCGGGTCAACAGCATCGTCTTTCACGGCCGCACCTTGCGCCTTCATGCAGAGCTGGGGCAGGGGACACAGGTGGTGATCGACGCACCACGCCGGACAGAGGGTTTTCAATTCAGCGTCGGCGACGTGGCGCATATCAGCCTGCGCCGCGGCGCCAACTGCCCTATGCTGCCCAGCTAGTCTGACTTTCAAACTTCCAGAAAACCGGAGCACGGCCCATGAGCAATCATCTCAACTTCTTCATCGGCGGCAAATGGGTCGGCCCCGTGGTTCCGGCAACGCTGGATGTGATCGATCCGTCCACCGAAGAGGCCTACACCAAAATCTCGGTCGGCTCGAAAGCCGATGTCGACAAGGCCGTGGCGGCAGCCAAGGCGGCATTCCCGGCCTTCTCGCAAACGACCAAGACCGAGCGCCTGAAGCTGCTGAAGCGTATCCTCGAAGTCTACAATGAGCGCTACGAGGACATCGCCCAGGCGGTCAGCCAGGAAATGGGCGCGCCGATCAGGTGGGCGCGCGAGGCGCAGGCCTGGGCGGGCAGGGCGCATATGGAAGCTACCATCAAGGCGCTTGAGGATTACGAATTCAGTGAGAAGCGCGGCACCACCATGGTGGTCAAGGAGCCGATCGGCGTCTGCGCGCTGATTACACCGTGGAACTGGCCGCTCAACCAGATCGTCTGCAAGGTGGCGCCGGCCATCGCCGCCGGCTGCACCGTCGTTTTGAAACCTTCCGAAATCGCGCCGATCAGCGGCATCATTTTTTCCGAGGTGATGGACGCCGCCGCCACGCCTAGGGGCGTCTACAATTTGGTGAATGGCACCGGCCCGGATGTCGGCCAGGTCATGGCTGGCCATCCCGACGTCGACATGGTCTCGTTCACCGGGTCGACCCGGGCCGGCATCATCGTCGCCAAGACGGCGGCCGAGACGGTCAAGCGCGTCGCGCAGGAGCTGGGCGGCAAATCGGCCAACATCGTGCTGCCCGACGCTGACTTCGAGACTGCGGTGCGCAAGGGTGTCAACGCCTGCTTCGGCAATAGCGGCCAGTCCTGCGACGCGCCGACCCGCATGCTGGTGCCGGCCGCCCGTCACGACGAGGCGCTGACGATCGCCAAGAAGGCCGCCGAACGGCACAAGGTCGGCGACCCACGCTCCGAGGAGACCAAGCTCGGGCCGGTGGTCAGCAACATCCAGTTCGACAAGATCCAACGGCTGATCGAGGCAGGCATCGCCGAGGGCGCGACGCTGGTCACCGGCGGCCCCGGCCGGCCGGAGCACCTCAACCGCGGCTATTATGTGCGGCCGACCGTTTTCGGCCACGTCAGGCCCGGCATGATCATCGAGAAGGAGGAGATTTTCGGGCCGGTCCTGTCGGTCATCTCCTACGATGACGATGATGATGCGGTGAAGATCGCCAACGACACCGTCTATGGCCTGGCCGCCTATGTGCAGTCCCGGGATATCGAACACGCCCGCAAGATTGCCAGCCGGCTGCGTGCCGGGCAGGTCTCGATCAATTATCCGGAATGGGACACGTTCGCGCCCTTCGGCGGCTACAAGCAGTCCGGCAACGGCCGCGAATACGCCGACTGGGCGATCCACGATTTCCTCGAGATCAAGGGCATCATCGGCTACGGCGCCTGAGCCTTCAACATTGGCATTACGCCAACCGTCAAATTTGTTGCGATGGTTGGTGCCTTCGGCACCGCCGTTCGGTTGAACGGCCACGACGGCTCCGTGGCCGCAATGTGAGTGCGAAGCAGGGTCGCCTCAGATCGTCTTGACGTAGCCGGCCAACTGATCCGCCACTGTGCCCCAGCCGTCGTAGAAGCCCATCTCCTCGTGGCTGTTGCGGGTGGCTTCGTCGCGGTGGATGGCGGTAGCGGTGTAGCGTGTCGCCTCGCCCTGAGATTGCAGCGATATGACGGCTGTGATGAATGGGTCGCCTGACGGCCGGTAGCCGGGCAGCAGCGCATCGGTCCACACCAGGCGCTCGTTCTGGACAATCTCGAGGTAGCAGCAACGCCTGTCGTTGACCTCCTTGCCGTCGGGCGACTGCATGCGGGTGCGGAACAGGCCGCCGGGCCGAAGGTCGATCTCGCAATCGGTGATGATCCACGGCTTCGGCGTGAACCATTGGCGGACATGCTCGGGCTTCGTCAAGGCCGTCCACAGCACTTCTCGCGGCGCCTCGATCGTCCGTTCGAGCACGAGGTCGAGCTTCGGATCGGGTTGGAACAACGGGACCATATTCATCTGTCTTTCTCCTTGAGTTTCAGCACGTAGTCGTCGAACTGGTCGAGGCGGCGCTCCCACAGCGCACGCTGCTCGGCCAACCAGTTTTCCGCGAGCTTCAACGGCTCCGGCGCGAGCCGGTAGGTCCTGACGCGGCCTGCCTTCTCCGAATGCACCAGCCCGCAGCCTTCCAGAACCCTGAGATGCTCGATGAAGGATGGCAGGGCCATCTCGAACGGCTGCGCAAGCTCGCTGACCGAGGCGGGGCTTCGGTTCAGTCGCTCGACCACGCGTCGCCGGGTCGGATCGGCGAGCGCCCGGAAAATGCCGTCGATCGGCGGGGGGCTTTCGGTCTGCAGGCCCGTCATGGTCATTTCCTTGGCTCGGCCATTCCGCGTGACCGGCTTAGAAAACACTTAGGGAAATTCCTTACTATTGGCAAGCGCGAAAATCGCGGAGCCCGGCGAGGCCGCTGGAAAAGTGAGAGGCGCGGTTTTAGGGTGCCGTCAGATTCGACTGGTCCGAGGACGCGTTTTGACGATCACCATGTACGGCATCACCAATTGCGATACGGTCAAGAAGGCGCGTGTCTGGCTGGCGAGCCACGATGTTGCCTATCGCTTTCACGACTACGGGACAGACGGGCTTGACGCGGATCGGCTGAACGGCTGGTCAGGCAAGGTCGGCTGGGAAATCCTTCTCAACAAGGCGAGCACAACGTTCCGGGAACTGTCGGAGGAGGACAGACTGGGCCTGGACGAGAAGAAGGCCAAGGCGCTGATGCTGGCCAAACCGACGATGATAAAGCGACCAGTGCTGGAACTTGGCGACAGGGTTCTCGTCGGGTTCAAGCCGGATGTTTATCAAGAGGCGGTGAGTGGGAAATAGAACCGACCCGCCGCGATCCGTCGCGCCCCCCTCTGTCCTGCCGGACATCTCCCCCTCTAGTGGGGAGATTGGATGTCACTTCGGCTTTCGCTAGTCTCCAAAGAAGTGTCCGGCAGGACAGAGGGGGGCGCCGCCCGCCGGCGTGACTAATTGATCTCGCGCAAATAGCTCGCCAGTGCCACCGCATTGTTGTGCGCCTCGTCATGGGCGCCGTAGAGCAGCGTCACCTTGCCTTCACGGAGCAAGGCGCGCATTTCCGCCACCGCCTCGCCGTTCCGGTCGAGCTCATCGCGGTATCGCCGCTGGAATTCCGCCCAGCGCGCCGGCTCATGACCGAACCATTTGCGCAACGCATTGCTTGGCGCGATGTCCTTCAGCCAGACCGTCAGCGCCACGTCCTCTTTGCGGACGCCGCGCGGCCATATGCGATCCACCAGCACCCGATGCCCGTCATCGGGCGCCGGCTGCTCATAGATGCGCTTGACCGCGAGCTCCATTGCCAACTCCGCATGGCCCAGCAGGCGCCGCTGCTTGCTGGCCTTCGCTTAGAGATCCCGGGCCTAAACCCACTCGCCCTTGCGCATCACCGGCACGCGGCTGCCGTCCTTGTGGACGCCGTCTATGTCGATCTTGTCCGAGCCGATCATCCAGTCGATGTGGATGAAGCTCTTGTTGCCGCCGCGCGCCGCGATCTCGTCCTGGCTGAGCGAGGCGCCGTCGACGAAGCACTTCGAGTAGCACTGGCCAAGCGCGATGTGGCAGGCGGCGTTCTCGTCGAACAGCGTGTTGAAGAACAAGAGCCCGCTCTTGGCGATCGGCGAGGAATGCGGCACCAGCGCCACCTCGCCGAGACGGCGCGAGCCTTCGTCGGTATCCAGCACCTTTTGCAGCACATCCTCGCCCTTCGTGGCCTTGGCCTCGACAATGCGCCCCGCCTCGAAACGCACCGCAATGCCGTCGATCAGCGTGCCCTGGTAGGACAGCGGTTTGGTGCTGGTGACATGACCCTCGACGCGCCTTGCATGCGGCGTGGTGAAAACCTCTTCGGTCGGGATGTTGGGGTTGCAGGTGATGCCGTTCTTGGCGGTCGAGGCGCCGCCCATCCACTCATGGCCGTCAGCCAGCCCGACGGTCAGGTCGGTGCCGGGGCCGGTGAAATGCAGCGCGTGGAAATTGTGGCCGTTCAGCCATTCGGTGCGGCTCTTCAACGCCGCATTGTGCGCCGTCCAGTTGCCGATCGGGTCTTCGACGTCCACCCGCGAGGCGGCAAAGATGGCGTCGGCAAGCTTGGCCACGGCGACGTCTTCGGCGTCGTCCGGAAACACTTGTTTGGCCCAGGCCTGATCGGGATAAGCCACAATGTTCCAGTTGATGTCGAAGCCGGTGATCTTTTGCAGCGCCGGCTGGTAGGCCATCGAATTCGCCTTGTTGGCACGCGCCACCTTTGCCGGGTCCTGCGCCGAAAGCAGCGACGGATCCTCGCCGCGCACGGCAAGCCTCGCCGCATTGTTGGCGAAGGCTTTGGCCATGCCTTCATAGAGCCAGCCGGCGGTGCGGTCGAAGCCGGCGTCGGCGCCGTAGCGGAAGCGCGCCAGCGTGATCTCGTCATCGTTGAAGATCGGCGTCACCAGGCCCGCACCTGCCTTGTAGGCGTGCTCGACGATCCGTCGCGTCAAAGGCAGCGCTGCAATGGACGAGGTCAGCACCAGATCCTGCCCCGGCTGCAATTGCAGCCCAACCTTGACGGCGACCTCCGCTAGCCTGTCGAGCTTTACCGGGTCGATGGTTGCGGAAACGCCGCGCGAATGTGTGGTCATGATCCTGCCTGCCGTGATTGGGGACTGTTTCTTACATAGACCGGCGCTACCGCCCTTTCCACCGTGATGATGTCGGCAGGTTTAGCTGGCGCTCTCGAGCGACCTGAACTGCGCCATCGTCGCCTCGATCTCTTCGCGGATCCAGATCTTGAAATCCCTGACCTTGCGGCTTTCGCTCTTGCTGGCCGAAGTCACCAGCCAATAGCCGAGGCCGCTCTGCGCGCGTACGCCGAACGGCGCGACGAGCCGGCCGTCGGCCAGTGCGTCGGCGGCCAGCAACTGCCAGCCGAGCATGACGCCGTGACCGGCAATCGCCGATTCCAGGCACAGCATCGGATCGGTGAAGCGCGCGCCCTTCATGAAGGTGACCGGCTCCACCCCGGCCGCTTCGAACCAGCTCTCCCAACTGATCATCGATCTCTCGTCGGTGATCGCACAGGTCAAAGCAAGATCTTCGATCGATTTCAGCTTGCTGGCGATCACCGGTGCACAGACCGGAAACACCTCCTGCGCCAGCAGCAATTCGGCCCGCCCGCCGGGCCATTTGCCGTCGCCGAGCCGGATGGCGACGTCGATGTCCGAACGATCGAGATCGGCAAGCCGCACCGAGGCATCGATGCGCAGGAGCACGTTCGGATGGCGGGCGAAATGCCGCGACAGCCGCGGCAGCAGCCATTTCGAGGCGAAGGCCGGCGCCACCGAAACCACCAGCGTGCACTCCGAGCTTTCATCGGCAAGCGCTACCGCCTGTGCGAGCTCGCGGAAGCCTGCGCTGAGCCGCGCGGTAAAGACCGTGCCGAATTCCGTCGCCACCAGGCCAGCTGGCGTTCGTTCGAACAGCGCTCGGCCGAGCTGTTTTTCGGTCCGGTTGATCTGCTGGCTGACGGCGCTGACCGAGACGTTGAGCTCGCCGGCCGCCGCCGCGAGCGAGCCCAGGCGCGCGACGGCTTCGACGGCGCGCAAGCCGTTGAGATGGACGCGGTTCAGCATAGCCATACAGTTTTTCTAAACTCGAACGGCTGAAATCTCAATTGCCAGACACTGCCGGATGCCGGATTCTAAGTGGGCTACTCAGTGTGAGGAGGCAATCTGATGAAGATTTTGTCATGGCTCGGCGCCTTTTCCCCGATCGGAACGCAGCCACACCGGCATGACAGCGAGGCCAATTGGGGGACCGATCCGCTGTCGCATCCGGTGCTCGACACCATGTCGGAGCGCGAGCTCGCCGACATGCCGTTCAGGCTGACCGCGGGTCGTACTCACTACGAGACGGCTTCGACCTGCTGCGGCTGAGTTCCTGAACGAGGATCGTGCTTGGCACCTCAGGCGAGCCAGCCGCCGACGCGGCTGCGCAACCCTACTGGCCCAATAAAAGGCGGATTGTCTCACCGGCAGGCGCACCTATGGTGCACCGCGATGAACATCGCTTCGCCCTTGCGCCTGGCAATCGCCGGCATGATCGCCCTGGCCGTCGCCATGGGCATCGGCCGCTTCGTCTATACGCCGATCCTACCTGGCATGATGGAAGAGCTCGGCCTGTCGCCGGCCGATGCCGGCTGGATCGCATCGGCCAATTATCTCGGCTACCTCGTCGGCGCGCTTGCCGCCACCGGCGGCTGGGCGCAAGGCCGCGAGCGCCAGCTGATGCTGGCCGGCCTTGCCGCCACCGCGATCCACGCCGGCCTGATGGGCCTGACCGGCACCATGCCCGCCTTTCTCCTCATCCGCCTTCTTGCCGGCCTCGCTAGCGCTTTCGTGCTGGTCTTCATGACCAGCATCGTTTTCGGTCATCTCGCCGCGGTCGGGCGAAGCGACCTGCAGGCCCTGTATTTCGGCGGTGTCGGCCTCGGCATCACGGCGTCCTCGGCGCTGTTGGCAGTCCTCGTCACCGAACATGCCGGCTGGGCCGCGGGCTGGCTGTGGTC
>NZ_SUEG01000059.1:23760-32206 GCF_005063415.1 Mesorhizobium sp.
GAACAGCACCGCCGGCCGCGAGCCGGCGCTGCCCAAAGACTGGTCGCTGGTGAAGGTCATTATCGCCTACGGCCTGTTCGGCTTCGGCTACATCGTCACGGCGACGTTCCTGGTCGCCATCGTCCGTCAGGGCGGCGGCGGCCGCGTCTTCGAGGCCGTGGTCTGGATGGTCACCGGACTTGCCGGTTTCCCATCGGTCTGGCTGTGGCAGAAGCTCGCGGCCAGGATCGGGCTCTATGCCACCTATGCCCTGGGGTGCCTGGTCGAGGTGGTCGGCGTCAGCGCCAGTGTCATCATGGGCGGGCGCACCGGGCCGCTGCTCGGCGGCCTTCTTGTCGGCGGCACCTTCATCGCCATCACCGCGCTTGGCCTGCAGACCGGCAGGCAGCTTGCTCCGCAAGCGCCACGCCGGATGCTGGCGGTGATGACGGCCGCCTTCGGCCTCGGCCAGATCATCGGCCCGATCGTCGCCGGGCTGCTCGCGCAGGCCTCGGGTAACTTTTTCCTTGCCTCGATCGTGGCCGCCGCCGTCCTGCTGGCCTCGGGTGCGATCGCCTGGTCGGCTGCGCCAAAATCGCCATGATTATGGTCTTGCTCGGCGCCGGGCGTCGGGTAGCGGGCATTTTCTTTCCCACTAATGTGTGACTTTATGCCCGCTGAACCCGCTGATTTGCGCATCGAACGAGGATTTCCCCACAGTGTTTGTATCCTTCTTCCCGCAGCCGAAGCTGTTCTTCACCTCGGCGGCCGTCTGGAGTGTCGTTATGGTGGCCGTATGGTTTCTCGGCGGCGACCAGCTAGGGGCTTTGATCGGATTGCCCCCCCTCGCAGCGGACGCGGCGCCCATCATTGGCGTTTCCGTCTTCTGGTCGCCACCATTTCTTTGGTTCTATATCTACTTTACGCTTGGCGTTCTGCTCTTTTACGCCTTTTGGCATTGGTATTCCCCGCACCCGTGGGACCGCTGGTCGATCCTTGGCAGTTCGTTAATTTTGTTCACGACCTATTTCCAAGTGCAGGTGAGTGTAGCGATCAATGCCTGGTACGGGCCATTCTGGGACCTTATTCAGGGCATTGTCAGCAAAAGTGTGAAGGCCACAGAGAATGATGTGTACGCGCAGTTAATAACTTTCCTAGGCATCGCTCTGGTGGCTGTTACTGTATACGTTCTGACAAACTTCTTTGTGAGCCATTGGGTGTTTCGGTGGCGTACAGCGATGAACGACTACTATATGTCTTACTGGCCTAGGCTGCGCTATATCGAGGGAGCTTCCCAACGCGTGCAGGAAGACACGATGCGGTTCTCCAAGATCATGGAAGATCTTGGAACCAGCTTCATCGACTCGATCATGACCTTGATAGCCTTCATGCCGATTTTGCTAGCCTACTCAAAGCACATCACCGTATTGCCGTTCGTTGGTCAGGTGCCGCAGCCGCTGGTTATAGCTGCGATCTTCTGGGCGATTTTTGGCACCGTGTGTATTGCCAGCGCTGGAATAAAGCTCCCTGGCTTACAATTCCGCAACCAGCGCGTCGAAGCCGCCTATCGCAAAGAACTTGTTTACGGTGAGGACGATTCGTCCCGCGCGCAGCCGCCGACCGTTTCCGAGTTGTTCGGAAACGTGCGCCGCAATTACTTCCGACTCTATTTCCACTACGTGTATTTCAATGTGGTCCGTTATCTGTATTTGCAATTAAATAACATATTTGCTCTTTTCCTGATGACTCCTTCAATGGTCGCCGGAGCTTTGACGTTGGGTCTTATAAACCAGGTAAATTCGGCGTTCAGCCAGGTGACAACCTCGTTCCAATACCTTGTCAATTCCTGGTCAACAATCGTCGAGCTCTTGTCAGTTCACAAGCGCCTGCGCGCTTTCGAAGCCACAATCAAGGGTGAGCCGCTGCCCGAAATCGACCAGCATTATCTGGAACGAGAGCAAGCCGGCCTGCGTCCTGAGGATCAACCAGCAAGCTAAAGAGTTAGCGGGCGGCGAGCGCTTCCGCTCAGCCGCCCACCGCCGCCTGTCGTTCGCCTCGCCGCGAAACATAATCGCGAAAGCTGATACACTCGACTTGTCTCATCACGCAGACCTCGCCGGCAAAGCGTTCCAGCGCGTTCCAGTAGGCGCCGTCGTTCATCAGCGTGAAGTGGAAGCCGAGCTCCAGCGGAATACGCTTGCTCTGGTATTGCGCGTCGAAGGCGGCGCGAAAGGCATGATAGGTCCGCTCAGTGAACTCTTCCGCCATGCTCGGCCGCTCGAAGCCGCCGGAATGTCTGACATAGAGATTGTAATCCATGGCGATCACCCGCCTTGAGCTCGGCCCTTCCGGGATCTGCGGCAGCGAAAAGCGCGTGATGCCGTTGACGGTCGGCGGCTCGACCGGCCCACGCGAGACGCCGCTTGCGTCGAGCAGGAAACCGGCCGCGGGCAGCGCCTCGTAGAGCGCCTTGTTTGCCGACAGATAAGGCGCGCGGAACCCGACCACCGACTTGCGCGCGAAATCGCGCCAGCCCTTTGGTTCAGGAGCAATGCCGTTGATCGAATAGGCGTTTTCGAGAATATGCTTGAACGAGCCGAACTCGCTCAGCCAGTCGGCTTTGCTCCAGTCCTTGCCGTCGAAATGGCCGCAGCCATGGCTGCCGATATCGTGGCCTTCGGAGGCGGCGAGGTTGATCTGCTCGAGCCGGTCGGCGACTTCCTGTTTGGAGGCGGCAAAGCCGATATTCGATTTGCCTTCTGTCTTGCCCGGCGCGGTGTATTGCTTGCGTGTCTCGGGCGACAGCAGGAACACGCAGGAGACGAAATAGGTGAAATGCGCGCCTGTGCGCTGGGCCAGCGCCCGGCTGCGCTGCCATTGCGAAATGTCGCGGGCACTGTCGAACGAGATGATGACGACCTGCTTCGGTTTTCCCGGCGTCGCCGGCGGGTCGGCAAAAGCCGTGCCGGCAGCCAACATGGCAATCGAAAACGCAACAACGCGCGACAAACGGGGCAAAGGCATCTGACCGGATCAAGGAATGTAGAAGCACCGCCTACCGGTGAAATATGGCACGGATACGATCGACCTGTGCGGCCGCCTTTGGCGGCGACTGCCTCGTGAATAGGCGATTTTCCTGCCGAACCCCTTCCATGCCGGCAAAATTTCGCTAAAACGCGGGCTCATCAACCGCCCCGGCCGGGGCATGAATGGTTTTGATCCATGTCGGACGACAGTTTTATCCGCGAAGTCAACGAAGAGATTCGTCGCGACCAGGCGCATGCGCTGTGGGACCGTTTCGGTCCCGCCTTGCTCGTGCTGGCCGTGCTGGTGGTGCTCGGCACTGCTGCCGTCGTCGGCTACCGCTATTGGGACGAGACCCGCGCCAACCGCTCGGGCGATGCCTTCTCGCAGGCGCTCAAGCTCGCCAATGACGGCAAGAAGGACGAGGCGCTTGCCGCTCTGGAGGCGTTGGAGAAGGACGGCTACGGCGCCTATCCGCTGCTCGCCCGCATGCGCGCGGCAACCGTCAAGGCGGACAAGGGCGACGTCGACGCCGCCGTCAAGGATTTCGACGAGGTCGCCGCCGACACCAAGATCCCCTCCGGCATTCGCGACATGGCGCGCCTCAGGGCCGCTCTGCTTCTGGTCGATCACGGCTCTTTCGCCGATGTCTCCAGCCGCGTCGAGGCGCTCACCGCCGACACCAACACGCTGCGCCATACGGCGCGCGAGGCGCTTGGCCTTGCCGCCTGGAAGGAAGGCAAGGCGGCGGATGCATTGAAGCTGTTCGACCAGATCGCCGCCGATGACGGCGCCCCGCGCAACATGCGCGAGCGGGCGACTTTGATGTCGGAGCTGATCCGCGGCTCGGGCGGTGTATCGTAACAACGGATGACTTTCAAAGTCGCCATCATCGGCCGGCCTAATGTCGGCAAATCGACCCTTTTCAACCGGCTGGTGGGAAGGAAGCTGGCGCTTGTCGACGACACGCCGGGCGTCACCCGCGATCGACGCGTCCATGCCGCAAAACTCTACGATCTGCATTTCGACGTGATCGACACCGCCGGCTTCGAGGATGCGGCCGCCTCGACATTGCCCGGCCGCATGCGCGCCCAGACCGAGATCGCCATCCGCGAGGCCGACCTGATCTTTTTCACGATCGATGCCAAGTCCGGGCTGATGCCCGACGACAAGACCTTCGCCGAGATCGTGCGCAAATCCGGCAAGCCGGTTGTCGTCGTCGCCAACAAGGCCGAGGCGCGCGGCGCCCAGGGCGGCATGCTGGAGGCCTGGGAGCTCGGCCTTGGCGAACCGATCCCGGTCTCGGCCGAACACGGCCAGGGCCTGCCCGATTTGCGCGACGCGGTGATCGCGGCACTGGGCGAGGCGCGCGCCTTCGGCGAGGACGAAGAGGCCGGCGAGGAGGAGATCGCCGCCAGTGAGGTGCTGATCGGCGAGGACATCACCGACCCGGACGCAGAGCCGAGCTATGACGACACCAAGCCGATGCGCATCGCCGTCGTCGGCCGCCCCAACGCCGGCAAGTCGACGCTGATCAACGCGCTGATCGGCGAGGAGCGGCTGTTGACCGGCCCCGAGGCCGGCATCACCCGCGATTCCATCTCGGTCGACTGGGACTGGCATGGACGCCGGTTAAAGCTGTTCGACACCGCCGGCATGCGCCGCAAGGCCAGGATCCACGAAAAGCTCGAAGTCATGTCGGTGCAGGACGGCTTGCGCGCCATCCGCTTTGCCGAAATCGTCATCATTGTGCTCGACGCCACCATTCCCTTCGAGAAGCAGGATCTGCAGATTGCCGACCTGATCATCCGCGAGGGCCGTGCCCCGGTGATCGCCTTCAACAAATGGGACCTTATCGACCATCCCCAGGAGTTGCTGGCCGAGCTGCGCGAAAAAACCGAGCGGCTGTTGCCGCAGGCGCGCGGCATGCAGGCGGTGCCGGTCTCGGCCGAGACCGGGCGTGGCCTCGACAAGCTGATGGATGCTGTCATCAGGACGCATCGAGTTTGGAACAGCCGTGTCTCGACCGGCAAGCTCAACCGCTGGCTGGAAGGCATCCTGGCGCATCATCCGCCGCCCGCCGTCGCCGGACGCCGGCTGAAGATCAAATATGTCACGCAGGCCAAGACGCGCCCGCCCGGCTTCGTTGTCTCCTGCTCACGGCCGGACGCGATGCCGCAATCCTATGTCCGCTATCTCTCGAACAGCCTGCGCGAGGCTTTCGACATGCCCGGCGTGCCGATCCGCATCGCCTTGCGCACCTCGGACAATCCTTTCGCCAGCAAGGCAAAGAAGCGCCACTGAGCTGCGCGTCTTCTGGGCGCCCGCATCAGGCTACGCTCCGCAGGCCGCTCGCGGGCAGCGCCTGCACATTTTCGGGTAGGCGATTCCACCGCCGCCTGCAGCAGGATGTCGGCAAGTAGCGCCGCCACCGGGTCTGGCTCGGCCTTCCTTGCGATGCGGGAACAGCCCATCTCAGGCAGTGCGGGCAGCCCGGCGATCTGCGGCGTCATCGCCCTCACGGTAGCCAGCGCGAGTGGGGACAGCCTCTGCACCTAATGGGCGGTGTAAGCTCCGTCCACCAGATGGTAGCTCCCAGTGATAAAGCTGGCCTGGTCGGACAAGAGGAAGCATACAAGAGCCGCTACCTCTTCCGGTTTCCCGCGTCTGCCCATCGGCTGAAGACCTGCCATGCGCCGGCTGGCTAATGCCTCCATTTGCTCCGATAAAAGAGGCGTTTCGATCCAGCCGGGGCCGACGACATTGATCCGGATGCCCATCCTCGCATATTCAATCGCCGCAACCTTGGTTAATCCAACGACCCCGTGTTTCGCTGCCGTGTAAGCGGACGCAGTTGGCAAGCCGACGGAACCGAGAACGGAGGACATGTTCACGATGGCGCCTCCGCCTCGATCCAGCATCGCGGCGATTTCGTACTTCATGCTGTAGAAAACGCCATTGAGATTAACGTTTATCAGTTTGTGCCAGTTGTCGAGCGGATAGTCTGCCGTTGCTTTTCGAATGCCGTCGATACCTGCATTGTTTACCGCCATATCCAGTCCGCCGCATTTCTGGACAGTGAACTCGATCAGCTTTTCCACTGCTGCCGCATCCGTGACATCTACCGCAAAGTCGTAGGCCCTGCCTCCTTGCGAGCTTATTTCGGCGGCTGTGCAGTGCGCGGCCTCGGCATCAAGGTCGGCGACAACAATCTCGGCTCCTTCTTGCGCGAGTTGCCGTGAAACAGCCGCCCCTATTCCGGAGCCTGCGCCGGTCACAATCGCAACTTTACCGTGGAAGTCAGGCTTCATCGTCTCTGTCCTATGCCCATTTGACATAACCGAACAGAGGCAGACGGTTATCTCAAGAAGTTTCGCTCCAATTCGCTTGTTAATCCTGTGAATTCATTTTTGCCACCACACAGCGAGACTTGGCCCGCAGGCCTTGGAATGGTAGAGACGAGGGCGGCGGTAGATGACCAGTTTCCTAGCAGGTACAAATGGAAGAACACCACATTGCGCGCCGGGGGCTCGTGCTGGGTAGTCTGGCTCTGATGATCTCCGGATGCACGTCGATTTCATCCGCGTTCGGACCGAGGCGTGGCCTGAATCCTCGTTACCGACGGCAGCATGTGCGGTACGACGGAAACGAGCCGGCCGGAACGATCGTCGTCGATACTTCGCAACGTTTTCTCTATGCCGTCGAGACGGACGGGTGGGCGACGCGCTACGGCGTTGGCGTCGGCGAGCAGGGACTTTCGTTCAAGGGTACAGCGACCGTCGGCCGCAAGGCGGACTGGCCGTCGTGGACACCCACCGCCAGCATGATGCAGCGCAAGCCGCGCCTGGTGCAGTATGCAGGGGGGGTCCCTGGCGGACCAAACAACCCGCTTGGTGCGCGTGCCCTTTATCTCTATCGCGACGGGCGCGACACCCACTTCCGGATACATGGTACAAACGAGCCATGGACGATAGGCACAGCGGTATCGAACGGGTGCATCCGTATGATAAATGACGACGTCATTGACCTCTACGACCGTACTCCTTTGGGCACGACGGTGGTGGTTGTTTGATGGTGGGCAGGCCTGATCTCCGTTGGACGGTGAACCCTGCCAGCACGTCACCGCAAAGGTGCCGCCGACAACCGGGTGCCAACTGTGTCATTTCTGCACTAGGCGTTGGTGTAGATCGCAGCTAACTTTGTGGGGCTGCATATCGTTTTATTTGTGGCGATTCTATAGGCTATTCCGCCCCCGGGGAAAGGATTGCTTGATGAGCAGGATATTGATTGCAATGGTTGCTGTGCTCGCCGTTGCCAGCCTGAGCGGCTGCGCGAACGACTGGATCGGCAAAGGAAAGGGTAAAGCTCCGGCGCCCGCTCCGGTAGAGCAACCAGTGATTAAGTAAGGACCGGCTTGTATGGGGAAGGGGTGCCAAGCCCTTCCCCATACATACGCAGCCGGGGCTTTGGCCGGCTTCATAGCCTAGGGCGCGGTTGGCGGGCATAGGCCGTTATTAAGTCTGTGCTTTGTGAAGTTCGGGAATGGACGCGGCGATGACGCTTGTAAATAGCCGTCTCTTGCTTGTGGCGTTGGTGGCCCTCCCGGCAGCGGCATGTCAGACGAAAGACCTGCCGCCCCAGCCGAATTTCGTATCTTATGCCGATGGCGGAGCTGCGCCTCAAAAAAACGACGAGCGGTACTTCATCGAGTTCCGCTCGCGCTACGCCCTAAGCTACGGCCACACCTACGCAGTTTTTGGGCGCGTGGACCGGGCCGGGAGAATGATCGATCCCCAAGTCGCGGGCCTTCACCCGGCTTCGAACAGTGCGGTTCCCTATGTTCTGGGCCATGTCGTGCCGGTGCCAGCCGAAACCGGGTGGAGCGACGGTGATCTGGAAGAACCATACAGATCCGCAAGCTGGCAAATCATACTGACCCGGGCCGAATACGACAAAGTCGTTGCCTACATCCGCAAGCTGCAGGCGAGTTCGCATATGTGGCAGGCAACGGTCTTGAACTGCAACGGCTTCGTGGCGAACATCGCTCATTCCATGGGATATAAGACTCCCGCCATTCAGCTCCGGCCGCAACAATTCATAACCGAGCTTCGGGAGATGAATACATAACCAAGATTCGAGGGATGAATGGGACCGAATGCGATCGGTACTGCCCCTCCGGCTTTCGCGTCTGCGGACTAACTCGGAGAGGATCGCTGCGCCTGAAGGTCGGCCGGTGACGAATTCGAGGGCGATGGGTGAAGTGGCCATACCCAGGGGCAGCTGCTACAGTCGCGATCGCAGAAAGGGCGCTGGTGACCTGAAGTGAGCATTGCGGCAGCCTCACTTGGCGAGGTCATTTGGGTGATCGGCATCGTTGCTTGGTACGTGATCCGGTATCCCTTCGAGCGCCGGGCAAGGCGCGTGCGAATTGTAACTGGCTACC